>DASUXI010000106.1:0-3801 GCA_036377995.1 Gaiellaceae bacterium
TCCATCGACCGCGAGACGTCGACGACGAGGATGACGGTGGCACGGTCGCGCGGGACGAGCGTCGTCGTCTGCGGGCGCGCGACGCCGACACAGAGCGCGGCGAGCGCGAGGAGGAAGAGCGCCGGCGGGACATACCTCCGCCACGCCCGCCCGGAGACGACCCCGGCGAGCACGTCGAGATTCGTGAACCTGATCGCGTAGCGCATCCGCCGCCGCTCCGACAGGAGGTAGAGAGCTGCAGCGGCGGGCAGGGCAAGCAGCGTCAGCAGGAGGAGGGGGCGCTCGAAGCTCACGTCAGTCGCCCCCGGCGCAGACGGCGCCGGCCTGGACGATGGTGCGCACCTGACCGGCCGCCGGGCCCGCGGCGACGCGCACGGCGACGCGGCCGCCGCGCACGGTGCGCGCCGTCCGGACGCTGTTAAGCAGCGTGGCGTCCGGCGGCCCCGACGTGTAGAAGCCGACGGCCTGCCAGCCCGAGACGAGCCGCTCGCCGGCGCCGCAGGCGGCGAACACCGTCATGACGCCCGGCCGGAGTCGGACATTGCGAACGCGGTGGACGGTCGGCTCGCCGGGCGGGAACGCCGCGGCGGCGGCAACGCGGCGGTAGGGCACCGGCCCTCCGCCGCCACCGCTCGCCGGGATGCAGCCGAGATGCGGACGGAAGCTCGGCGCCCTCGCGGACGCGCCGACATACGTGGCCGTGAAGACCGCGGCACGACCTGTCGTCACGCCGGGCCCGACCGGGCCGCCCAGCTTCCCGACGAAACCGATGTCGATGGCGCGGTCGCCGAGCTCCGCGTCGAGGCCGCCGATCGCGTAGCGGCGGGGACAGGAGAGCTGGAAGTCGACGCGGCCGCGGGGAACGCCGAGGCCGCCAGGCACGGCGACCCACGGTCCGGCGACCGGAACGCAGATCAGCAAGCCGCGGCACTCGTTCGTCGCCGCCGCAGGCTGGGCACCGGCGGCGGCGATCCCGCCGGCGAGACAGAGCAAAGCGACGAGCTTCCTCACGGCACCCTCCTGAACCACAGCGCCGACAGCGCGCCGCCGAAGAAGAGCAGGGCCGCCGACCCACCCGCGAAATAGTCCGTCACCTCTCGCACCTGGGTGCGCTTCCCGAGACGCGAGCCGAGCTTCTCGTAGACCTCCCGGAGGCGCGCGTCGGTCGGCGTGGTGAAAAGCTCGCCGCCCGTGATGCCCGTGACCGTCTTGAGCGTCTCGGCATCGGGCGGAACCCGGATCTGGGCCTGGTAGCCGTTCGCGAGCGGGACCTGGATGACACCGTCCGGCGTGCCGAGGACGACCGCGTATACGGGAATGCCGAAGGAATGGGCGCTCTGCGCGGCCGCCGCCGGCTGTGTGCGGCCCGACTTCTGGGCGCCGTCGGAGATGACGAGGATCGAGATCGGCGGGACGACCCCGTCCGCGGCGCGCTGCCGCCGTCCGAGCTGCGTGGCCAGCGCGACCGCGTCGCCGAGCGACGTCCCCTGACCGGGTCGAAGCGATGCGAGCGCCGCCGGCACGAGCGAGCGGTCGTCCGTCGGCGGCAGGGCGACGTACGCGCGCCCGGCGAAACCGACGATGCCGACCCGGAACTTCTTCGGCATCCGCTCGACGAACGCCCGCGCGGCCCCGCGTGCGGCGAGCAGCCGCGTTGGCTTGACGTCGTCGGCGCGCATCGAGAGGGACGTGTCGATCACGAGGATGACCGTCGCCTCCTCGCGGTTCACGCTGACGGTCGCGTGCGGCCTGGCGACACCGACGAGCATCGCCGTCAACCCGGCAACCAGGACCGCGATCGGGAGGTGGCGGCGCCAGCCCGGCGAGGCGTCGACCAGGTTCGGCAGCAAGCCGGGCGACGTGAGCCTCGCCGCCGCCGTCGTGCGCCGGCGCTCACGGCGAACATAGAGGGCGACCAGCAGCGGAACGGCGGCGAGGCCGATCAGCGCCAGCGGCCACTCGAAGCTCACCGCCCCTGTCGCCTCCGCAGGAACGACGCCATCGTTCGCAGCCAGTCTCCCGAGGTCGTCAGCACGACGTGGCGCGCGCCTGCAGAGGCGAGCGTCCGCGCGACGACCGCGCGCTCTTCCGCGGCGGCGGCGGCGAACCGCGACCGCAGCGCGGTGCTGCGCGTGTCGACCCGAAGCTGTCTGCCGGTCTCGGGGTCGACGAGCCAGAGCGGGCCGGCATCCGGGAGCTCCTGCTCGGCCGGATCGCGGATCTCGACCGCGACGAGCTCGTGACCGCCCGCGAGCTCGAGCAGCGGACGACGCCAGTCGAGCGGGCCGCGGAAGTCGCTGACCACGACCACGACCGATCGCTGCCGCGCGAGCGCGCCGGCGCGTCTGAGGGCCTCTCCGAGGGAAGTTGCGCCGATCCGACCGTCCCCCGCGTCGACGGTCTCGCCCCGCAGGGCGCCCAACAGCCCGATCAGCGCCATGCGGCCCTGCCGCGGCGGAGCCGCGCGCGGGCTCCGGTCACCGAACGTGACGATGCCGAGCCGGTTGCCGCGGCGAGTCGCGATATGACCGACGGCGATGGCGACTCCCTCGGCGACGTCGCCCTTCCGGCGATCGGCGGTGCCGAACTGCATCGAGGGCGACGTGTCGAGCACGAGCCAGGTGACCAGGACGCGCTCGGCGAGCTGGACGCGCACGTGCGGATCACCCGTGCGCGCCGTTACGGCCCAGTCGATGCGCCGAACGTCGTCACCGGGCACGTAGGGACGGACGAGGGCGAGCTCCGTTCCCTCGCCGTGGAGCGTCGAGCGGTAGTCGCCGGCGAGCAGCCCCTCGATCCTGCGCCCGATGCTCACGTCGAGCGCTCGCAGGAGAGCGTCCGGCAGCGGCCCCGGCCCGGGCCGGGCGGGCGTGGGCTCGGAGCGCAGTGACCGGACGAGGCTCACGCCGCGCCGGAGGCAGCCAGGTCGATCGCGGGGACCGGAACGGCGGCGCCGACCTGGTCGAGAATCGAGTCCGACGTGACCTCCTCGGCGAGCGCCTGGTAGGTCAACACCAGACGATGCCGGAGCGCGTCCTTTGCGAGCGCGTGGAGATCCTCGGCGAGGACGTAGTCACGGCCGCGAACGAGTGCTAGCGCGCGCGAGGCCTGGACGAGGCTGATCGGGCCGCGCGGGCTCGCGCCGAAGGCGATGTAGTGCCCCAGGTCGGGCAGGCCGTGCGCGGCAGGATCGCGCGTGGCGGCCGCAATCGCGACCGCGTAGCTGACGAGCGCCGGGTCGACGTAGACGCCCGACACGGCCTTCTGCAGCGCGCGGAGCTCGTCGAGCGAGAGCGCCTGCCGGAGGACCGGCTGGTCGACGAGCTGGCGCTGGACGATCGTGAGCTCCTCGTCGTGCTCGGGATAGTCGATCACGACCTTCAACATGAACCGGTCCACCTGCGCCTCGGGCAGCGGGTACGTCCCCTCCGACTCGATCGGGTTCTGCGTCGCCATGACGAGGAACGGTTCCGGGACCGGATACGTCGAATGGCCGATCGTCACCTGATGCTCCTGCATCACCTCGAGCAGCGCGGACTGCACCTTCGCCGGAGCGCGGTTGATCTCGTCCGCGAGCAGGAAGTTGCAGAACACCGGCCCGAGCTCGGTCTCGAAAATGCCTTCTCCGGGCCGGTAGATCCGCGTTCCGACGAGATCAGACGGCACGAGGTCGGGGGTGAACTGGATGCGGGCGAACGAGCCCCCGAGCACGCCCGCCGTCGTCTTGATGGTCAGCGTCTTGGCCAGTCCCGGCACGCCTTCGATCAGCAGGTGGCCCTGCGCCAGAAGGCATACCAGCAC
>DASUXI010000107.1:0-2379 GCA_036377995.1 Gaiellaceae bacterium
CTGGAGGACCTGAACCGCGACCGCCAGGCGGTCGAGGACAGGATCCTGAGGGCGGCGATCGAGCAGGTCGAATCCTGGCCGGAGGCGAAGCGCCGGAGGCATGCCTACGTCGTCTGGGGCGAGGACTGGCACGAAGGAGTCATCGGCATCGTCGCCTCCCGTCTCGTCGAGCGTTACCACCGGCCGGTCGTGCTGATCGCGGGCACGGACGGGCTCTGGAAGGGCTCCGGACGCTCGATTCCGGCGTTCGACCTCCACGCGGCGCTCGGAGCGTGCTCCGAGCTCCTTGAGCGTTTCGGCGGACACCGTGCGGCCGCCGGCCTGTCGATCCTGCCCGAGCGGCTCGAGGCGCTCGCCGACTCTTTCGCCGCGCAGGCCGAAGGGACGCTCGCGGACGAGGACCTGGTGCCGACGACCGTGGTCGATGCCGTGATCCCTCGGGACACTAACCTCACCCTCGACCTCTGCGAGGAGTTGCGGCAGCTCGCGCCGTTCGGACTCGGCAATCCCGACGTCACGCTGCTCGCTCCCGAGTGCGAGCTCGACGACCTCGCAACGGTCGGCGAGGGAAAGCATCTTCGGTTTCGCGTGCGCCAGGGCGGTCGCGACGCCGGCTCGGCGATCGCGTTCGGGCAGGGAGCGAAGCTCGACCGCTACCGGCGTGCCGGCCGGTACGACGTCGCGTTCCGCCTGCAGGCGAACCACTGGAACGGCACGGTCGCGCCACAGCTCCTCGTCCGGCGGGTCTTCGACGCAGACGACCGGTTCGGCGAGCTCTACGCCTGGCTGCGTGGGCAATGGGACGCCCCCGCCCGGGACTCCCAGGCGCAGGCGATCTTCGACGAGCTCGAGCTCGAGGCAGGAGGGACACGGCGTCACCCGCTCGAGTCAGAGGCCTTTCGCGCGCTTCTCGTCGAGCCTGCACTCCTGCGCGCCGCGTGAGGATCCGTCGTGAGGCAGACGCCGACCATGCCGCGATCAGGAGAGTCGTCGGGGCAGCCTTCGGGAGCCCTGTCGAGCCCGACCTCGTCGACGCGATCCGTGCCTCGGACCGCTTCCTACCGGAGCTGTCGCTCGTCGCCGAGGTCGACGGCGAGATCGTCGGCCACATCCTTGTCAGCTACGTCGACCTCGAGCCCGGGCCGGTTCGCGTTCTGCAGGTGGCGCCGCTTGCGGTGGCACCCGCCCATCAGAGACGGGGTGTGGGCGGTGCGTTGATGAGGGAGGCGCTTCGTCTCGCGGAGGAACGTGGAGCGCCGCTCGTATTGGTCGAGGGCGACCCCCGCTACTACGGGCGGTTCGGTTTTCGCCGCTCCGACGAGGCCGGCATCACGGCGCCCGCGAACGTGAGCCCCCAGTATCTGATGGCGCGCATCCTGAGCGCGCACGACCCGGCGATCCGCGGCCGGCTCGTCTACCCGGAGGCGTTCGCGACCGTCAGCTAGGCCGGGCGGTCAGCGAGACCCGGCGAACGCGCCGAGGGCTTGGGCGGGAGCCTGCGAGGGCGTCGAGGGCCACGATCAGGCGGGCGGCCCTAGCGGCTGCGCGGCGTTGCTGTCGACGTCTGTACCAGTGCATGGACAAGTCCCTTTCACCATCGGAACGAGCCTTCCTGCGCTTGAGATACGCCCCTTGGACGAGGGAGAGCGCGCCGAACCCCCGGAGTACACTGGAGGTATGGCTGTCCTTGAGACTCATGAGAAGCATCAGGAGCTCATTGACGAGCTGATCGCCGACGTCTCCGCGTACAACCCCGAGGTCGACCGCGACCTCATCTCGCGCGCGTTCCTCTTCGCCGCCCACGCCCACGAGGGCCAGCAGAGGCGCTCTGGGGAGGAGTTCGTCCTTCATCCGTGGGGCGTGGCCAGGATCTGCGCGCAGTTGCGGCTCGACAACGAGACGATCGCCGCCGCCCTCCTCCACGACGTGGTGGAGGACACCGACGCGGACCTCGACGACGTTCGAACCGAGTTCGGCGACGAGATCGCGAAGCTCGTGGAAGGCGTCACGAAGCTGACCCGCGTGCAGTTCCAGACGAGGGAGCAGGCGGAGGCCGAGAACTACCGCAAGCTGATCGTCGCCATGGCAGCGGATGTCCGGGTGATCCTGATCAAGCTCGCAGACCGGCTGCACAACCTGCGCGAGATCGAGTACCTCGGCAAGCAGAAGCAGGTGCAGAAGTCGAAGGAAGCGCTCGAGGTGTACGCGCCGCTCGCGCATCGCCTCGGCATCCACGCGCTCAAGTGGGAGCTCGAGGATCTGGCGTTCGAGACGCTTCACCCGCGGAAGTACGCCGAGATCAAGGCGATGGTCTCCGAGCGGCGGGACGACCGCGAGGGGCATGTCTCCGAGGCTTCGAGGATCCTGCAGCTCGAGCTC
>DASUXI010000108.1:0-10539 GCA_036377995.1 Gaiellaceae bacterium
AGGTCTGCAGACCCGAGCGCGGAGGTACGTGATGAAGCTGTTGCAGCAAAGAGGGAGCAAGGAGCGCGACGTCGCCGACGACTACCACGCGGAGCGCCCGCTCCCCGACGAGGCGCCCGAGCCCCAGCCCGAGCACGAGGAGCCGCATCTCGCGGACCCCGGCCCCCGCGATCTCTCCGGGCGGGACTACTTCGCGATTCTCCGGCGCGCGCTCAAGGAGTTCAGCAACGATCACATGACCAACATCGCGGCCGCGCTCGCCTACTACGCATTCCTTGCGATTCCGGCCGCGCTGATGGTCGCCGTCGGCCTGTTCAGTCTGCTTGCCGGTCCCGGCGCGGTGACGACGCTGATCGGAAAACTGCACGGGATCGTTCCGCCCCAGGCGGCGAGCCTGCTGCAGAGCAGCCTGAAGAACATGACCCAGCGAAAGGGCACCGGCGTTGCCGTGCTCGCCGTCGGCTCGGCGCTCTCTCTCTGGTCGCTGACCGGCGCGATGCAGAACCTGATGTGGGCTCTGAACATCGCGTACGACCGCGAGGAGGGACGCGGCTTCGTACGCCGGCGGGTCACTGCGCTGACGATGGTCGTGTTCGCCCTGATCGGCTTCGCGCTTGCCTTCGGCGTGCTCGTGCTCGGACCGCACCTTTCAACCTGGATCGGCAACGCTCTCGGCGCCAAGTCCATCGTCAAGATCGTCTGGTACGTCGCCGAATGGCCGCTTCTTGTCGGCGGCTTGCTGGTTGCCTTCGCCGGGCTGATGTACTACGGGCCGAACGTGAAGCATCCGCGCTGGCGTTTCCTCAGCTTCGGGTCGGCGCTCGCGATCGTCATCTGGCTGATCGTGTCCGGCGGCTTCGCCTTCTACGCGGCCAAGTTCGCCTCCTACAACAAGACCTGGGGCTCGCTCGCCGCCGTGGTCGTGATGCTGACCTGGCTGTGGCTGAGCGCGGTCGCGCTCCTGCTCGGGGCCGAGGTCAACGCCGAGGCCGAGCGCAGTAGGGAGCTGCGGCGCGGCGAAGCGGCCGAGGTCGAGCTGCAGGCGCCGGCGAAGGCATAGCCGCGGATCGGGACCATGAAAAGGCCCCGCGTGAGCGGGGCCTTTTCTGTCCCACGGCTGCGCCCGTGCTACTTGCGACGCGTCGTGCGCCGACGCGCACTGGTCTTTCGTGCGCCGGTCTTGCGGGTGGCGGTCTTCCGCTTCACGGTGCTGCGGCGGGCCGTCGTCTTCTTCTTCGCGCCCGTCGCGCGCTTCCGTGACGTGGTCGCGCGCTTGCGCGTGCCCGTGGACTTGCGGGCCGTCGTCTTGCGCTTGCGCGTCGCGGCGGCCTTGCGGCCGGCCGTCTTCCGCGTTGCGGTCTTGCGCTTGCGGGTCGCGGCGGCCTTGCGGCCGGCCGTCTTCCGCGTCGCGGTCTTGCGCTTGCGGCCCACCGTGGACTTCCGGGCCGCCGTCTTGCGCTTGCTTCCGCCCGCCGACTTCCGCGCCGCAGTCTTACGCTTGCGGGTGCCGGTGGACTTCCGTGCGGTGGTCTTCCGCGCCGTCGTCTTCCGCGCCGCCGTCTTGCGCTTGCGGCGACCGCGGCTCGACGACTGCACCTTCGAGATGCTCTCCTCCTCCGGCTGCTCCTCGGCCAGCTGGGGCTCCGGCGTCATCATCGGGCTGTCCAGCTGGCTCTCGACCAGCGGTGATGTTGGAAACTGCCCTTCTTCGAAACTCGACATCTGCCCTCCTGATTGGTTTTTGCCTCTACGAGCCGGCCAACTGATGCTTGGCCGTCATTCGCAGCGCCTCGTCCGGGTCCTCCCGATCGGTCGGCATTCAGATCAACCTGCCGCCCTCGACGATCGGTGCGAGGGCGACATCCTCCTTCCGCATCATCTTCGCTGCGTACGCAACGGACCTCTGCGCGTCGATGGTGCAGGGATTGGAGGTCACGACGTCTCGTATGTGTTGAGGCATCTCTCCTCCTCGTCGTCCGAATCGCGCGTTGCGTACCCCGCGCAACTCCCTACGAAACGATGAAAATACAACACGTGTCGTACGGACAACGCATACGTGAGCTTGCATTGTCGTTCCCGGAGACGTACGAAGACTCACCGTGGGGCCATCCGGTTTTCAAAGTTGGCGACAACAAGATGTTCGCCGCCATGTCGAACGGTGACGGCCCCGTGACGCTTACGGTGAAGCTCACATCCGATGAGCGCGAAATTGCGCTGCATTTCGCATATGTCAGCGTCGCGCGTTACGTTGGCCGCTACGGATGGGTGAGCGCGCACGTCACCGATGCGGAGTCGCTCGAAAATGCGCTGGAGTGGCTCCGTGAGAGTTACTGGCTCAAGGCGCCGGCAAACCTACGCAGCGCCGTCGAAGAGACTTGACAATTTTGCGCGTGTGCGTTTCGAGCTGACCCGATCCTTATCCTGTCGGCGATGAAGGTCGTCCTTCCGGACAACTCCGAGCTCGAGCTCCCCGGGGGCGCGACGGGGCTCGACGCCGCCCGCGCGATCGGCCCGAGGCTTGCCGAGCAGGCCGTCCTCGTACGCTCGAACGGGAACGTGCAGGACCTGCGCCTCCCTCTCGAGGACGGCCAGCAGGTCGAGATTCTCACGACGCGTGACGCGCACGACCCGGATGCGCTCGCCGTACTCAGGCACTCGTCGGCGCACCTGCTCGCGGAGGCGGTCCGGCGCCTCTACCCCGGGGTCAAGGTCGCGATCGGGCCGCCGATCGAGAACGGGTTCTACTACGACTTCGAGTTCCCGGAGCCGATCGGCGAGGAGGATCTCCCGGGGATCGAGGCGGAGATCACGCGCGAGCTCTCCGAGGGCCGGGAATGGAGCCGGGAGGAGGTATCGGCCGCCGAGGCGCGCGCCCGTTTCGAGGGGGAGGGCGAGCCTTACAAGGTCGAGCTCGTCGGCACCGCAGAAGGGCCGATCTCTTTCTATACCCAGGGTGAGTTCACAGACCTCTGCCGCGGGCCGCACCTGCAGAACTCCAGGCCGATCAAGGCGCTGAAGCTGACCGGCCTTGCAGGCGCGTACTGGCGTGGGGACGAGAACAACAAGCAGCTGACGCGGATCTACGGCACGGCCTTCTACTCCAAGGAGGACCTCGACGCGTACCTGGAGCGTCTCGAAGAGGCGCGTCGGCGTGATCACCGCAAGCTCGGGCCGCAACTCGATCTCTTCCATCTCGCCGAGAACTCCCCGGGCTCGCCTTTCTGGCACCCGAAGGGCATGGTGATCTGGAACGAGCTCGAGGATCTGCGCCGCCGCGAAAACGGGAGGCGCGGCTACGTCGAGGTGAAGACGCCGCTCCTCTACGACATCGAGACGTACATCACCTCAGGGCACTACGAGAACTACCGGGAGAACATGTTCTTCGTCGAGGCCCATGAGGGCGAGAAGCCGCTTGCGCTGAAGCCGATGAACTGTCCCGGCCACATGCTCCTGTTCGGAGAGCGCCGTCGCAGCTACCGCGAGCTCCCGATCCGCTACGCGGAGTCCTCGACGCTTCACCGCGACGAGCGTGGCGGGACGCTGCACGGCCTGCTTCGCGTCAAGCACATCACGCAGGACGACGCGCACGTCTTCGTCACGGAGGAGCAGGTCCAGGACGAGATCCACGGGATGGTGGAGTACGCGCGCTTCCTGTACGACCTTTTCGGCCTGACGCCGCGCGCCGAGCTCTCAACTCGGCCGGAGCAGCGGCTCGGCACCGACGAGCAGTGGGACCGCGCGGAGGCAGCGCTCGAGACCGCTTTGAAGCGGCACGGCATGGAGTACGCGGTGAGCCCCGGCGAGGGGACCTTCTACGGTCCCAAGATCGACCTGCACATGACCGACTCGCTCGGTCGCTCGTGGCAGATGGGGACGATCCAGCTCGATTACCAGATGCCGGTCCGCTTCGGGCTGAGCTACTTCGGGGGGGACAACGCGGAGCACCATCCGATCGTGATCCACCGGGCGCTGCTCGGGTCGCTCGAGCGGTTCGCCGGCATCCTGATCGAGCACTACGCGGGCGCGTTCCCTTTCTGGCTCGCGCCCGTCCAGATCCGGATCATCCCCGTCGGCCAGGACCATCGCGACGCGGCGCATGCCCTCGAGGAGAAGCTCGCCGGCTACCGGGTCGAGATCGACGAGCGGGACGAGACCGTCGGGAAGCGGATCCGCGACGCGGAGGTCGAGAAGATCCCCTACGTGGTCGTGTACGGGGACAAGGAATCCGATGAGTCGCTTGCAGTCCGCACACGGGGCGGCGAGCAGTCCACGCTCAGCCTGGACGCGCTCCGGACCGAACTGACCGAGCTTGCTAACCTGTAAGCCTGCAAGCAGGGGCGCCCACGTTCCTCACCTCGCGAGCATGAGCTCAGCGCGGTTCAACCGAGTCGGAACGACGAGGATTCTGGGCCGCTGCTTGCAGCGGTTTTTGTGTGTTTGGAAGCCCGTGCCAGACTTCAGTCTGGCTCGGGGGTAACTCGAACGAAAGGATCGAAGCTAGCTTGGTGATAGCCCTTTGAGGCCGAGGCGCACGGTCGAACCTCCCTCCCGGCCCGCTCCGCAGGCCCGGATCAACGACTACATCCGCGCGTCCCAGGTCAGGCTCATCGACGACGACGGCTCCCAGTTGGGGATCAAGCCGACGAAGGAGGCGATGCAGTACGCCTTCGACAAGGACATGGATCTCGTCGAAGTCGCGTCGCAGGCCGATCCGCCGGTGGCCCGAGTGATGGACTACGGGAAGTACCGGTACGAGCAGGAACAGAAAGCCAAGCTCGCACGCAAGCACCAGACGCAGATCAACGTCAAGGAGATCAAGCTCAGGCCGAAGATCGGGATTCACGACTACAACACCAAGAAGGGTCACGTCGAGCGCTTTCTGAACCAGCGCGCCAAGGTCAAGGTGACGATCATGTTCAGAGGCCGGGAGGCGGACCACCCCGAGCGAGGGCGCGACCTGTTGATGCGGCTCGCCGAGGACGTGAAGGAGATCGGCCAGATCGAGACTCCGCCGCTTCTCGAGTCGAAGCGAAACATGGTCATGGTTCTGGGCCCGACGAAGAACGCTGGAGTGAAGAAGGAAGATGCCGAAGACGAAAACATCGAGCAGCGCCAAGAAGCGGTTTAAGGTCACCGCCGGGGGCAAGCTCCTTCGCCGCCAGGCGATGAAGAGCCACAACCTGACGAAGAAGACCTCCAAGCGAAAGCGGCGCTTCAGCAAGGACCAGCCGGTGGCGGAGCCCAACAAGCGGGCCCTCAGACAGATGCTCGCGCCGAGAGGGAAGCGCTGATGCCGCGCGTGAAGAGATCCGTTGCGGCTCGCAAGAAGCGGCGCAAGGTCCTCGGGCAGGCGAAGGGCTACTGGGGGCTGAAGAAGTCCTCGTACCGCTATGCGAAAGAGCAGGTCGACCACTCGCTCACGTACGCCTACCGCGACCGCAAGAACAAGAAGCGGACGTTCCGGCGGCTCTGGATCATGAGGATCAACGCGGGGGCGCGCGCGAACGGGCTCTCCTACAACCAGTTCATCGCGGGGCTCAGGAAGGCCGAGATCGAGCTCGACCGCAAGGTGCTCGCCGACCTCGCCGTGAGCGATCCGCGGGCGTTCGGCGCAATCGCCGAGAAGGCGAAGTCGGCGCTCCAGAGCTGACCCAGCCGCACTGATCACCTCACGCGAGAACGAGAAGCTCAAGCTCGTCCGCAAGCTGCTCGAGCGCCGGTGGCGCGACAAGCTCGGGCTGTTCGCCGCCGAGGGCGAGGATGTCGTCGAGGCGGCTCGGAGCGCGGGAGTCGAGCCGGTCGAGCTGCTCGTCGCGGGTGAGAACGTCGCGGCCGAGTTGCTGGCGGAGGTCTCGACGCTCGCGCACCCGCCTCGCGTGATCGGGGTCTTCCGGCGCGCCGACCTTCCGCGGGGCGACCTGCCTCCGGCGGGATTCGCGCTCTGGCGGGTCTCGGACCCCGGCAATGTCGGGACGCTCGTGCGGGCGGCGGACGCTCTCGGGCCGGCGTTCGTCGCCGTCTCGGCGGGCTCGGCGGACGCCACGGGGCCGAAGGCCTTGCGCGCGTCGATGGGCGCGATCTTCCGCGTGCCGCTCGTCGGCTTCGACGAAGCGCCCGGCCGTCGCGTCGCTCTCGTCGCTCACGGCGGGAGCCCGCTCGCCGCGACCGAGCTCTCGGAGCAGACGACGTTCGTGCTCGGAGCGGAGCGCGAAGGGCTCCCGGAGGAGGTCCTCGCCCGGTGCGAGTCGCGGGTGACGATTCCGCTCGCCGAGGGAGCGGAGTCGCTCAACGTCGCCGCCGCCGGGGCGATCGCGCTCTACGAGCTCACGCGGCGCCGGCGGTAGCTGAGGCCGCGCCCGAACCTCGAGGCACGGCGATCCACACCGTGTCCTCGCCGCCGGCGTACGGGCTGCGGTCGAACCAGCCATAGCACGCCTCGACGTCGAAGCCGCCGGCCTCGAGGAGAGCCCGCCACTCCTCGGGAGCAAGCCAGGCCAACGCCATCGTCGTCTCACGCCCGCGGCCGCGCACGGTGAGCGTCAGGGTTCGCTCGTCCTCGTCCCACACCGCGTGCTCGTAGATGCCCGGCTCGCGCTCGAGCCACCGGTCCTGGGTGGCCTGGATGTCCGCCGCGCCCGGGGCGAACACGTCGAAGACGAACCGCCCGTCCTCGAGGAGGAGCCGTCGCGCCGCTGCGAGGACGCTGCGCCGATCCTCGTCCGTGTGCATGTGGAGGAGGGAGCGGAACGGGCAGATCACGAGCGGAACCTTCTCGCTCACGGGCGGGTCGCGCAGGTCTCCGGCGCGCAGGTCGACCTCAACCCCCGCAAGGGCCGCGCGCCGGCCGCACACGTCCAGCATCCCTCGGCTCGAGTCGATGCCGATGACACGGATCCCGTCCGCCGCGATCGGGACGGCGATGCGGCCGGTCCCGACTCCGAGCTCGACCACCGGGCCGCCCGACCGTCGGGCCTCTTCGAGGTAGAACGCGACGTCCTCGACCACGCTCGCGCTCCACGGGTCGTAGAGCTCGGCAATCGCGTCGTAACTGCTCACAGGCTAGATTCGGCCTGTGGACTGGGACGGGTACTCGGACAATGCGCTGAAGAGTTTCGCGGACGCGGCGACCCCGACGGAGCTGGCCGCCGCCCATGCCGCATGGCTGGGGCGGAAGAGCGACCTCAAGGTCGCGCTTCGCGGCGTGCGCGACCGCGAGACGGGGATGGCGCTGAACGCCGTGCGCGAGCGCCTCGAGACGGCTTTCTCGGCCCGCGATGCGGAGCTGCAGCGCGCCGAGCTCGACAGCCGGCTCGCCGACGACGCTTTCGACGTCACGGTTCCCGGCGAAGAGCTCCCGGTCGGCCACCTGCACCCGACGACGAAGGTCCGTCGGATCATCGAGGACACGTTCCTCGGCCTCGGCTACGAGCTTCGCTACGACCGCGAGGTCGAGACGGTGGAATACAACTTCGACAAGCTCGCCTTCGAGCCGACCCATGCCAGCCGCTCGCCGCGCGCGACCTTCTTCCTCGATCCCGAGGTCATCCTCCGCACTGAGACCTCACCGTCCCAGATCCACGCGATGGAGGAGCGCCGGCCGCCGGTCTACATGGTCTCGATCGGGCGGTGCTATCGGCGCGACACGATCGACGCCACCCACTTCCCGATCTTCCACCAGTTCGAGGGGCTGGCGGTCGACCGAGGCCTGACACTCGGTGACCTGAAGGGCACCCTTCTCCACGTGATGCGGGCGCTCTTCGGCGAGGACCGGCGCGTCAGGTTCCGCACCCACTTCTTCCCCTTCACCGAGCCGTCGATGGAGCCCGACGTCTCCTGCGGCATCTGCGGCGGCGAGGGCTGCCGCACCTGTAAGTACTCGGGTTGGCTCGAGATGGGCGGGTCGGGGATGGTCGACCCGCGCGTGCTCGAGAACGTGGGGCTCGACCCCGAGGAGTGGAGCGGCTTCGCGTTCGGCTGCGGGCTCGAGCGCGTCGCCCAGCTGCGCCACGACATCGCCGAGATCCGTCCCCTGTGGTCCCCGGACCTGCGCGTGCTGCGCCAGTTCTAGCGATGCGCGTACCGATCTCATGGCTCGGGGAGTACGTCGCACTCGAGATGCCGCTGCCCGAGCTGGCCGAGCGGCTGAGCATCTCGGTCGCGGAGGTCGAGGGGGTCGTGCGCCGGGGCGTCCCCGACGATGACGGCAACCTCGGCCTCTTCAGGGTCGGCAAGGTCCTCGAGGCCGGAAAGCACCCGAACGCGGACCGGTTACAGCTGTGCCAGGTGGACGTGGGGGATGGTGACGCTCGGCAGATCGTCTGCGGTGCCTGGAACTTCGGCTCCGGCGCGACGGTCGCGGTCGCCCTGCCCGGCGCGATCCTCGCCGACGGCCGCCGGCTCGAGCCCACGAAGCTCCGGGGCGAGCTCTCGAACGGGATGATCCTGGCGGAGGACGAGGTCGAGCTCGGGACCGACCACACCGGGATCATGGTCCTCCCCGACGACTGGGAGCCCGGGACTCTGCTGCAGGACAAGGTCGCGCTGACCGAGGACGTCCTCCTCGTCGAGTCGACCCCGAACCGGCCCGACCTCCTCTCGATTTACGGCCTCGCGCGCGAGGTCGCCGCCCTGTACGACATCGACCTCTCGCCGCCTCCGGGCAGGGATCCCGAGCCGAGGGCCGACGAGCCGGTCGACGTTCGGATCGAGGACTTCGAGGGCGCGCCTCGCTACATCGGGCGTCTCTTCCGGGACGTCTCGATCGGGCCGTCGCCGCTCTGGCTGAGGACGCGCCTCGCGGACGCCGGCATGCGGCCGATCTCGAACGTCGTCGACGTGACGAACTACGTCATGCTCGCCCTCGGCAATCCGCTTCACGCCTTCGACTTCGACACGCTCGCCGCCGGCCGCGTCGTCGTGCGCCGGGCGGTCGAGGGCGAGGTGTTGAAGACGCTCGACGGCGAGCTGCGAGAGCTCGAGCCCGAGGACCTGATGATCGCGGACGCCGACCGCTCGATCGCTCTGGCCGGGATCATGGGCGGGGAGGAGACGGAGATCACCGAGCAGACGCAGAACGTCCTGCTCGAGGCCGCGAACTTCGAGCCATTCGGGATCTTCGGGACCTCTGAGCGGCTGCGCCTCCGCACCGAAGGCTCGAACCGTTGGGAGAAGGGAGTGGACCCGCACCTTGCCGCGCAGGCTGCGTCGCTCGCGACGGAGCTCGTCGTGGAGCTGTCCGGCGCGCGCTGGACCGGCGACGTCGACGTGCACGACGGACTGCCGAGTCGCCCGGTCGTTCGCTACCGGCCCGACCGCGCCGACACGGTCATCGGCGTCGAGACCGTCCCGGCCGAGCAGTACGCAATCCTCGGACGGCTCGGGTTCGACCGCGACGGTGAGGACGTGACCGCACCCACCTGGCGCACGCGCGACGTCGCGCGCGAGATCGACGTCGTCGAGGAGGTCGCGCGCTTCCGGCTCGAGGACGTGCCCTTCACCTACCCCGTGCGCCGCGAGATGTTCGGACGGCTCACGCGAGGGCAGCGCGTCCAGCGCCGCGTCGAGGATGTTCTGGCGGGGCTCGGCTTCGCGGAGGTGTACACGCCCTCTCTCGTCGAGTCCGATCCCGAGCCGGGAGCGTTGCGGCTGCTCGAGCCGATCACGGTCGAGCTCGCGGTTCTCAGGACGACGCTGCTCCCGAGCCTCGTCGAGGCCGCGCGCCGGAACGTCGAGCTCGGGAACGAGCGGGTGGCGCTCTTCGAGATCGCACGGGTGTACGAGCCGGGTGGGCGGCTGCCGTCGGAGTCGATCCACGTCGCCGGCATCGCCGAAGGTGGCTTCCGGCGTGCCAAGGGCGTCGTCGAGGCGCTGGCCCAGGCCCTGAACTTCGACGTTCGGTTCGAGCCGCAACCGCATCGGCTCCTCCATCCGTCACGGTCGGCCGCGACCGCACATGGGCCGGTCGGGGAGCTGCATCCGACGGTTCTCGAGGGTGTGTGGAGCGCGTTCGAGCTGTCGCTCGAGTCGATCTCCGCGGCGGTCGTGGATCCGGTGCAGTTCGCCGAGATCGCGGCCTACCCGGCCGTGCACCAGGATCTCGCGCTCGTGGTCGACGTCGGCGTGCCCGCGGCGGCGCTGCTGGAAAAGGCACGCGAGGCGGCCGGAGAGAGTCTCGTCGAGGCGCGATTCCTGAGCGATTACCGGGAGCCTCCCATCCCTCCGGGCAAGAAGTCCATCGCCTTCGCGGTGACGTTCCAGTCGCCGGAGAGGACGCTCACGGACGAGGACGCGGCGGCGCTCAGGGCCCGGATCGTCGCTGCGCTCGAGTCGGGATTCGGGGCTGAGCTCCGTGCCTAGCGCCAAGGGAAATCCAAGGTGGTCGCCGAGCCGTAGGGTCCGGGCATGACCATTCGAATCGCTCCAGTCGTCCTCCTGATCATCCTCTTCTTCCCGTCAGCGCTCGCCCACGCCGACAACCCGCGACTCGTCGCGGTAGTCGGGACGAACGACGCATTCGTGATCTCGCTGCGCGATGCGTCC
>DASUXI010000109.1:0-19646 GCA_036377995.1 Gaiellaceae bacterium
GGCGGCGGCCAGTTCATCCACGCGCCACACACCGGGGACGTCGTGAAGATCTCGTCGCTCTCCGGTTACTACGCCTCCGCCTTCGTCGGCGGACGGCGCATCTAGCCCGTTAGCGCGCCGCTCTTCGAAGCGAGACCCACAGGATCGTCGCCACCGCGAGCGGCATGAGCCACCACGCCGGGACCGAGGTCGCGGCGAGGAGGGCGGTGAGCCCGAACGCCGCGACAATGCCGACGGCGACACGCCAGTCGTCGCCCACCACGAAGTCCCACCAGAATGCCGCGAACCGCCTCATGCGAACGCGAGCCGTCTGCGGCGAAGCGCGGTGACGAAGCCGAAGGCGCAGACGACCACGAAGACGAGAACCCCCGGAAGCGACGCGTCGCCGCCGGGCCAGTCGACGCCTGCTCCCTCGGCCCCCCAAAAGATCCCGAACGTGGTGAGCATCACGCCGACGGCGAAGGCGAGCGTGTTCTCGGGCACCCGGCTGAGCGGACCACGGACGACGACGCCGGCGAAGACGACGAGCACTGCCGCCGCCGCGGCGCCCGCCGCGGCGAGGGGGATGCTGCCCTGCGTGCTCCCGAACGTGAGGACGATGAACGCCACCTCGAGGCCCTCGAGCAGCACGCCCTTGAAGGAGATGGTGAACGCGTACCAGTCGAGCCCCGCATGCTCCGTGTGGGCGGCGGCCCGCGCCTCTTCGGATTCACGGGCGAAGACTGCGTTCTCGTCACGCAGCGCACGCCAGCCGCTCGCGCGCAGGATCGCCTTGCGCAGCCATTGAAGTCCGAAGACGAGCAGGAGCGCGCCGACGACGAGCCGCAGGGTATGGATCGGAACGACCGTCAGCGCGGGCCCGAGCGCCGAGACGATCGCCGCCAACGCGAGCAGCGCGGCGCCCGTGCCGGTCAGCGCGGGACGCCAACCGCGCGTCACGCCCATGGCCAGGACGATCGTCAGCGCCTCGACCATCTCGACCGCGCTCGCGAGGAACGCGGACAGCACGAGGAAGACCTGGGTCAGGAGTAGAGCGCCTCGATCTCGGCCGCGAAGTGCTCCTGGCAGATGCGGCGTTTCAGCTTGAGCGTGGGCGTGACCTCGCCGTCCTCCGCGGTGAAGTCGCGAGGCAGGATGGTGTAGCGCTTGATCTGCTCGTACCGCGATAGCTCGGCGTTCACATCGGCGACGGCGCGCTCGACGTCTTCCTGGGCGTGCTCCTCGCTCGCATCCTCGGCAAGCGTGATCAACGCGGCAACGTACGGCCTCCGGTCCCCGACGACGAGCGCCTGGGAGATGACCGGATGCGTCTTCAGCGCGTTCTCGAGGTTCTGGGGAGCGACGTTCTTGCCGCCTGCGGTGACGAGGATGTCCTTCTTGCGGTCGGTGATCGTCAGGAAACCGTCCGCGTCGATCGAGCCGAGGTCCCCGGTCCGGAGCCAGCCGTCACCGGGAAGGACCTCCCTCGTTGCCGTCTCTTCCTTGAAGTAGCCGCCGAAGATGGTGCTCGCCCTGATCAGTACCTCGCCGTCGGTGGCGAGCCGCAGCTCCACGCCCGGGAGCGGTGGCCCGACCGTGCCGAAACGGAACTGCGAGGGGCGGTTGACCGTGGCGGCCGTCGTGCATTCGGTGAGGCCGTATCCCTCGAGGATGAGGATGTCGAGTGAGTGGAAGAACTCGATGATCTCCCGAGCGAGCGGCGCGCCGCCGGACACGCAGACACGGACGCGCCCGCCGAGGCGCTCCTTCACCTTCGAGTAGACGAGCCGGTCGGCAAGCCGGTGCTGGAGGGCGAGGAAGGGCGGGACCTCGCGACCTTGCTCGCGCAGCCGGCTCACCTTCCGCCCGACTCGAAGTGCGAAGGTGACCAGTCGGCGCTTGATGCCCGTCGTCTCGGCGAACTTCGTCGTGACCGCGCCATGGATCTTCTCGTAGACGCGCGGCACGCTCGGGAAGACCGTCGGCCGTACCGCCGGGAGAGCGTCGACCACCCCGTAGGGATCCGGGCAGAAGGCGAGCGTGTAGCCGCTGTGCGGGCTCTGCAGATGCATCAGGCGCCCGAAGTTGTGAGCGAGCGGCAGGTACAGCAGCATCACGTCGTCGCCGACCATGAAGCCCTGGATCTGCAGCACCTTGTCGGCCATGTCGTAGTAGTTGCGGTGGCTGATCATGCAGGCCTTCGGCGGGCCGGTCGTGCCGGACGTGTAGATGTACGTGAAGAGGTCGTCCTCGCGTATGGAGGCAACGGCTTCGTCGACGGCCCCGGGCCTCCGGGCTGCGTGCTCCCTCCCGCGGGCGCGGAGCGCGTCGAGGTCGTCGAAGGTCAAGACGTGCTCGAGGCCGACGCCGTCGACCTTGGCCCGCTGGACATCGTCCTCGCAGAGAACGCCCACCGCCTCCGAGTGCTCGAGCACGTAGGCGCAGTCCTTCGCCGAGCTGTTCATGTACACCGGGGCCCCGACCGCTCCGATCAGGCCGAGCGCGAAGTCGAACAGCGCCCACTCGAGGCGGGTGGAGGCGAGGATCGCGAAGGCGTCTCCCTTGCGGATCCCGAGCGCGAGCAGGCCATGGGCCAGTTCGTCGACCGTCGTCGCCGCCTCGGCCCAGGAAACCTCGCGCCACTGCTCGCCGTCCTGGACGAGGTAGGCCGGACTCGTCCGCTCGAGCGCGACCGCGTCGAGCCACAGGCGTGCGATCGTGCGCGTCCCGGGGGCCGGGCCGGACTCCTGCGCCAGCGTCGTCGTCTCCGTCGCCACTTCGACTCGAAGACTAGCCCGGGGAGGAAACGAGGCGGCGCACGACGAATTAGGGCAATCCGGACTGATACGCCGGTGCCAGACTGAAGTCAGGCACCGGTAAGGTTACTCGGAGCGGCCCCATGCGCACGATCTGGAACGGATCAATCTCGTTCGGCCTCGTCAACATTCCCGTTGGCCTGGCTCTCGCGACCACGCCCAAGGCGAAGCAGTCGGACGTGAGCTTCCGGACTCTTCACCGTGAGTGCAAAACGCCGATCCGCCAGAAGCGATGGTGCCCGACGCACGAGCGTGAGGTCGGGCCCGACGAGATCGTGAAAGGCTGGGAGGTCGCGAAGGGTGAGTTCGTGATCGTCGAGGACGCCGATCTCGAGGCGATCCAGCAGCACGACGACTCGCGTTCGATCGACATCGCGCGCTTCGTGCCGCTCGACGACGTCGACCCCGTTTACCTCGACCGCACCTACTATCTCGCGCCGGCGCAGGCGGCCGCCCAGCGGCGTCCGTACGTCCTCCTCCTGCAGGCGATGAAGGACGCCGGCATGGGAGCGATCGGACACTTCGTCCTCAGAGGGTCGGAGTACTTCGCGCTCATCCGCCCGAAGGGCGACGCGTTGGTGCTCGAGACGCTCTTCCTCGCGGAGGACGTCCGCTCGCAGGCTGAGATCGACGAGGCCGTGGCGGGCACCGAGGTGAAGAAGGCCGAGCTCGACCTCGCGCAGCAGGTAATGCAGAGCCTCGTCGGCGAGTTCGACCCGTCCGAGCTGCACAGCCAGTATCGGAGCGACCTCCGGCAGATGCTCGAGGCCAAGCTGGACGGCCAGGAGATCGCCAAGCCGGAGCCGGTCCCGGAAGCGCCGGTAGTCGACCTTATGGAGGCGCTCAAGCGGAGCGTCGCCGAGGCCAAGGAGCGGAAGACGCAGGCGACCCAGAAGGCGCCTGCGAAGAGCGGTTCCCGCCGCCGCGCGCCTGCGCGCAAGTCGGCCTAGCCGTCCGGCTGGCCGATAGGCCGAAGGACCTATTGACTTCCCCGGGCGTACGCCCCAGCATGGCGTTGAACTCGCGTGGCAGAGCCCGTTGGCCTGCTCTGTGGCGCCTACGTGAGGGGAGGAAAGCGCTTGACTCGTAATTCATCGTGGGTGGCGAAGCGATGGCTCGCGCCGCTCGCACTGGTGATCGTCGGCCTCGTCATGGTGCTCGTGGGTGGAGCAGGCACGGCACCTGCGGCGTCGCCAACTATCACGCTCACCAAGTCCTCGTTCCCGGACGCGGGTGTGCCGGTTGCGTACAGCAACGTCGTCGCGGGGCAATCGACCTACATCAGCTACACCATCACCGTCGACTACACCGTCGCAAACGGCACGTTGACGCACTCTCAGCTCAGCGACCCGGTCGACCCCTCGACCTGCAGCACGGCCTGCCAGGACCTTCAGTTCCCCGGTTCCGAGGTGGTCTTCGTCAGCAACACCTGTGGAACACCGACGTACCGGGGCACGGTCAACTTCCCGAAGCAGGGCGTGACCTGCCAGCTGGGCTCGCTCTCGCCCGGTGCGAAGTTCGACGTGCAGATCATCTTCAAGGTGCCGACGCTGGCGAATGCCGGAGGCGCGGTCAACTTCACCAACACCGCCGGCTTCACGGCCAAGGAAGGCACCAACGACAACTCGCCTACCTCGAGCCACACGGACACGTTCAACTCCAACACCATCGTCAATCCGCTCACGCTCGATGCCAAGGATGCGCTCAACAGCTATGCGCCGCCGGACGTCACGACGACGTTGCAGACCGATCCGACGCATGGGGGCAACAACATCCAGAAGAGCCAGGTGACGCTGAAAGGACCGGCCGGTGGCGCGCTGGTCCTGCTTCAGGAGTGCGGGATCGTTCTCGGTCTCGGGTCGGCCTGCCCGACGGGCACCACCGTCCCGTGCCCCACGGCCTGCACGACACAGACGTCGACCGTCTTCGTCACCGGCTCCGGCAGCCCGTTCTTCCAGAGCAACCACATGACGCTCGTGTTCACGCTGTTCGCGAGCGAGCTGTCGAAGACGTTCAACGTCAAGAAGCTGATCTGGTACCACGACGGCAATCCGGTCGCTCTCTGTCCCAACACGACGAGCGATCCCACAGGCGACTGCCTGGTGGGGCCACCCGTCCAGGACAAGACGACGGGCGATGTCACCATCACCGTCAACGGCCCTTCGCAGGGCGGCTGGGGTGGAATCGGCTAGGAGTTAGCTCGCGGGGGCCGGCTCGGCTTCGGGCCGGCCCAGCGAGCGCCTGAGGCCGGCGACCGCCGCGGCGTTGCCCTTGGCCTCGGAGAGGGCAAGCGCCTCCTTGAGGGCCCAGGCGGCCGTCGGCTCACCGAGCAGCTCGAAGACCTCGCCTAGCCCCACGAGGGTCTCGACCTTCATCACCGCCGAGTCCGTCGGCAGCAGCAGCTGGAGAGCTTCCTGGCTCAGTCTCGCGGCCTCGTCGAGTCGGCCGCGGTCGGCGTACACCTTCGCGCGCACCGACCGCCACGCCGCCTGGGTCTCGACGTCGTCCGGGCCCGCGAGCTCCTCTGCGAGGTTCGTCAGCTCCTCCGCCTCGTCGAGGCGGCCCTGTCCCTCGGCCGCGCGTGCAAGAAGGGCGGTCAGGGTCGAACGGAGGTAGCGCTCGCCCATCTGCTCGAGCAGGTCGAAGCCACGCCGGAGCTCCGCCTCGGCGGCGCGAGCGTCGCCCGCGAGCAGCTCGACGCGGGCGGAGGACAGCGCCGTCCAGGCCACGTACCAGCCTTCCCCCATCTCCTCCATCGCGGCCCGTCCGTTCCGGTAAAGCTCACGCGCCGTCTCGAAGTCCTCCTTCATCGCGTGCAGGTGCGCGAGCAGACACAGCACCCAGCCACGCGACAGGCGGTTCGACGTGACCTGGCCGAGGATCTCCTCGCAGTGGACGATCGCCTCGTCGACGGGCGTCGGGCCCCAACAGGCGGCAAGAGCGTAGCTGGTGGCGTTGACCCGCTCTTCCTTCCGGTCACCGGCCAGGCGGGCGTGTTCGAGCGCCTGCTCGCAGGCCGCCGCCGCGTCGCCGTACTGGCACGCAGTTCCGTGGACATAGCCCAGAACGCGGTACGCACGCGCGAGCCCCGCGTGATCGTCGGTTGCTGTGAAGGTCGCGATCGCCTTGTCGATGCGCGGGACCGCCTGCTCACTCCAGTCCTCGGCCGCTCCTGTCCGGAGCTCGAGCAGTAGGACTCTCAGCTCTGTCTCGGCGAAGACACGCGCGTCGCCGACCGACCGAGCTGTTTCCCCGGCCTCTTCCAGGATCGCCCCTGCGGCCTCGAACCGGCCGAGGTCGATGAGCGTCTCGCCGAGCTCGGGAAGCAGGCCCAGGCGGGCCGGGTCGAGCTCCGGGAGGAGACGGGTCGCCCGCTCGAGCAGGTTGACGGCAGCGGTCAGGTCGCCGCGTGCGCGCGCCCGCCGCCCGGCCGATGCGAGCCGACGGGCTCCGTCCGCGCCGAGCGCGTGACCGTGGTCGTCGAGGGGGCCGAGCTCGCCGAGGTAGCGGTACGCCTGCTCGAGGTGGTAGCCCAGGATCTCCTCGTACTCCATCGCCCGGTCGCCGTTGACCCGGTCGGCCCAGACGACGAAGCGCTGGTGCAGCGTCGCGCGCGCCCGCTTGAGGAGACCGTCGTAGGCGGTCTCGCGGATAAGGACGTGACGGAAGCGATGCGCGTTCTCGAATGCGCGCTCGCTGGGATCTGGACGGACGAACTGCTTCTGCGAGAGTGCTCCGAGCAGCGTCGGGGTTTGCTCCTGGAGCGGCTCGGGGGCGAGCTCGCGCACCGCGTCCTCTGCGAAGACCTGGCCGATGACCGAGGCCGGCTCGATCACGGCCCTCTCCTCGCGTTCCAGCGAGTCGAGCCGGGCGGCGAGGAGCGCATGGATCGTCGGTGGGATCGTGACGTCCGGAAGCTCGGCCGGCGCCTGCCAGCGCCCGTCGACGAACGCGATCAGGCCGTCGTCGATCATCATGGAGAGGAGCTGCTCGACGAAGAGCGGGTTCCCCTCCGCCGCCGCGACGATCCGTCGGCGCACGTTGTCGTCCAGGCCGGCGTCGCCGAGTAGGTTCTGGACGATCCGCTCGCTCTCGTCGGCGCTCAGCGGCTCGAGCACGATCTGGGCGGCATTCGGCAGCTTCAGCCAGTCCGGGCGCTGCTCCAGGAGAATCGGGCGGGCGTCGCAGAGCAGGACGATCGGCGCGTCGCCGAGCGTCTCGGTGAGGTTCTCGACGAGGTCGAGGAAGACGGTTTCCGCCCAGTGGAGGTCCTCGAAGACCACGACCACCGGACGAACGTCCGCCAGGAGGGCGAAGAACCTCCGAATTCCCCAGAAGAGCTCCTCGACGGGGAACTGCGCGTCCGACAAGCCCACGGCGGACGCGACCCGCTCCACCACGTCGGCGTTCCCCGAGCCCGCGAGGTCGGACAGTTTCTGCAACGCCGCCTCGCGCCGGTCCCGCTCTGAGATCCCCGCCGCCTCTCGCACCGCCTCGACGAGCGGCCAGAACGTGATGCCGTCGCCATAGGGAAGACAGCGCCCGCGCAGCGTCCACACGTCTCCCGCTTGCTCGAGGAGCTCGTTCGCGAGCCTCGACTTGCCGACGCCCGCCTCGCCGAACACCGCAACCGTCTCGATGCTCCGCCGCTCCTTCGCCCGCTTGCACGCTTCGAGTAGGAGCGCGAGCTCTTCCTCGCGGCCGACCATGGGCGCCTCCGTGTGCCGGAGCATTCCCTCCTTGTCCTCCGCGACCGAGACGAGGCGATAGGCGGGGACGCGCTCGGACTTGCCTTTCAGCTCGAGCGGCTCGACCTCTTCGACCTCGACCGCCTCCCTGACGAGCCGGTAGGTCGGCTCGCCGATGAGAACCTCGAGCGCCGGTGCCGCCTGCTCGAGCCGTGCTGCGACGTTGACCGTGTCGCCGGTGACCAGGCGCTGACCGGTCGTGGGGTCGCCTGCGACGACCTCTCCCGTGTTCACGCCGGTCCTGTTCGCGAGCTGGACGCCCCAGCGCTGCTGGAGCTCGCCGTTCAACTGCGCAAGCGCCTGCTGCATCGCGAAGGCGGCTCGCACGGCGCGAAGAGCGTCGTCCTCGTGGATCCGCGGCAGGCCGAAGACGGCCATGATCGCGTCGCCGATGTACTTCTCGACCGTTCCGCCGTGGTGCTCGAGGACGTCGCGCATCTCGTCGAAGTAGCGCGACATCACCTCGCGCAGCGATTCCGAGTCGAGCGCCTCGCCGAGGCTCGTCGAGCCCTTGAGGTCGGAGAAGACGACGGTGACCGTCTTCCTGACCTCTTGCGGCGGAAGCGCGGGTGCGAGGGGAGTGCCGCAGAACCCGCAGAGCCGGAAGCGCTCCGGGTTCTGCTCACCGCAATTAGGACAGGTCTGCACGCCATCGAGTGTAGGGACAGCGTCCGAAATCGAGAAGCGTCGCCGTCCGTGAGCACGTGCGCCTCTCGAGCCGCCGGGCGTCCGTGACCGACGGCTCGTTGCTCGGTCGGGCCCTCGGCCGGCCCGCCGAACGAGTGTCGATCAGTGTCTCGGTAGCGCTCCGAGCGCTTCGAGTTGGGCCTGGAACAACGTCTTGTCGATCTTGCCCTGGTAGATCGGCACGCCTTCCTCGACGCAGACGCGGATGACCTCCTGGCGGTCGATCCCGAGCTCCTTCGAAAGTTCCTCGGGCGTGAGGTGGTTCGCCATCGACGCTCCTCTCCTGTGCACGAAAAAGCCCGCCGGCGCGATTGCGCTCAGCGGGCTAGCTCAAGCCTTCAAATGTCGTTGCCGGATTCAAAGGGCCGGCCCTCCCAGATCACTCATCACGTCCAAGGATAATCGCGGGCGATGACGTACGCAAAGCCTCCCGGGCTCGAGGAGCGCCAGGCCGAGGTCAAGGGCACCCGAATCCGCTATTTCGTCGGCGGATCGGGCCCGTCACTCGTCCTGGTCCACGGCCTCGGCGGGGCCGCTTCCAACTGGAACCAGCTCGTCCCGGCGCTCGCCCGGCGCCACCGCCTCCTCGTTCCCGACCTGCCCGGGCACGGTGCCTCCTCGGCGCTCCCAGCCGTCTCCGGTCTCGGCGCCTACGCCGACCGCGTGGCCCTCGTCGCCGGGCGGGAAGGGATGCTGCCCGCCGCCGTCGTCGGGCACTCGCTCGGGGGGGCGATCGCGCTGCGGTGGGCGCTGCGCCGCCCGGCCGACATCAGCGCGCTCGTCCTCGCCGCCTCGGCAGGCCTCACCATCGGTGGCGCCTTCGGCCGCCGGCTCCTGTCCTTCTTCACCGCGGTGCGCCCCGGCCGCATTGCCGCCCACCGCCGCAGCTGGATTGCCCGCTCGCCTTTGCTTCGTCGCCTCGTCTTCGGCTTCGTCTCGGTCGCCGATCCGGTCGCGTTGACGACGGAGGCCGTCGAGGCTTTCTTGGCGGCTCACCTTCTGCACACCGACGTCGACAGTGCCTGGCAGGCGCTCCGGGTCGAGGACCCGCGCGCCGAGCTCGAGCGGATCCAGTGTCCCGTGCTCGTGCTCTGGGGAGCCGAAGACGTTCAGCTGCCTCTCGGCGATGCATTCGAGTACACGCGGAGGCTCAGGGCGCGCCTGCGGGTGATTCCCGCCTGTGGACATCTTCTCACCGGCGAGCGCCCCGACGCCTGCGACCGGGCGATCGCCGATTTCCTAGGCGACAGCGGCCTCGAACGGCACCACCTCCGCTCCTGACCCTGTGCCCGGCGCGGAGAGGAACTCCACCCGCCGTGCGACGACCTCGACCATGCTGCGCCTCTGGCCCTCGTCCTCCCAGGTTCGCGACTTCAGGCGGCCCTCGACGGCGACCTTGCGGCCCTTCGCGAGGTACTCGGCGCAGAGCTGGGCCTGCTTGTCCCAGGCCGAGATCCGGAAGAAGTCGGCCTCGCTGTCCTTGCCGCCCCGGTCGACCGCGAGCCGGAAGGTGGCGAGGTGGCGATTCTCGCCGAGCTCACGCAGCTCCACTTCCGTTGCCAGGTTTCCGATCAGATTGACGACGTTCATGTGCTCGAGCCTCCAGTTGTCGATGCAGACAACGTAGCTCGCAAAGTGTGACCCCTTAGTGCCGGAAGCGGCTAATCTGTGTGCCGCCTCGGGGTGTGGCGCAGCCTGGTAGCGCGCTCCGTTCGGGTCGGAGAGGTCCCCAGTTCAAATCTGGGCACCCCGATCGTCGCGGGGGAACGAGGGTTCCCCCGCGCGCCCTTCTCAGTCGAGGTCTCGGATGCGCTGGTCTGCGAGGCCGACGAGAAAGAGACAGACGCAGAAGGCCGAGCCTGCCGCGATCAGCGTGCCAGGGCTCGCCAGCCCCGACAGAAGGGCCCAGAGCCCCAGCCCCGCCGGCAGGAGCCCGACCGATCCGAACCAGTCCATGCTGATCACGCGTGACAGCATGTGCCGGGGCACGCGCTGCATCACGATCGTGTCCCAGAGCGTGATGCCGAAGCCGATGCAGAAGCCGCGCCCGACCTGTAGTGCAGCGCCGCACCAGTACCAGGGAGAAAGGCCGAGCAGGACTCCGAGACTGCTGCTGACCGTGAAGAGCGAGTAGATGAGGATGCCCCGGCGGCGTTGCGGCGCCGTCTGGGCGAGCACGACGGAGCCGATGACCATCCCCGCGCCCTGGAGCGTGAAGAGCAGGCCGTACGAGCCGACGCCGCGGTGCCAGGTGTCGGCTACGAGCTTCGGCAGGAGCACCTGCAGCGCCGCGAATCCGGCGAGGAGGATCAGCGAGAAGGTGCCGATCGTCCGCCAGAGCCATGGAACCCGAAGGACGTAGCGGAGCCCCGTGGTCAACTCGCGGCGGAGCCCTTCCGAGGGAGCCGGCTCGTAGACGCGCGGGCGCGCGAAGCTCAGGAAGGACGCCGAGACGAGGAACGAGACTGCGTCCGCGGCGAAGATCGCGCTCGACCCTGCGAGGCCGTAGACGGCGCCCGCGGCCGCCGGTCCGACGACGATCGCGGCCTGGCGCGAGATCGCGACGAGCGCGTTCGCAGAGCCGAGCGTGTGCTCCTCGACGAGCAGTGGCAGGATCCCGCCGAACGCGGGCTGGAACAGGCCGCTGCCGAGGCCGTGGAGGGCGACGAATGCGATGAGGACTCCGAAGCTGAGGTGGCCGGATGCGTCGACCGCCGCGAGGCCGGCGATCACTGCCGCGCGTGCGAGATCGGACCCGATCAGCTGCAGCTTGCGTGAGTAGCGGTCGGCGAGCACGCCGCCGATCAGCAGGGTGGCGACCAGGCCGAGCGTCTCCACCATCAGGACGATCCCCAGCGAGCTGGCCTTGCCCGTCAGCGTGAACGCCCGCCAGCCGAGCGCGACGACGAACGCGGCATCACCGATCTGAGAGACGACCTGACCGGCGAAGAGGAGACCGAAGTCTCGGTGCCTGAGTGCCTCGAGGACGCGAAGTCGCGGCGGGGCGCTCACGGCTCCAAGGCTATTCTGGGCTGATGCCCGACCGGATCCGCGTCGCGTGCGTGCAGATGACGAGCCGCTCCGACAAGGCGGCCAATCTCGAGACGGCGGAGCGACTCGTGACGCACGCCGCCTCCACCGGGGCCGACATCGTCGTGCTACCGGAGAAGTGGAACGCGATCGGCGATGCGGAGCTCTACCACGCGACTGCCGAGCCGCTCGAGGGCGGCGAGTCGGTGGCGGCCATGTCCGCCTGGGCCCACACCCACGGGATCACCCTCGTCGGCGGCTCGATCGCCGAGCGTCGAGACGGGCGCGAGAAGCTCTCCAACACGAGCATCGTCTTCGACGCCGAAGGGCGGGTCGCCGCCGTCTACCGCAAGATCCACCTGTTCGACGTCGAGGTAGGCGGCGTCGTCTACCGCGAGTCGGAGGCCGAAGAGCCGGGCGACGAGCCAGTTCTCTGCGAGGCGGAGGACTGGAGGATCGGGCTCTCGGTCTGCTACGACGTGCGCTTCCCGGAGCTCTATCGCATCCTCGCGCTCGGAGGCGCCGAGCTCGTCACAGTGCCCGCTCACTTCACGACGCCGACCGGGAAGGATCACTGGCACGTCCTGTTGCAGGCGCGCGCGATCGAGAATCAGCTCTACGTCGCTGCGGCGGCGCAGATCGGAGAGACGCTTCCCGGCAAGCCCGCGTACGGGCGGTCGCTGATCGTCGATCCGTGGGGCCTCGTCGTCGCACAGGCGGCGGACGAGGAGGCGGTTGTCATCGCGGAGCTCGACCGCGCGCACCTGCGGGACATTCGCGCGAAGCTGCCCTCGCTGGCGAACAGGCAGGCGAACGCGTACCGGTGGCCGACACCGGTCTGACGCACGACGTCTGGCTCGAACGCGTCCCCGACCTCCTCCAGGAATGCGTCGACGTCTGGGGCCTGCGGCTCGGCGATCCGTACGAGCTCGGCGCCGCGGGATACGCGGTTCGGGCCGACATGCCGGACGGAACGCCGGCGGTCCTGAAGCTGATCTTTCCGCACCGCGAGGCCGAGCACGAGGCCGAGGCGCTCCGGGTCTGGGACGGCGACGGCGCCGTCCGGCTCCTCGCCTACGACGAAGACCGGTGGGCAATGCTGCTCGAGCGGTGCGAGCCGGGGGCGCTGCTGGCGAGGATCGCGCCGGAAGCCGCGCTCGACGTGCTGATCGGCGTGCTGCCTCGTCTCTGGAAACCCGCAAGTGACCCCTTTCACACGCTCGCAGACGAGTCGACCTGGTGGATCGACTCCCTGCCGGGTGACTGGAAGCGCGCCGGCCATGCTGTCGACCGCTCCCTGGTCGACGCGGCCATCGGCCTGCTGCGTGAACTTTCCGCATCGCAGGGGGAGCAGGTGCTCCTGCACCAGGATCTACACGCTGACAACGTTCTCTCGGCACAGCGGGAGCCCTGGCTCGTCATCGATCCGAAGCCGTTGATCGGCGAGCGCGAGCTCACCCTCGCGCCGATCGTCCGCGACTACGTCCTCGGGCATTCGAAGAAGGACGTGCTGCACCGCCTCGACCGGCTCAGCTCCGAGCTCGGCCTCGACCGCGAGCGGGCACGCGGCTGGACGATCGGTCAGACGATGGCGTGGGGGTTCGACAGCACGACGGTCGCGACGCACGTCGAGACGGTGTGCTGGCTGTTGGAGGACGCGCGGTGAGCCTGCGTGCTGTCCTGTTCGACGTCGACTTCACGCTCTGCCGGCCGGGCCCGGCGCTCTCCCCTCACCGCTACGTGCGCATCGCCGCGCGCCACGGCGCCGTCCTCGACGCGTCGCGGTACGACGACGCGCGCGAAGCGGCCGTGCTGAGCCTCAAGCGGCATCCCGAGCTTCTGCACGACGACTCGATCTGGCATGCGTTCACAGAACAGATCTTCGTCGGGATGGGGGGACCGGCCGAGATCGCCGACGAGTGCGCGACCGAGATCGAGGAAGGCTGGGGGAGGTCGGAGAACTTCGAGCTCTTCGAGGACGTCTTTCCCGTGCTCGAGGAGCTGCGTCACGCCGAGCTCCGCATCGCGGTCGTCTCGAACGGCATCCGCGACCTGACCGAGTTCGTCGCGCACCACCGGCTCGACGTCGACGCGATCGTCGACTCGAGAACGCACGGTCGCGTGAAGCCGCATCCGACGATCTTCCAGCGGGCACTCGATCTCGTCGGAGTGACGGCGGGGAGTGCCGTGATGGTCGGAGACTCGCTGGAGGAGGACGTCGAAGGGGCCCGCGCCCTGGGAATGCGTGCGATCCTCGTCGACCGCGCAGACCGCCACCCGGAGGTCGCCGGACGCCTCACCGACCTCTACGGCCTGCCGGCCGCGCTCGGTCTCCGGCGGCCGACCTAATACGATTTGAACGTGCCCGCCTGGCTGATCTGGGCGATCGCTGCCGTCCTCCTGGCGGTCGGCGAGATCTTCACACCGGGCATGTTCTTCATGGGGCCCGTGGCTCTCGCGGCCGTGATCGCCGGGGTCGTCGCGTTGCTCGGGGCGACGGGCGCAGTCCAGCTGATCGTCTTCATAGCGGGATCGGTCGCATCGGTGTGGCTTCTCCGGCCGATCGCACGACGCCATCTGCACATGCCGGCCGCGCTCCGCACCGGCACCGCCGCGCTGGAGGGCGCGAAGGCCGTCGTCCTGCAGAGGGTCGACGCCGACGGCGGTCGCGTCCGGATCGGCGGCGAAGAGTGGTCGGCGCGCTCGTACATGGAGGACCAGGTCTACGAGCCTGGCGCGCGCGTCGAGGTCGTCAAGATCGAGGGGGCCACGGCTCTCGTGTACCAGTAGAGAGGTGGAGAAATGACCGCTGGGCTGATCGTGCTCGTCGTCGTCGCGGCGCTGGTGCTCTTCACGCTCGCCAGGACGATCCGGATCGTGCCGCAGGCGCGGGCAGGCGTCGTCGAGCGGCTGGGGCGCTACTCGCGCACGCTGACGCCCGGGCTCGCCATCGTCGTGCCTTTCGTCGACCGCATCCGGGACATGATGGACCTCCGCGAACAGGTCGTCTCCTTCGATCCCCAGCCCGTCATCACCGAGGACAACCTTGTCGTCAGCATCGACACCGTCATCTATTTCCAGGTCACCGATGCCAAGGCCGCGACCTACGAGATCGCCAACTACATCCAGGGAATCGAGCAGCTGACTGTGACGACGCTCCGCAACGTCATCGGCGGCATGGCCCTCGAGAAGACGCTGACCTCGCGTGACGAGATCAACAACCAGCTGCGCGGCGTCCTCGACGAGGCGACGGGGAAGTGGGGCATTCGCGTCAACCGCGTCGAGCTGAAGGCGATCGATCCGCCCTTGTCGATCAAGGAGACGATGGAGAAGCAGATGCGCGCCGACAGGGAGAAGCGCGCGGCGATCCTCACGGCCGAGGGCGTGAAGCAGTCACAGATCCTGACGGCGGAAGGAGAGAAGCAGAGCGCCATCCTCCGCGCCGAGGGACAGAGGGAGGCAGCGATCCTGCAGGCCGAGGGCCAGGCAAAGGCGATCGACACGGTCTTTCGAGCGATCCACGAGGGGGACGCCGATCCGAAGCTGCTCGCGTACCAGTATCTGCAGGTGCTCCCGCAGATCGCTCAGGGCGAGTCGAACAAGGTCTGGATCATCCCGAGCGAGGTCACGCGGGCTCTCGGACAGCTGACCGACGCGCTGCCCGGTAGCAGCGAACGGCAGGAGCCCTAGGAGGCCGAGCCCGCCAGCGCCGTGTAGTCGACGACCATGTCGCCCGACGGCGGCGTGATGTTCGCCTCGACGCCGAAGTCGTAGAGCTCCTCGGTCATGGTCATCGTCATCGGCGTGCCGAGCCGGGCGCCGAGAGACATCGTCACCGTGAGCTTGCGCACTCTCCCCCGGGAATCGATCCACGCCTCGGCGGGGATGGACGAGGTCCCCGCGATGTCGGCGAATCTTTCGAGCGCCCTGTTGTGCTCGAGGAGGCGCCTGTAGTCGATGCGAAAGGCGTAGTGCGTCGTGTCGACGCCGCGGACGACGGCATGTCCGGTCGCGCGCGCGCCGCTCGACGCCGCCAGCAGCCGCAGTGCCTGTGACGGGTCGGCCTGATTCGCATTGAGTAGCGCATTGACGTCGACGCCTTCCTTCCTCGCCAGGCTCGCGACGTCGATCTTCACCCACTTTCCCGGGGGCACCCGGCGGTCGAAGAGCGACGATCGCATGTACATGACGAGGCCGTGGCTGCCGTCGAACAGCATCTCCATGCTCGGATCGACCGAGCCGAGCTGTGCCTGCAGCTGCGTCGGTAGGGCGAAGTGCATGCTCATCCAGCCCGACCTGGCCTTCCCGTCGTAGAGCCCATAACCCTGGAACGACATCGAGCCGGCGTTCGCGACATCCATGGAGGCGGCGAACGTGAAGCGAGACGACGTGGTCTTGGTCGTGACGGCGGCCGCCTTCGCCACGGGGTCGAGCGAGAGCGTGTCGCCGCCCGCGCAGCCGGTCAAAGCCGAAGCGGCGAGGACGAGGGCAAGCAGCGAGAGGACGCGACGCGAAGTCATCCGGTCTCAGGATGGTCGGTCCCGAAGAGTCGTGCTATCCCTCGAACGAGGCGAGCTCGGCGCGCCAGCTCCCCGTGTGTTCTCCCAGCGCGGCGGCCCGCGCCTCACGCGCGGGAGCGCCGAGCCAGTCCGCACCCTCGGCAAGAGTGTGCACGGGTCCGGCCATGACGTCCTCGCCGTCGAAGAGGCTGAGCCACTCAGCGAGCGTGCGTGTGCGGAAGACGGTCGCGAGCTCGGCGGCGAGGGCGTCCTGGTTCTCGTCGTAGTGCCTCGAGATCAGGTCGGGGCGCCCGATCACCTCGCACAGCCGCGCCCAGAACTTCGGCTCCACGGGGCTGATCGTCAGAAAACGGCGGTCGGCGGTCTCGTAGATCCCGTAGCACGCGAGCCCGCCGGTCAGCACTCGCTCGGGCCGGCCCTGCAGCCGGTGCGCCGCGAGCTCGTGCGCGTTGTGCGTCATGGAGACCGTGATGCGCATACCCCGTCCCGTGCGCTCACGATCGAGCAATGCGGTGAGGATCTCGATCACCGCGAACAACGAGCCGCCGGCGAGGTCGGCGACCTGAACGGGAGGGAGCCCCGGCGCCGTCTCCGCGAGCACTCCGGCCCAGCCCAGATAGTTGAGGTCGTGCCCGGCGCGCAGGTCATCGGCCCCGAAGCCGGTGACCGAGCAGTAGACGACGGAGCCCGGGACATCGGCGGGGCCGATGCCGAGACGCTGCGCGACTCCGGGCCGGAAGCCCTCGAGCACGACGTCGGCCCGGCGACACAGCGCCGGGCCGAGCCCCGGGTCGCGTTCGCGGTCCCACACGACGGACTCCTTGCCGGCGTTCAGCGCCGCGTCCCAGCCGGGAGCGACCACGCGCAGTGGATCGCCCTCCGGCGCCTCGACGCGAACGACCCGAGCGCCGCGCCGCAGAAGCTCGCGGCTGGCGAACGGCCCGGGCAGGTAGCGCGTGAAATCGACGACCAGCACGTCGCGCAACACCACAGCGCCGACGCTACCACTACACTCAGCACGTTGACTGACCGTTCAACGAACCAGGAAGACAAGCGGCGACTCATCCTGGAAGCGGCTGTTCACGTCTTCGCGCACAAGGGCTACCACGCCGCACGTGTGGGCGACATCGCCGAGGAAGCGGGTGTCGCGCACGGCCTGCTCTACCACTACTTCCCGTCGAAGGAGTCGCTCCTCGAGACGATCTTCCGCGAGACGTGGCGCGATGTCGTCGACACCGTCCATTCGGTCGAGGAAACGGAGACGAGCGCGCGAGCCCAGGTCGCGGGTATCACGAAGATCCTCCTGCGCGCCTGGCGCCGCGATCCGGACCTCGTGCGCGTGCTGGTGCGAGACGTGACGCGAAGCTCGCATCTACAGGACCGAATCGACGAGATCGCCACCGCGTTCGCCGGCCTCGAGCGAGTCATCGCGCGCGGGCAGGAGCAAGGCGAGTTCCGAGCGGATCTCGACGCCCGGATGGTGAGCTACGTGTTCTACGGCGCACTCGAGGAGATTCTCACCGGCTGGGTCATGGGCCAGCTGGAGGATGGCGACGATGCGATCGCGAGGGCGGAGGAAACCGTCGTCGAGGTCGTCTGCGGCGGCCTTGCCAGCGACCGCGAGGCCGCACGCCTCTAACCGGTCGGTGAAGCAGCTGACCGCCGACGGGGCGGTGCGCTCGCCGAGCGTCCGCCGCAGTCTCTTCTGGGTGCTCGGCCTCGGGGCGTTCGGCCTCGCGTTTTCGATCACCACCACCGCCGCCTATCTCCCGCCACTCCTGAACCGGTTCACGGAATCCGGAACATTGATCGGGCTCGTGCTCGGCGCGGAGGGAGTCTTCGCGCTGCTGCTCTCGCCGGTGATCGGTCCGTGGAGCGATAGCTTCCACACGCCGCTCGGTCGCAGGCGGCCGTTCATGCTCGCCGCGCTCGGCCCGATGGGCTTCTGCCTGCTCCTGATGGCGTTCATGCCGAATCTCTGGACAACGACGCTGGTCGTGCTCGCGTTCTTCTTCGCGTACTACGTGTACGAGCCGCCGTACCGCGGCCTCTACCCGGACCTGCTTCCTCCGTCGACGTACGGCCGAGCCCAGGGGATCCAGCACGTGCTCCGCGGGATCGCGCTCGGCTTGGCGCTCGTCGGAGGCGGTTTCCTGCTCAAAGCCTGGCACGCGGCGCCGTTCGTCCTCGCCGCCTTCGTGACTGCCGGGGCCTGCGGCGCGACGATCCTCTTCGTCCAGGAGGACGGCGGGCATGGGCGCGTGTTCGAGGGAGTCGCCGCTTACGTCAAGCGAAGCTGGGCGATCCTCCGCGAGGAAGCCGAGGTACGCCGTTTTCTGCTCGCGAACGCCGCGTGGGAGGGGACCTTCGCCGCTGCGCGGACGTTCGTCGTCCTCTATGTCATCGACGGCCTGCATCAGTCGAAGGCGATCTCCTCCGCGATCCTCGGCGCTGTCGCGACTGGTTACATCATCGCCGCCCTTTTCGCGGGGCGGCTCGGTGACCGTTTTGGTATCGCGCGGGTGATCTTCTATGCGTCCTTCGTCTACGGCGGCGGCTATCTCGTCGCGGGCAGCGCGACGACCTGGCACACGTGGTACTTCGCCCTGATCGTCCCGGTGTCGGTCGCCGGCGGCGCGGTGATGACGCTCGCGTGGGGACTGCTCTTCAAGCTGATGCCCGAGGAGCACCGCGGGGCGGTCTCTGGTCTCGCGACGACGACGAAGGGGCTGGGCCTGCTGCTCGGAGCGCCGGTCGCTGGCGCCGCGATCGACCTCGCACGTCCGTATCTCGACGCGACCGATGGCTATCAAGTTCTCTGGCCGGTGTGCGGGATCCCGATCCTGGCTGCGATTCCGCTCGTGTACCAGATGATGAAGGCCGAGCCGACAATGAAGACAGAGGCGAGCATTGGCTGAGCCGGCGATCTGGACGAAACTGCGAGACCTCCCGCTCGCGCTCGAGAGCTTCACGACCGAGCGTCGCGCGGTGGACGTCTCGAGTCAGTTCAGGCGGGTGACCACGACCGTCGTTCTCGGCGGGGGAGGAGCGGAGGGGCGCGGCGAAGATGTCACCTACAACGCGGAAGATCACGACTGGTTTCCCGAGCTCGAGCCGGAGGGGGCGACGACGCTCGGCGAGCTCTCGCGGTCGCTCGACGGTCTGCGGCTGTTCGAGGGCGAGCCGAAGATGGAGGCCTCGACCGATTACCGGCGCTGGGCGTTCGAGAGCGCGGCGCTCGACCTCGCGCTCCGGCAGGGAGCCCTATCGCTCGGTGCCGCGGTCGGGCGCGAGTACCACCCTGTGCGGTTCGTCGTCTCGACACGGGCCGACGCCTTCGCGTGGCTGCAGCACTCGCCCGGGCTCGAGCTGAAGCTCGACCCCGAGGACGACTGGGATCGTCCGTTCATGGAGCGGCTCGCCGGGACCGGGCGCGTGCGTGTCCTCGACCTCAAGGCGTACTATCGGGGCACCGGCGTCGAGCTCGCTCCCGATCCCGAGCTCTACCGCGCGGTCTCCGAGCTCTTTCCGGACGCCGTCATCGAGGACGCGTCGCTCGACGGCGAGTGCGGCAAGGTGCTCGCCGGCCAGGAGGGGCGGCTCAGCTTCGATGCGCCGGTCCACTCGCTGGCAGACCTGCTCGCTCTGCCGGTGACGCCCGGATGGCAGAACATCAAGCCGTCCCGGTTCGGGACGATCGAGCGTCTGCTCGAGTGCATCGAGCACTGCGAGGCGAACGGGATCGCGATGTACGGCGGCGGGCAGTTCGAGCTCGGCGTCGGGCGGCGGCAGATCCAGGCGCTCGCCTCGGTCTTCTATCCCGACACGCCGAACGACGTGGCGCCCAGTGAGTACAACGAGGGCGG
>DASUXI010000110.1:0-5545 GCA_036377995.1 Gaiellaceae bacterium
TCCGTCGAGGCGGCGCGCGAGGCGCTCGTCGCCCGCGGCCTCGCACGGTAGTGCCGCCCGTCACGGTCTCGATTGTCAACGCCTGCAGCCGGGACCTTCTCCTCGCTTGCCTGGAGTCCCTCGCTCGCGAGGACGTCGACATCGTCGTGCTGGACAACGCTTCGGAGGACGGCTCCGTCGAGGCGGTCCGCGACAGCTTCCCCGGCGTGAGAGTGATCCCGCAGGATCGCCGCGCGGGCTTCGGGGCGAACCACAACACCGTGATCCGGGCCACCAGCGGCCGTTACGTCTTCGTGCTGAACGAGGACACGACGAGCGCCGACTGGGGATTCGACCGCATGGTCGAGTACCTCGACGCGCATCCCGAGGTCGGAGCGCTGGGACCCCGTCTCGTCTATCCGGACGGCCGCCTTCAGGCATCGGCCTGGCGTCTTCCCACTCCCGGAAGCAGCGCCCTGAGCGCGCTGACGCTGGGGAAGGTGGCCGTCGTTCAGTCGAGAGGCACGCGGCCCCGGCGCGTCGGCTGGCTGACCGCCGCTGCGTTGATGTTGCGGCGCCGCGTGCTCGACGAGATCGGGCTCTTCGACGAGGACTTCTTCATGTACTCCGAGGAGACCGACCTACAGCAGAGGATGAGGCGGGCCGGGTACGAGTCTCACTGGTTCCCGGACGTCACCGTCGTCCACCACGTCGGGCAGTCGACGGCTGCCGTGCCCGAGCGGCGCATCAACGAGATCTGGCGAGGCCGCCACCTCTACTGGCGCAAGCACCACTCCGCCTTCGGGGCCCGGGCTGCTGCGGTCGCTACGGGCGCGCAGTACGCGGCGCGGTTCGGCCTCGGCGCGGTCCTCGGCCGCGACGCCACCTTCCGCGCGCGTATGCGGCTTCACGCCCGAGATGCCCTCGGCGTCAGCGGGCCTGGCCTGAGAGAGCTCGCCGAGGAATGGAACGAGCGTGTGGGCACTGCGCCGCCGCGTTAGCGGCGCTCCCATTCTGCTCCTCTCCCTGCCGCTCCTCGGCCTGGCGCGGCTTTTCCCCGACTACGGTGCCGGCCTCTGGCTGCGCCTCGTCGCCGCGTCACTCGTCCTCCTGATCCCGGGCGCCCTCGTCGCCCGTGGGCTGCGGCTCCGCGGCGCCTCCGCCACCGTCGCCTGGAGCCTCGGCGCCCTCGGGCCGGCCCTCCTGCTGGTCTTCGTCGTCCACAGCTCGATCTGGCTCGCCCTGGTCGTGCTGGCCGCGATCGCCGTCGTCGCGTTGCCGTTCGCGTTGCGGGTCGTATCGGGCCCGACGCCCAGGAGCACGCTGCTCGTCTCGCTCGTGGGCCTGGCTTTCGGAATCGCGCTCTGGCATGTGGCCGGCCACGTGGCCGGTGACGCGTACTTCCATCTCGGCCGCGTGCGGAAGCTCGACGAGCTCGGCGGCTTGCACATCCGCTCGGTCGACGAGTTCGCCGACGGCGGGCTGCACCCGGGCTACGCGTTTCCGATCTGGCATGCATTTCTCGCGCTGGTCGGCAAGCTGGCGGGAGTCGACCCGACGCAGGTCGTACTCCACGAGCCGAGCGCGATGGCACCGGTCGCCTTCGTCGTCATCTTCGAGGCAGGCCTCGCTCTCTTCCGCTCGGTCTCGCTCGGCGTAGCCGTTCTTGCCGCCGCGGTCTCGGCTGCGGCCTTCGCACCCGGCCACGGCGGCTCGTTCACGCTCCTCGCCCAGCCCGGGACCCTCGACCGCTACGTGCTCGTGCCCGCGGCCCTGACCCTCTTCTTCCTCTTCCTGCGTCATCCGGGGCTCTCGCTCGGCCTGACGCTCGCCGCGATCGGCCTGGAGGTCCTGCTCGTGCACGCCAGCACGGCGATCTTCCTCGGCATCCCCCTGGTCGGCTTCTTCGTCGCGCGCGCCGCCCTCGCTCGGGTCGACATCCGGAGCATCCCCGTTGCGCTCGCGGCGCTGTTCTTACCGGCCGGGGCGGCGCTCGCGTGGCTCCTGCCTTTGGTCGGCCAGACCGCGTCGCACGACCCGGGCACGGCCGAGCTCAGGCGGTCGCTCGTCAAGTACGCGGACGAGCTGCACGTCGACTCCCTGCACCGCTACGCGCTCCGGCCGGAAGTCGTCTCCCGCGGCGGAGCGGTCGTGGTCGCGGCTCTCGCGGTCGTGCCGCTCGCCGCCTTCGCGGCGCGGCAAAGATGGGCGGCGTTCGTGCTCGGCGGCACGCTCGCCGTGCTCGGGATCGAGCTGCTCGTCTGGGTCTTCCCGCATTTTGCGGATGCCGTCTCCATCTCCCAGGCGCGGAGAGCGGCGGGCTTCGTCCCGTTCGCCTTCGCGCTGGCAGGCGGCGCCGCCGTGCTGGCCCGCCTGACGGGCTTCCTCGTCCTTCCCGTTGCCCTGGCCGCCGGCATCGCGTTGCAGCTGGCCTTCCCGGGCGACTTCGGCCCCGGGCTGACGGAGGGCGGGCCTGCGGCGGCGACCTGGATCGCAGCCGTCGGCGGCCTCGCCGCGCTCGCCGCCGGTCTGGCGCTGCGGCGCCGCCTCGAGAGCCGGAGCTGGCTCGTCGCTGCCGCAGTCGTTCTCTTCTGCGTGCCGGTCGCCGTGCACGGCTTCCGCCGCTGGGATCCTCCGGCCAAGCGCGACCCCTACGCGCTCACGCCGGGGCTCGTCCACGAGCTTCGCACCGTGGTGCCGGAACGGGCGATCGTCTTCTCCGACCTCGAGACGAGCTACCGCATTTCCGCCTTCGCGCCGGTGTACGTGGCGGCGGCGCCCCCGGCGCACGTGGCCGACACGAAGGCCAACCGGCCCTATGCGCGACGCCTGTCGGTGAACAGGTTCTTCGGGACCGGCAACGAGGCGATCCTCGACCGCTACCACGCGACCTGGCTCGTGGTCGACCGCACCCGCTTCCAGCTACATCCCTCCTGGCGGCTCATCTACAGAGACGCGCGCTACTCGCTCTACCATCGCCCCGGATGAGGGTGTTGCTGGTGACGATGTACTTCCCGCCCGGCGGCGGCGGCGGAGTCCAGCGTCCGCTCAAATTCGCGACGCACCTGCCGGCGCACGGGATCGAGACGCACGTCCTCGCCCCGGACGACCCGAAGTGGATCCACGCGGACCCCGGGCTCGCGCCGCCGACGCAGGCCTGGATCCACCGCGCGCGCTATCTCGGCCCACGCTCGCGCTCACTCGCCGACGAGCTGCACGGCCGCCAGGGGCTCGACCGGCTCTCCCGCCAGGCGCTGTCGCTCTCGCGGCGCGTGCTCGTGCCCGACGAGAACGTCGGTTGGAACCTGACCGCGATCCCGGCCGCGCTTCGCATCGTCAAGGCGAGTGGAATCGACGTCGTGATCACGACGTCTCCCCCGAACTCCGTGCACCTCGTGGGGGCGGCCGTGAAGGCTGCGACGGGCGTGCGCTGGGTCGCGGACCTGCGCGACTCGATCGCGAGCCATCCGCACCGGAACGTCGAGCGTGCGGCTGTGCGCGCGAAGGAGAAGGTGAGCGAGTCCGTCGCGCGGCTCGTCGCGAAGCGAGCGGATGCGATCGTCGCGGCGTCAGAGGCGATAGCCGACGAGGCGCGCGGGCTCGAGCCGGAAGGCGAGGTGACGACGATCCTGAACGGCGCCGACTTCGACGACTTCGCCGGGCTGGCCTACCGGCGCGGCGACCGCTTCCGCATCACCCACACCGGCAGCTTCTTCGGCAAGCGCGACCCGCGTCCGTTCCTGACCGCCCTGGCCGAGTCGGGCTTCGAGGACGTCGTCGCCCGCTTCGTCGGGGACTTCAGGGCCTCCGACCGCGAGTGGGCCGAGTCGCTCGACCTCGGCGAGCGGCTCGAGCTGCTGCCGTACGCCCCTCGGCACGATGCTCTCGCGCTTCAGCGGGACTCGGACGCGCTGCTGCTCCTGATCCCGGAGGCCGGCGGCCGCGGCAAGGGCGTCCTCTCGGGGAAGGTGTTCGAGTATCTCGCGGCCGAGCGCCCGATTCTCGCCGCGGTGCCGCCGGACGGCGAGGCAGCGCGGCTGATCCGGGAGACCGGTGCTGGCGTGGTCGCGGCGCCCGACGACGTGCCCGCCCTGACCGCTGCCCTCGCCGACCTGCACGGCCGTTGGGCGGCGGGGACTCTCGACGGGGTCGCCCTCTCGGCCGAGGACCGCGAGCGCCTCGGCCGGGGCGCCCGCGTCGAGGAGCTGGCCGAGCTCCTGCGAGGCTTGCCCACGTGAAGGTCACGCAGACGCTCTTCCTCGCGACGCTCTTCTGCGTCACGTGGGAGAAAGTGCACTGGGAGGTCGCAGGCGCGGTCGGCATCGCCGATGTCCTCACGATCCTCTTCCTGATCGCGTTCGCGATCGAGTGGGGCCGCCCGAGGTTTCCGCGCACGACCGTGATCGTGCTGGGGATCTTCGCACTCCTCTTGCTGATCTACCTGATCGGGTTCTTCAACATCGAGACCAAGGAGTCACTCGACCAGTGGCTGAAGGGAATGGTCAAGTTCGTTCTCCACTTCCTCTTCCTCGCCGCGGGCGTCGCGTACCTCGCGCGCAGGTCGGCGGACTTCTACTGGAGATCGGTGGCCGCTCTCACGGCGGGCCTCGTCGTGAACGGCGCCTACGGCGCGCTGCAGCTTCTCGCCGCGCGCGCAGGCGTGAATCTCGACCAGCGCGTCCTTTCGCCCCTCACCGGCGGCGCGAGCTCGATCAACGTCTACGGCGCCGTCGGGGGCGTGACCGTCTACCGGCCGAACGCGCTCACGGGCGACCCGAACCACCTGGCAGTGATGCTCTGCGTCCCGCTGCTCGCGCTGCTGCCGGTCTACCTCAGGCTCGAGCGGGGACATCGCCTGCGCGTCCCGCTCGCGATCGTGCTCGCGTTTCTCTTCCTGGTCATGCTCTCGACACTGTCGCGGAGCGGGCTGCTCGGGCTCGGCGTCGGGCTCCTCATCCTCGCCATCCCCTATCGGCGGCGCCTCGCCTCCCGCGCCCTGCTCGTGCCGGTCTCGGGCATCGCGGTCGTTCTCCTCGCGGTGGTCTGGTCGCGCCGTCACTACTTCGAGGTCCTCGTGCGCTCGCGCGTCCAGACCGGCGGAGGCTCGGAGCACGCGCACCTTGCGATCTACGACTTCATCCCGCAGATCATCCATTCGCATCCGCTGTTCGGCCTCGGCCTGAACACCTTCTCCGTCTACTACGAGTTCGTGACCGGCAAGTCCAACTGGGGCCCGCACTCGTTCTACGTTGCGCTGATCGTCGAGACCGGCCTGGTCGGGACGGCGGCGTTCTTCCTCTTCCTGCGCTACCTGTTCGCGCGGCTGCGTGCCGGCCGGGAGCTGGGACGGCAGCTCGCGGCGCGTGGAGAGGCGGTGGCCCGCCGGGTGCGGCCGCTCGCCTGGGGCATGACCGCCGCCCTGGCCGGGACGATGGCGGCCAACCTCTTCTACCTGACGATGCAGTTCTACTATTTCTACGCGTTCGCGGTGCTCGTCCTCGCCCTGCCGATCGTCTTCGGCCGTCCGTTACGGCGATGAGCTCCGAGGCGGCGGCGCTGCGGCTCG
>DASUXI010000111.1:0-3842 GCA_036377995.1 Gaiellaceae bacterium
GGCGGCCGGGGCGTTGATCGTCATCGAAGTCGAGACGTCGGAGAGCGGGATCGCGTCGAAGAGGAGCTCCATGTCCGCGATCGAGTCGATCGCGACGCCGGTCCGCCCGACCTCCCCAACCGCGCGCGGGTCGTCAGAGTCATAGCCGAGTTGCGTCGGCAAGTCGAAGGCGACCGAGAGCCCCGTCTGCCCGCGACTCAGGAGGTAGCGGAAGCGGCTGTTCGTCTCCTCGGCAGAGGCGAATCCCGCGTACTGCCGGATTGTCCACGGCCTGCCGCGATACATGTCCGAGTAGGGGCCACGCGTGAACGGAAACTCGCCCGGAAGCTCGAGCGGGCCGGGTGCGTCGTCCGCGGTGTAGACCGGCTTGACCTCGATCCCGGACTCCGTCCGCCGCTCATCGCCGGTCGTGGCCACCCGACAATCGTAGAGGGGGAGCGCGCGGCCGACCGGCCGTGCGCGCGCCGGCTACTTGTAGCGGTAGACGATCCGGCCGCGGTTCAGGTCGTACGGGGAGAGCTCGATCCTGATGCGGTCGCCGGGGAAGATGCGGATGCGGTAGCGCCGCATCTTCCCGGCGGTGTAACCGAGCGTCTCATGGCCGCCGTCGATGGCGATCCGGAAATAGCCATTCCGAAGCGCCTCGATGACCTCGCCATCGAGCTCGATCTTCTGTTCCTTCTCGGCGACTAGCTCGCCTTTACTGGACTGGGGCGACGTTGATCGCCTCGGGGCCCTTGGCGCCCTCGCGCGACTCGTACTCGACCTTCTGACCCTCGGCGAGGGTCTTGAAGCCGTTGCCCGCAATGTTCGAGTGATGCACGAACAGATCCTTCGCGCCCTCCTCGGGCGAGATGAATCCGTATCCCTTGGCATCGTTGAACCACTTGACGGTTCCGGTAGCCATGTAAACCTCCCTTGCTTTTGTACGCGAACAAGTAAAGGAAGGGCTGGAAGCGCTGCCGGTACTCGTCCTGATTGCGGGAACACCGTAGCAGCCGCCCGGCTAGCCTTGCCGCGTGCCCGTCCGAGTTCGCCTGTTCGCCGGCCTGCGCGAGCGCGCGGGCTGGTCGGAACGGGAGCTCGACGGGGTCGCGAGCGTCCAGGAGGTGTGGCCTGCCCTCGGCCTGGGCGCCGAGCCGGCCGGCTTGCTGTACGCGGTCAACAAGGAGTACGCCGACCCCGAGCGCGCGCTCGCCGACGGTGACGAGGTGGCCCTCATCCCACCGGTGAGCGGCGGCGCCTTCCGGCTGAGCGACGCACCACTCTCGCTCGAGGCCGTCGTCGACGAGGTCCGGAGCGACGAGGCGGGCGCGATCGCGACCTTCGTCGGCACGACGCGTGTCCACTCGCGCGAGCGGACCGTCGTTCACCTGGAGTACGAGGCGTACGCCGGCATGGCCGAGCAGGTCATGGCCGAGATCGCCGAGGAGCTCGCCTCGCGCTACCACCTCTGCGGGCTCGCGATCCACCACCGCACCGGCCGGGTGGAGATCGGAGAGGCGAGCGTGGTCATCGCGGCGTCGGCGCCACACCGCCGGGACGCCCTCGCAGCGTGCCGAGACGCGATCGACACCCTCAAGGAGCGCGTCCCGCTCTGGAAGAAAGAGGTCTACCAGGGCGGCGAGGAGTGGATCGGCCGCGGCTCCTGAGCCGGAGAGGTAGGTACAACTAACGCGATGGAACGGGACGAGTACCCACCCGAGCTGCGCGGCTACGAGCCGCTGCAGCCGCGCGGCACCGACTGGCGCGGCCTGCTACAGCGGATCTGGGCTCCGATCGCGGTGGTCCTCGGGCTCGTCCTGAAGTTCGGCTTCGCCGTCTTCAAGTTCTTCAGCATCTTCATCTCGGTCGCCGCGTACTCGCTCATCTGGGGCTGGAAATTCGCCGTCGGGTTCGTCGTCCTCATCCTCGTACACGAGCTCGGGCACTTCTTCGAGGCGAGGCGGCAGGGGCTGGACGTGACCTTGCCGACCTTCATCCCGTTCCTCGGCGCCTACGTCCTGATCCGGAACGCGCCGCTCAACCCGTGGCGGAACTCGCTCGTCGCGCTTGCGGGACCTGCGCTCGGCAGCGTGGGGGCCGCCGCCTGCTGGGGTATCGGCGAGTCGATCGGGTCGAACCTCTTTCACGCCCTCGCGTATGCCGGGTTCCTGATCAACCTCATCAACCTCGTGCCCGTCGGGATCCTCGACGGCGGCGCGATCTGGCACGCGATCCGGCTCGCGCGGCAGTCGACCGCTGCACCCGCAGGCCAGGAGTACGCAAGCGGCAGCACCTACCCGATCGCGCTGCCCGGCGGAGGACGCGACCGGGCGATGCAGATCACGATCCTCTACGGGATCCTCGTCACGCTGCTCGTTCTCGGCATGATCGCCACGCACGTCCCGCAGAACCGGCTCTAGGGACGCGTGGAAGACCGCCAGATCCTCGCCTCCGAGACGTCGGCGTACGACATCGGACGTCACGTCGCGATGATCGCCCAGGAGTTCCAGGACGGTTTCGAGGCCGTCGACCGGATCAGGAAGCCGGCCGTGACGATCTTCGGCTCTGCCCGCGTGGACGAAGACGACAAGCCGTACCAGCTCGCCCGTGCAACCGGGCGCCGGTTCGCAGAGATCGGCTGGTCGGTTGTCACCGGCGGCGGGCCGGGCGTGATGGAAGCGGCGAACCGCGGCGCCAAGGAGGGCGGCGGCATGTCGGTCGGGTTCAACATCCAGCTACCGCACGAGCAGGCGCCGAACCCCTACCTCGACATCTCGCTCACCTTCCGCCACTTCTATGCGCGGAAGACGATGTTCGTGAAGGCGGCCGAGGGATTCGTGGTCTTCCCGGGCGGGTTCGGCACGGCCGACGAGCTGTTCGAGTCGCTCACTCTGATCCAGACCGGCAAGGTCATCCACTTCCCGGTCGTGCTCGTGGGCACCGACTACTGGGACGAGCTGTTCACCTGGATCCGGAACGAGCTGCTCGTCGGCAAGATGATCTCGCCCGAGGACGTCTCATTGCTGCACACGACCGACGACGTCGAGGAGGCGGTCCAGCTCGTGATCGCAGGTGCCAGGTCCGCGGAACGCGCCGGGGCCGACGCGCGGTGACGCCCGCTCCGCGCGGTTAGCCTTCGGCGCGTGAGCCGCCTGCGCGACCTCCCCTCGGTCGACGAGCTGACGCGCGGGCTCGGTGACAGTGGCGCCGTCGACGCGGCCCGCGAGCTGCTCGAGCGGGCTCGGGCCGAGATCCGCGGCGGCATCGATCCCGGTGACCTGCGCGGGCGCCTGCTCGATGAGCTCGCCGCTTCGAGAGCCCCGCGGCTGCGCCGGGTGATCAACGCGACCGGCGTGATCGCGCACACGAACCTCGGCCGGGCCCCCCTTGCCGAGGCTGCAATCGACCGCGTCCGCGAGGCGGCGCGCGGCTACTCGAACCTGGAGTACGACCTCGCCTCCGGATCCCGTGGCTCGCGCCAGGCGCACGTCGGCGAGCTCCTCGGCCGGCTGACCGGAGCCGAGGCCGCTCTGGTCGTGAACAACAATGCCGCAGCCGTGATGCTCGCCCTCGCCGCGCTCGCCGAAGGGCGCGAAGTGCTCGTGTCGCGCGGCGAGCTGATCGAGATCGGCGACGGGTTCCGCATCCCCGACGTCCTGGCCAGGTCCGGTGCCCTCCTGCGAGAAGTGGGCACGACGAACAGAACTCGGGCAAGCGACTATGAGGCGGCGATCGGGCCGGAGACGGCAGTCCTCCTCCGCGTTCACCAGTCGAACTTCCGTGTCGTGGGCTTCACGGAGCAGCCTCGCCTCGAGGAGCTCGCGCAAGTGGCTCAGAGCCACAAACTCCCGCTCGTG
>DASUXI010000112.1:0-2397 GCA_036377995.1 Gaiellaceae bacterium
GCGACGGGCCGACCCCGCGGGGCCTGCGGCTTCGCCGGCGCCGGGACGCGAACGCGCTTCTTTGCCGCGCGCTTCTTCGACTTAGAAGCAGCTCTGGACGCCACGTCCCCATGGTTGCCCGGCCGAAGGAGGCCCGCATCCGGGGAAGCCGCGGTGGCGCGCTGCGGGGAACTACGGAGAGCCGGCGCTGCCTACACTTTCGGCCTTGGACTGCTGCGGATCCTCCCGGTATGGAGATGTGTTCGACGAGAAGGTGGCCCGTCGCGACGCCGAGGGCTATCGGCGCCGCGGGCTGAGAGCGCCGGCGCAGTGGATCGTCGATGCGCTCGTCGGCGAGGGAGTCGTCGCCGGCGCGAAGGTGCTCGAGGTCGGCGGCGGCGTCGGGGCCATTCAGCTCGAGCTGCTCGAGGCCGGCGCTGCGAGAGCCGTGAACGTTGAGTACTCGCCAGGGTACGAGGCCGCGGCGGCGGAGCTCGCGGAGGAAGCAGGCGTCGCCGAGCGCATCGACCGGGAGATCGGCGACTTCGCCGAGGACGGCCGATTCGGCGACGCGGACGTCGTCCTCATGCACCGCGTCGTCTGCTGCTATCCGGACTACGAGCGACTCGTCGGCGAGGCCGCGCGCCACGCGCGGCGCACGTTGGTCTTCAGCTTTCCGCCCCGCAACCTGCTCTCCCGGCTCGTCAACGCCTGCTCCAACCTCTGGATGCGCGTGTCGGGCAGCGACTTTCGTAGCTACGTGCACCCGCCAGGTCGGATGATCGAGATCGCCCGCGGCCATGGCTTCCGGCCTGTCGCCCGGCGCCGCCGGCGCATCTGGCTCGCCGTCGCGCTCACGCGGGAGTAGGCAGCTCAAAGGCCGAGCGGCACGCATGTGCCGCTCGGCGTCGAACCGCAATCACGAATCAGCCGCAGTCGCTAGGCCTCCCTTCCCAGGCGCCGCAGGCCCAGACCGAGAGCGAGCAGAAGCCCGCCGCCGAGCGCCGGTACCCAGTCGGACGCGCCGGTGAACGGCAGGGTCCCCTTCGCCGGCGGAGACGATGCAGTCGCACCCGCGACACCCGAAGCGGGCGGCGGGGTGCTGGTCGTAGTCGTCCCGGCAGCCTCGGTCGTCGTCGTGGTCGACGTCGTCGTCGTGTCAGTCGACGTGGTCGTCGAGGTCGTCGTGCCGGGGTCGGTCGTCGTTGTCGGGACGGTCGTCGTCGTCGGAGTCGTGGTGGTTGTCGGCGTCGTGGTGGTCGTGGGAGTGGTGGTGGTCGTGGGGGTCGTGGTCGTCGTGGGGGTCGTGGTGGTCGTCGGGGTCGTGGTCGTCGTCGTCACGGGCTTGCACCCATTGTTGTAGATGGCCTGACCCTCAGCGGTCCAGTTGAGACCCGGGAACGCGCCCCACTCATCCGTCACCTTGCCCTTGTCATTGACCTTCGAGCCAGCAGGGAAGGGCGGGATGATGTCGCCCCAACCGGCAGCCGGGAAGACCGGGCCCGTGTGGGTCCCGTGGCCGTTCGGGTCGAGCCCGTTGACGTTCTGGATCGAGTTCTTCGAAACAGTCGGATCGACGTACGGGTTCTTGACCGCCGAGCTGGCGTGACAGATGGTGATCTTGGAGTCGTCGGCGGCCGACCCAGACGCGCCCCCCAGGGACACGCCGGCCGCCGCAAAGCCTCCGAGGGCAAGCATCGCCCCGATGAATATGAGCCCAATGCGCTTCATCGCACCTCCTCACGGAACGCGGCGCCGCAGGCCGCGCTCCGCACATACAGAGAACGGGCCGTCGTGCTCTGGCTTCGCCTCCGACCCTCAAAGCCGATCCGCACAACGGCCTCCTTCAAAGACCCGCCGACATACCTCGCGGCCTTCTGCTCAGACCATAGGGACCGACTCGCCGGGCCGCTTCCGGGCTGCCGCCGAAACGTGATCCGGGGAAGTACGGATTCGGAGGCGGCCCCCTCGTGCCGAGAGCCGTCGCCGAAACGGCGACGGGCCCCGTCCCGGCCTCCTGGAGCGGGGCCCGTCGCGCTGCGCCTCGATGAGCGGGCGTCAGCCCTTCGACCAGTTCTCCGCGTTGAAGCTCGGGCCCTGGCTCGAAGCGTTGTCGACCAGGCCTTTGACCGACGTCTTGTAGACGAGGTACGTCGGGCGCTGGAAGAGCGGGATCATGGGCACGTCGTTCCCCATGATCGCGCCGGCCTTGTTGACCAGGGCAAGTCGCTTGGCGTCGTTGAGCTCACGGTCCGACCGAGCGAGGAGGCTCGTGACCGTGCGGTTGCAGTACTCCGTGTAGTTGCTCGCGTTGCCGCACGAGAAGATGCTGACCACGTAGTGCGGATCGACCGTGACGAGCTGAGTGAACATCGCCAGGTCGAAGTCGTGGTTCGGCAGCTTGCTCCCGAACAGCGT
>DASUXI010000113.1:0-6556 GCA_036377995.1 Gaiellaceae bacterium
GTTTGCGTGCAAGCTCATCGGCCTCGAGTGCAAGGTCTACATGGTCCGGATCTCGTACGACCAGAAGCCCTTCCGCCGCTCGATGATCCAGACCTGGGGCGCGGAGATCGTGGCGAGCCCTTCGGAGGACACGGAGAGTGGCCGCGCGATTCTCGCCGACCGCCCCGACTCGCCCGGCAGCCTCGGGATCGCGATCTCGGAGGCTGTGGAGGACGCCGCCGGGCGCGAGGACACGGCGTACTCGCTCGGAAGCGTCCTCAACCACGTTCTGCTCCACCAGACGGTGATCGGGCAGGAGGCCCTTGTTCAGATGGAGCTCGCGGGGGCATTCCCGGACGTCGTCATCGGCTGCGTGGGCGGAGGCTCCAACTTCGCGGGCCTCGCCTTCCCGTTCCTGCGCGAGAAGATCGGCGGCCGCGACATCGACGTCCTCGCCTGCGAGCCGGCCGCCTGTCCGACGCTGACACGCGGCCTCTTCGCCTACGACTTCGGCGACACGAGCAAGCTCACGCCCCTCGTACCGATGCACACCCTCGGACACGACTTCGTGCCAGCGCCGATCCATGCGGGCGGGCTTCGCTATCACGGCGTCGCGCCGTTGATCTCGCAGCTCGTGCGCGACGGACTGGTCCGCGCAGAGGCGTACCTCCAGAACGACGTCTTCGCGACCGCCGTCCTCTTCGCCGGAACCGAAGGGACGTTGCCCGCGCCCGAGTCCGCCCACGCGATTCACGGGGCCCTCCGGGCCGCGCAGGCCGCGGACGAGGCCGGGATGGAGCGCACGATCCTCTTCAACCTCTCCGGGCACGGCCATTTCGACATGGCTGCGTACGACAACCACTTCGCCGGAAAGCTCGAAGACGTCGCGCTCGACGAGGACGAGATGAGCCGCGCGCTCCGCGCCATCGAGGGCCTGCCGACGCCGGCATAGGCCCTGCGACGGTTTACGTTGCTTTACAGGATCTCGAGTATTTCCTTGCCTTTTCGGGTGTAGGTTCGGCTCCGCACCGAGGCATCAGTTCGAAAAAGGGGGTTCAGGTGAAGGGACGCACGCTTGTGGTGGGGCTCATCCTCCTCCTGGGCTCCGGGGTGGTGTCGGCGGCGTCGGCGAAGACAAGTGCCGGCGGAGTCCCGGCGACCTCGCTGCGGCAGCTTCAGGGCGTCAACTTCATCGGCTCGTGCCGGTTCAGTCACGAGGCGATGGACGACCCGATCGTGTTCCCGGGCCAACCCGGGAAGTCTCATGACCACTCCTTCGTCGGGAACGTCTCGACCAATGCGTTCTCGACGCTTCTTACTCTGCGCGCAGCGGGCACGACGTGCCGGCGCAGCGGAGAGACGCCCGCTTACTGGATGCCGACGCTCCTCCAGGGCGGCCGGACGGTGTTGCCGCGCGGCGCGACCATCTACTACCGCCGTCACACGCTCGCGCCGGTTCAGTCGTTCCCGCAGGGCCTCGAGATCGTGGCCGGAAACTCGCACGCAACTACCCCGCAAGGCCGCAAGATCACGTTCTGGAACTGCGGTGTTGACACGGGCATCCCCCCGTCGAGCACCGTGCCGTCATGCCCGGCGGGCGCGATGCTGCGACTGCACGTGATGTTCCCGGACTGCTGGAACGGCACGGCCCTCGACAGCCCGGATCACGCGAGTCACATGGCGTACTCCGTGCGTGGACAGTGCCCGGCCTCCCATCCGGTGGCAGTGCCGGCAATCGCGCTGATCTACCGCTACCCGATTGCGGGCGGGGAAGACGTGGCATTGGCGTCGGGCGGCCAGTTGACGGGGCACGCGGACTTCTTCAACGCCTGGCGCCCCGGAGCATTGCAGTCGCTGGTCAGCCGGTGCCTCAACCAGCTCCGCCAGTGCCGGCAGGGCCGGTAGCCGTCGCCGCCAGCCGAACGTGGCGCCGGCCACGGCGGGCCGGCCTTTGTAGACCTCCTCGGATCTGGTAGACCACGGAGCGGGGTACCGTTTCGACCGAGGAGGACATGGCTTTGCAGCTTGGCGACATCGCACCCGACTTCGAGGCGCAGACGACCGAAGGCCCGATCAGCTTCCACGACTGGATCGGCGACTCCTGGGCCGTCCTCTTCTCGCACCCGAAGGACTTCACCCCGGTCTGCACGACCGAGCTCGGCTACATGGCGAGCATCAAGCCCGAGTTCGACAAGCGGAACACCAAGATCATCGGGCTTTCGGTCGATCCGATCGACAAGCACGACCTCTGGGCCGACGACATCGAGGAAACGCAGGGCTCACGTCCCAACTACCCGATCATCGGCGACTCGGACTTCAAAGTGTCGAAGCTCTTCGGGATGCTCGGTGCGGACGTCTCCGGTGACCCGGCCGACCGGACGGCAGCCGACAACCAGACGGTGCGGAATGTCTTCGTCATCGGGCCGGACAAGAAGGTCAAGCTCATCCTCGTGTACCCGATGACGACGGGACGCAACTTCGACGAAGTCCTGCGCGTGATCGACTCGTTGCAGCTGACCGCGAAGCACAAGGTCTCGACGCCGGTCAACTGGCAGCAGGGCGAGGACGTGATCATTGCCGGCTCTGTCTCGAACGACGAGGCCAAGGACATCTTCGGCGAGTGGAAGGAGCCGAAGCCCTACATCCGGGTCGTGCCTCAGCCGCGCTGAGCCCGTACTCGTAAACGCATAGGCTGCGGCCGTGAAGGGAGCGCGCACGGCGCTCGGTGTTCTCGTCGTGGTCCTCGCGGCGATCGTCGGCTGGCTCTGGCTGGGCACGACGAAGACCGACGCGCCCACGCGGCCCGCCTCGGCGACGACCGGCGCGCAGTCCGTGGATCCCGCGAGCGGGCTTCACTGGATCGCGCTTGCGGAGCTTCCGCCCCAGGCGCGACGGACGCTTGGCCTCATCCGGGCCAAGGGTCCTTTCCCATACCGGCGTGACGGAGCCGTCTTCGGCAACCGCGAGAGGATCCTGCCGCGCGAGCACCGTGGCTACTACCGCGAATACACGGTCGAGACCCCGGGGGCATCGACACGCGGGGCGAGACGGATCGTGACCGGAGCGCGCGGAGAGCTCTACTACACCGACGACCACTACAACACGTTTCGGAGGATCTCGAGGTGAGCGGCCTGGAGGACGTGCTCGGTGGCGCGCGAGCCTCGGGTGTCTACCAGGAGACGTCCCCTGCGAACGTCGCCGAGTTGCGCGCCGATGCCGAGGGAGCGGGGTGGCGGTTCGTGCATCTCGACACCTCCTCGGTCGACGACAAGGCGGGTTTCCTCGATGCGGCGAGCAGGGCCTTCGGCCTTCCGGGCTACTTCGGCCGCAACTGGGACGCCCTGGCCGACAGCCTCGGCGATGTCGACGGCGAGCGGGGCACCGTGGTCGTGTGGGACGGTTGGAGCTCGTTCGCGGCTGCCGACGAGAAGTCGTTCGCGACCGCTCTGGAGATCATCCGCGAGCGCGCGGGTTCCCCGGGCGCCGAGGCGTTCGTGGTGCTCATGCGCGGCGACCGGCCGTGGGACGACGAGGGCTGAACGCCGAAGGGTGAATCAACGGGACGACGGGCTGCCAGCCCGTCCGGAGGACCGCGACGAGCGCCGGCGGGGTGAGCAGGATCGCACCGACCTGCGTGGGCCGCCGTCTCGGTCTCAGGTAGCCCGAGGGCGACCAGGGCAGAAGGCGCCGCCCGAGGACGAGCGACGGCGCGCCGTCGTGGAGGACGAACGCTCCGTCCGGAAGCTCGTGGATCTGCGCGCGATGTCGACGCTGCCCGCGCCTGTCCGGATCGACGCGCTGGAAGTGAAGCTCGGCGTCGATCGCGTCGGCTCCGACCTGACCGGTATGAAGGTCGGCCCAGATCGCCGCGAAGCGGACGTAGTCCTCGCGACGGCAGAGCGCGCACGGACGATGCCCGGCGGAGAAGGCTGTCGCCTCGTCGAGGAAGAAGAGCTCCGTGAAGCGTCCAGGCTGAAGGAGCGGCGAGCGGTGCCAGCCCCGGAACCGCAGGCGGCACGCGATCCAGCGCTTGCCGTTGTACCGCCTCCGGATGTGCCCGGTGTCGTCGTGGAGGCAGCCGCGGTTTCCGTAGACGAGGCCGCGCGCCGGGTCGGCTACGAGCTCGCCGAGGGGAGTGACCCGGTTTTGCAGCGGCACTCGCTACTGCTCGTAGTGCTCCACCGTCTTCTTGTCTCGGGCGTGAGCGCTCTCGGGGCTGAAGCCCGCGTCACGAAGCGCGCGCCGCTGGCGTAGCAGGTCCCAGCACTGGTCGAGACTCACCTTCAGCGACGCGAGCCTCTGCCGGTCCGACTCGCTCACGCTCCCATTCGATTCGCTCTCCCAGAGCCGGTGCTCCTCGGCGACGAGACCTTCGATCTGCCGGTGGATCTGTTCGTCGTCCATCAGGCGTCCTCTCTTTTCGGTTCCGGGCCCGAACTACCGCGATCCTAGAGATTCGTGGGCTGCGCGAGGTTTCGGCAGACGTGCTGCGAGGGAGAAGTGCGGGACGTGGCCGACATGAAGCCGAGCTATCTCTTTCGCGGGCTGCCAGGGCATCCACTGCACCCGCCCCTGACGGATGCGACCATCGGCGCCTACACGTTCGCCACCATCGCTGCGACCCTGAGCAAGTTGGGAATCGCGGATCACGGCTTCGCCAAGGCGTGGTGGCTCGCGCTCGTGATCGCACTGATCACATCCGCGTTCACCGTGACCAGCGGTCTGCTCGACTGGCTCACGATCAGCCGCGGGACCGAGCTCTGGAAGACCGCCACGGTGCACGCGCTGACGATGGCCACGGGCACCGTCTTCTTCGTCCTCGCGATCGTGTTCGGACACTCCGGTTACGTCGACGGCGCCGTCAGCACCGGGTCGTTCATCCTGACCCTGGTGGCCTTCGTGCTGCTCACCGCCGGCGGGTGGCTCGGCGGGGCGATCACCTACGTGCACGGCATGCGTGTGCTCAGCCTCGTCGACGAGCCCGCCACACGTGCCGCCGCGCCTCTGCCGCACGATGAGAAGGTCGAGGCGGCCGGAGGCTGATCAGAGCTGGGCGCCAGGCGACGGGCTGTAACCCCCGGGGCCTTGCGGGAGCGACTGGACGAGGTGCGAGCCGAGTCGTGACGGCGCGAGGATCTGAAGCTCAGCGCGCCGTGTAGGAAGCGGCCTGGACGTAACTGCCGTCGGACCGGCGCGGGTCGGGGTTCACGGTCCAGGTCGCGACGGCATTCCCGCGGTGCGAGACGGCGATCGACGCCTCGCCGCCGACCAGGCAGCGATGCTGGAAGCAGTCGGCTCCGACGGGCGAGAGATCCACTCCCTGCCCGAACAGCCCGCGTGCCGGTCGCCGCGCTGCGTGCAGGAACAGCGTCGTCCCGTTCGATCTCGTCCAGACGGCGATGGCGTTTCCATGCCCGTCGATTCCGATTGCCGGCCCGAAGCCTCCGACGGCGAGGCTTTGCGGCTTGCCGAAGCGGCCGCCGGGGGGCCGTGCGCTTGCGTAAAGGGCGTCGCGATTCGACCAAATCGCGACTGCTTCGCCGGAGGCCCCGATCGCGATCCTCGATCCGCCGCTCGTCTCCCCGCCGATCTGGCGAGCTCGGCCGAATCCTCCCCGTGCGGGCCGAATGGCCGCCTCGAGCACGAGCGGGCCCGTGCCACGCGGCGCGCCGGTCCACGTGACGACTGCCGTTCCCGCGTCGTTCAATGCGACATGGGCGCCGAACGCATCGTCCGGGGGCACGGACAGCACCCTGGGAGCACTCCACTGTCCGGCCGGCGATCGCGAAGAGACGTTCACTGCTCCCGCAGCCGTCCACGCGATCAGCGCCTGTCCTCGTGCGTTCATCGTCAGGTCGACGTCACCCGACCCGTTCCGGGCGAGTGTGAGCACGTGCCCCCACCTGCCGGCTGCGCTGCGCGTGGTCGATCGGATCGAATAGGACGTCCCCACGAAAGCGGGCCAGACGACGAGGGCATTCCCGCGCGCGTCGAGGGCCACCCGGGGCACGGAAGCGGTCTCGCCCGCGGGCGAGACGTCTCGCGGCGAGCCCCAGGTCCCGCCCGCAGGACGAAACACCGCCCGGATCCGCTGCGACATGCCGTCCACACCGGTCCATACGACCAGCGCGTCTCCGCGCGGGTCGACGGCGAGTTGAGCCGCGACGCCGCCGGAGAGTGCCTCCGGCGTCGACCAGTGTCCGCCGCTGGGGCGACGTGCCGTCGCCCCGACGTAGCCGCCGCCGCTCGTGACCTCCCAGACCGCTGTCGCGGTTCCGTGCGCATCGAGGGCGACGACGGGCAGGCGCACGCCCGCTCCGGGTGTAGCCGGGCCGACCGTTACCGGCCTGCTCCACGAACCGGCGTCGCGTGCGCCCTGCGCGACGCCGACTGCCGCGAGCGGCACGAGGAGCAGCAGCGAGAGTCGGCGGAGCAACAACCGATGAATCTAGGACGGGCTTGTTAAGAGGGGCTGAAGATCAGGGCTTCCGGCCCAGACTGGTGAGGTCGAGCAGCATGGGCCCGAGGCGTTCCGCGAGTGCGTGATCGGTTCGCGCCAGCTCGTTCGCGAGCAAGG
>DASUXI010000114.1:0-3186 GCA_036377995.1 Gaiellaceae bacterium
GTCGAGCAGGATCAGTCGGAACGCACTCGCCAGCTCGCCGAGAAAGTCGGCGAGGTCTGGCACATCCCAGACTGACTCCAGGTTCGAGAACCAGCCCGGTGCGTAGACCAGGTCGACGGGTCCTTCGCCGACGACCTGGTAGGCGATGTGGAGTCCGTCGATCGTCTTCGCATACCGAATCGCTGGATGAGACACCGAGCGATCGTAACGTCGTGTCGTGCGCCGCCAAAGGTGCGAATCACCACGCAGTGCTCAAGGGACATTCCCGCACACTCGGGCACGTCACGTCATTTGCACCGCGGTAGCCTCCGAGGATGGCAATCGTCATCAGCAAGGTCGGCGACGCATACACAGCCGATGTGACACCGCCGCACGGCGGTGGGAATCACTGGCGAACCGAATCACCCCTGCCTGCCGACGTCTTGATCGCCGAACTCCTCTCCCGCGGGTGCCATCAGACGGACATTGGCGATGCGTTCTATGCCGCTGATCCGGACTGGCTCGGCCGAGAGCCGGACAAGGCTCGAGTGACATTCCCGAACGCTGGCCCAGGCGACGGCACTCCGGGTCAGGACTACAACCGTGGGCGATGGGGAGTTGCAGTCGTGCCCGTGCTCGCCGCCGCGCTCATGATCGGGGAGTGTCCGATTCCAGCAGACGCTTGAGGTTTGCCCAGATGGATTGCTCCTGGCGGCGCCCGATCGCCCCAACGATTGCGGGCATCGCCCTGAGCATCCCGCGCGGCTGCACGTCCCACGACCATCGCATCCGCGTGCCCTCGGACGTCGGCTCGAAAGTGAGCGCGCCTACGGTATCCATCATCGACGAATGGGTCGATGAGGCCAGGCGCCGCGGCCGGTCGAAGCCGGTGAACTCGATAGTCATCGGCATCCTCCACCGACCGGTCCTGAGCTCTGCGCGAAACCGACTGCCCAGACCGATTGGTTCGGCCGAGGTCAGCTCCACAGAAATCATGCGAGGGTTGTAACGGGGCTCGTTGCGCTCGTCGGCGACGAAGTCGAACACTTCCTCGACCGGCCGGCAGATGAGGATCTCGCCTTCGATTCGCGCCATATCAACGTCACGCACGTTGTAATGCGCCTGTCGCCGTCGCCCCGCTTGCTTACTGCTCGACTCGGCGACCGCTGCAGAATGGGCGACCGAGGCTACCCGGGCGCCAGCGGGCAGGAGTCAAACCGTGCCCTCGCTCAGACAGCAGTTATGTCGCCCCCAATTGCGTGCCCGGTGGCGCTCGCTGAGCGCGCGAGCGCCACCGGCGACACCTGTGTCAGTCCAGCGGGCGCTTGAGTAAGACAACCGGCCACGCCATGAGATCGCCGTACTTGAGCGAGAGACCGATCGCTTCCCAACCCTCAGCCCCAAGCGCATTGAGGCGATCCGGCTCCCACGCATCGGCGTCCTTCTTCAGGCCCTTGGCCTCTGGAAGCGGGACGACAAGGTACTCCCACTGCGTCTGCGTCATCGTCGTCATCTCACACCTCCTCTCCTAACGAGAACACTCGTACAGGGCGCTCCACGACGCATCAGTGGAACCCCGTACGACTCGTGCTCGAAGGCATCCTGCTGATGATCCTGCTTGTGGTCTGGAATCCAATCGGTCGATGCAGCGACGAGCGCGTCCGCGCTCGGGTGACATTCGCGAACGCTGGCCCAGCCAGCGTTGCCTCGCCTACCGACGAGGATTAGGGTCGCACCGAGGATGGTGCACGATCAGAGGCAGATCGAGCAGCTCGCACGCAGCTACACCGAGGCATGGTGCAGCCGCGACCCCGCTCGCGTAGCCGCCCACTACGCCCCAGGCGGGACGATCGCCATCAACGGGGGCGAGCCGGCCGAGATAGCAGAGGTCGCGCAGTCGTTCATCGCGGCCTTCCCGGACATCGAGGTCTTCATGGACGACCTCGTCCTCCGGGAGGACGGCATCATCGAGTACCGCTGGACATTCACCGGGACGAGCGCCGAGACCGGCAAGAGCGTGCGCGTCCCGGGCTTCGAGGAGTGGACGATCGCCCCGGACGGCCTGATAGCCGAGTCACGCGGTCACTACGACCAAGCCGAGTACGACCGCCAACTCCAGCACGGCATCGGCCCGACCATCTAGCAGATCTCAGGCGCCATTCCGGAACGCTGGCTCATGGCGCGATCCCGTCGCCCGGTCAGGTGACGCGTCTTACTGGACAGAGCGCTAGGCGAGCGTCAAGACCAGCTGATTAGAAGTTCCACGAGCAACGCCGCGGCCATGAGGAACCACACGAGCGGTGCGAAGACCGTGAGCGCTCGCTCTCCGTCCCGGAAGATCGCCTGGAGCGCCACGACGCCGCTGGCCAGAGCGACCACGATCATCGGAAACCCGCCCACCGGCCCCATGAGCCGCCAACCCATCCCGAGCACGAAGCTCGCCACCGCCAGCCCGACTGCCCACTTCCCGAGCCGTGTCGTCGGCGCAACTGCGAAGCGACGCCGTTTCTCGACCGGCAGCCGCTGGTGAAACCCGCTGCTGGACATCCGCGACACCTCCTTCGTCGTCAGCAGCGTCGCATCGAGCAGGCGCCCCGAGCATCGGGGCGCTCCCCAGTCGTTCTGCGGCTTACCCGCAGAAGTGTATTCAGGGCAGAGGCCCCGAGCCGTGGGACTTCGTGCCCGAGGCGAAGCCTGTTCGCACGTCGGTCGGGCGCGTGGGCCCAGTGGCACTCCACGTATCGGATCACCGCGTGAGCCGTGACGGTCGAGCTCGTCGAGTGACATTCCCGCACGCTGGCCCAGGCGAAGGCGCGGCTGGCGATCTAGGCCTGTTACGAAAGTCTCATCTAGCGCGCATTCCGGCGACAAACCCAACGTTCGGCGCGTGCACGTTGAGCACGCGGATTGGCTGCTCGCCGGCGACTCGGAAACCGTGTTCGACGCCAGGCGGCGCGGAGAAGAATGACCCTGGGCCACCGCGGCGCCATTCCCCATTCACAAGGAACTCAACTTCGCCTTCGAGCACGTAGAACGAGTCGGTGCAGTCGTCGTGGACGTGGGGATCGACACCTTCCCAGCCGGGCTCAAAGACAGACTCGACCACCTCAAGGTCGGGGAGTTCGCCGAGCAGCCGGAACGACCGGTCCTCCCGCTCGAGCCGTTCGCCTTCGTCCGGCGCTGCGAAGAACGCCTCCACGGCGGGAT
>DASUXI010000115.1:0-10427 GCA_036377995.1 Gaiellaceae bacterium
ATCCACGCGGCCATCCTCGCGCGCCGCGACCACGCCGAGGACGCGGCAACGCTCGAGGCGCACGAGATCCGTCCGTTCGACCTCGTCTGCGTCAACCTCTATCCGTTCAGCGAGGTCGCGGGCCGCTTCGGCGTTCGCCCCGAGGACGCGGTGGAGATGATCGACATCGGCGGCCCTTCGCTCCTTCGCGGCGCCGCGAAGAACTTCGCCCACGTCGCGCCGGTCTGCCGCCCGGAGCGGTATCCATCGGTTCTCGAGGAGCTGCGGGAACGCGGCGACGTGTCACTGGAAACTCGCCGTGCCCTCGCCGCCGAGGCGTTCTCCACCACCGCGGCCTACGAGACGGCGATCGCGCATTGGTTCGCCGACGTCGACGCGTTCCCGGAGACGCTCGTGACGTCGTTCGACAAGGTGATGGACCTGCGGTACGGCGAGAATCCGCACCAGCGCGGCGCCTATTACGCGGAGCAGGGCGTCCGGGTCCACCTGCTCTCACGGGTCGAGCAGCTGCACGGCAAGGAGCTGTCCCTGATCAACCTGCTCGACCTCTCCGCGGCACGAATGCTTCTCCGCGAGTTCGCGCTGCCGGCGTGCGTCATCGTGAAGCACGCGAATCCCTGCGGCGTCGCGGTCGCGGGCACGATCGAGGAGGCCTACGAGCACGCTCTCGCATCGGACCCGGTCTCGGCGTTCGGGATGGTGTGCGCGGTCAACCGCCCGATCTCGACCGGGCTCGGCGCCCTTCTGGCGGAACGCTTTGTCGACGTTGTGTTCGCCCCGGGCTACGACGACCAGGCGCTGGAGCTGCTCAAGCGGAAGGAGGGGATCCGCATCCTCCACGACCGCGAGCGCCGCGGGCTCGTCGCGGGCGAGCGCGACTTCAAGCGCGTCCTCGGCGGGATGCTCGTGCAGGACCGTGACTGGGACATCGACGACCGTGAGGGAATGGAGATCGCGTGCGGTAATCCGGACGAGGCCACCTGGGGAGACCTCGTGTTCGCATGGCGCGTGTGCAAGCACGTCGGCTCGAACGCGATCGTGCTCGCGAAGAACCTGGCGACGATCGGGATCGGGGGCGGACAGACGAGCCGCGTCGACGCAGTGCGGCTAGCACTGGAGAAGGCGCGCGAGCACGGTCACGACCTCGGGGGCGCGGTGCTCGCGTCCGACGCCTTCTTCCCTTTCCCGGACGGGCCGCAGGCTGCGCTCGAGGCCGGCGTGTCCGCGATCATCCAGCCCGGTGGCTCGATCCGCGACGCCGACGTGACGGCCGCGGTCGAGGCAGCCGGAGCGACGATGGTCCTCACCGGCCGCCGCCACTTCCGGCACTAGCCGGCCCTTCGAAGCACAGTTACTCTCTCGGAGTGGAACGTCCCCGCGCCGACGACGCGGAGCTTCGGGCGACCGTTGCCCACCTTGCGTCTCAGATGTCCGACTTGAGACAGGAGTTCCGCACCGACGTCCGCCGGCTCGACGACCGCATCTTCCAGCTGATGCTGCTCCAAATCGGAACGCTCGCGACGGCGCTCGCTTCGCTCGCGGTCGTGCTCGTCTCCTAGAGCTCGTCCGGGGCTGCCATCCGGTACGTCGGAGACGTCCCCGCCCTCCTGGCCGATCCTCGTCACCCGCATCTCCGCTCCTTTCCGATCGTCCGTCCGAAGTACCCTTCCCCAGGATGGCACGCGCCTATCCTTCCGTCCTCGAGCTCGTCGGCGACACGCCCATCGTCAGACTCGACTCTCTCGGGCGAGACGTCGAGCCGCTGCTGCTCGCCAAGCTCGAGTACCTGAACCCGGGCGGGTCGGTGAAAGACCGCATCGGCCTGGCGATGATCGAGAAGGCCGAGGCCGAGGGGAAGCTGAAGCCGGGCGGGACGATCGTCGAGCCGACCTCCGGCAACACGGGCGTCGGCCTGGCCATCGCGGCCGCGAAGAAGGGCTACCGCTGCATTTTCGTCATGCCGGACAAGATGAGCCAGGAGAAGATCTCGATGCTCCGCGCGTACGGCGCAGAGGTCGTGATCTGCCCCACCGCAGTCGAGCCGGACTCGCCGGAGTCGTACTACTCGGTCTCCGACCGCCTCGCCGAGGAGATTCCCGGAGGCTTCAAGCCGGACCAGTACTCCAACATGTCGAACCCCGAGGCGCACTACCGGACGACGGGGCCCGAGATCTGGAATCAGACGGGTGGTGAGATCGACGCAATCGTCATCTCCGTCGGGACCGGCGGGACGATCACCGGGGTCGGCCGCTACTTCAAGGAGCACCGCCCCGAGGTGTTGATCGTCGGAGCCGATCCCGAGGGCTCGGTCTTCACGGCGAAGAACGCGCGCGACGTCCACCCTTACTTCGTCGAGGGGATCGGGAAGGACTCGTGGCCCGAGACGCTCGACCGCGACGTGGTGGACGAATGGGTCCGCGTGTCCGACCGGGACTCGTTCCTCACGGCGCGGCGGCTCGCGCGCGACGAAGGGCTCCTCGTCGGCGGCTCCGGTGGTACGACGGTGTGGGCGGCGCTCGAGATCGCCGGCCGGTTCGGCTCAGACGCGGCGATCCTGACGATGATCCCCGACTCGGGCCGCTCGTACATGTCGAAGTTCTACGACGACAACTGGATGCTCGAGCACGGGTTCGCCGAGCGGCGCGCGCCGGCGCCGACGGTGTCCGAGCTCCTGAGCGCGAAGCGTCTCGAGGACCTCGAGGTGCCGGCGCTGATCACGATCGCCGCCCACCAGAAGGTCGGGGAGGCGATCGAGGTCATGCGGCGGTATTCGATCTCGCAGCTGCCCGTCGTTCGCGACGGTGAGGTGCAGTCCCTGGCGGATGTGATCGGCTCGCTGCAGGACCGCGACCTCCTCGACCGCGTCTTCAAGAATTCCGACGCCTTGCACGAGGACGTCGCCGCGGCCATGTAGCCGCCCCTCGCCGCGGTCGAGTCCGATCAGACGCTCGACGAGGTCTTCGCCACGCTCACCGGGCGCACGAACGCGGTCGTCGTTGCTCGAAGCGGCAAGCCGGTGGGAGTGCTGACGCGCTCCGACCTCCTGGACTTCCTGGCTCACCAGCGCTGAGCCTCGCGACGCATCCGTAGTTTCGAGCACTCTCGATCGGGTGTTCCCCGATGCGCTCCGGGGGGTGCATACATGAGGCTTTTGCCACAAAGGAGGCGCCTCATGAAGCTCGCTGCTTTTCTTCTCGCGGTCGCAGCATCCGTAGCTGTGGTGACCGGGCTCGTTCTCCTGGGCAACGGTCCAGCGGGGCCCGGCCCGGCGACCGCAGCGACTCAGCACCTGACGATGAAAGTGCTGACGGACGGCGATCGGATGGAGGGAGCGAACCTGGTGGCACGCCCGGGCCAGATCGTCCTCACCATCGTCAACTACGCCCATCATGCGCACACGTTCAGCGTGCCGGGGCTCGGTGTCGAGCGCGTCGTCCGCCCGGGATCGCCGGCGCATCCGAGCATCACCGTCGTGCGCTTCGGCGCGCGTTACGGGACGTTCCACTGGTTCTGCAAGCTGCCCTGTGGGGACGTGATGAGCGGGGATGTGTACATCAGCCTGAACCCGCCGCATATGCACGGCCCTCTCTGGGCGAGCACATAGAGAGAAGCGACTCGAGGTGGGCGGCTTCCCGCCCACCTCGACGTCTGCGCGCTGGCTAGCATGCCAGCGTGTCGACCGGGCCACTTCAGCTTCTGCTCGAGCAGGCGTTCCCCGATGCGACCGAGCTGCTCGTCGAGGACCGCACCGGGGACGGCGACCACTTCCAGGTGACAGTCGCGAGCCCACGCTTCGCCGGGCTGCCGCTGCTCGACCAGCACCGGCTGGTCAACGACGCCCTCGCGGACCCCCTCCGCGACGGCACCATCCACGAGCTCCGAATCAAGACGAAAGGCAGCGAATGAGCGAACTGCGTCAGCGCATCGAGGACGTGATCCGAAACGAGCCGGTCGCCCTCTTCATGAAAGGGACGCCCCAGCTCGTCATGTGCGGCAACTCCAATCGTGCGCTGCGCGCGCTGCGCGAAGCAGGCGCACCGGTCAGCGCCGTCGACATCCTTCCCGACCCGGCGATCCGCCAGGAGCTGTCGGCGGTCTCCGGCTGGCCGACCATCCCACAGGTCTTCGTCAAGGGAGAGCTGATCGGCGGAGCCGACATCATCGAGGAGCTGGCCGCGAGCGGCGAGCTGAGTCGTGTCCTCCGGGAGAAGATCGGACCGGACTACTCGGACACAGCGGACGAGCGCACCGTCTCTCTCCTCACACCCGCATAGCGAAACCCGATCTGAGCGATCGAGCCCGCCGCGATCAGCTCGCGCTCGACCGGCTCGGTCGCGGCCCCGTCGAGCCAGCGATAGAAGTACGGGTGCCACTCGAAGTGCCGCTCCTCGAACCGAGCGTCGAGCTCGGTGCGCAAGGTCTCGTAGGGATGGAGCCCCCGGTGGCGCTCGTGCCACTTCGTCAGGTCCGGCGGTCCTTTCGGCGCTCGGCCTGCTGCGGCCAGGCGCGCGTGCTCCGCTTCGTACCATTCGACGGTGCGTGGGTCGATGTGGTTCCACGCGAACTCGTCGAGGATCAGGACCGGAGCGAGCCCGGCGACCTTGTCGAGCGCTTCCCCGAGCGGATGGACGTGGTGGAGGACCCGGCCCGCAACGACCGCGTCGAATGGGCCGGGGTCGTCGAGCTCCTCGAGCGTGACCCGGCGATAGAGAGCTCCCTCGGGCGCATCGGGGTCGACCGCCAGCACCTGGTGGCCCGCCGCAGCGAGGTCCGGCGCGATACCTCCCTCCCACCCGCATCCGACCTCCAGCACCCGCTGCGGAGGCTCCGCGAGCTGTGAGAGAGCGTAGGCGGTGAAGTCCACGACCGTCAGCCTCGCACAGGCGCGCCGAATCGCGGTCCGCGCCCAGCTCCTCGACGGCACCGCAAGCGGGATCCTCGAGACGGTGCGGCGGCTCGGATACCTCCAGCTCGACCCGATCGCGACGGTCGCGACGCCGCAGCGCCTCGTCCTCTGGAGCCGGCTCGGAGCGTTCGACGACGCCGAGCTCGACCGGCTGCTCTGGCACGAGCGCAAGCTCTTCGAATGGGGCGCTTTCATCTGGCCGATCGAAGACCTCCCGCTCATCCGGGCGAGAATGAGGCGGCGGCGAAGCAAGTACTCGTGGGAGCGCCGCGGGAACGAGTTCCTGGAGGCGAATGCCCGCTTCCGGCGCTACGTGCTCCGCGAGCTCGAGCGGCGTGGGCCCCTCCTTTCTCGGGAGCTCGACGACGACTCGATCAGGACGTGGGAGTCGGGCGGCTGGTACGGGAACCGGAACGTCGGGGTCATGCTCGAGCTGCTGCATCGCCGCGGGCAGGTCGCGGTCGTCGGCAGGCGTGGAGGACAGCGCTTCTGGGATCTCGCGGAGCGGTGGTATCCCGAGACCGAGACGGTGTCGCTCGCGGTCGCGGAGCGGCAGCTCGCGGAGAAGCGGCACCGGGCACTCGGCGTCCGATTCGAGAACGGCTCCTGGCACGCGCACCCCGACGCCCTCGACCGCCCTCTCCCGGACCGCGTGACTTTCCTCTCGCCGTTCGACCGCCTGATCCACGACCGCGAGCGGGCGGAAGCGCTCTTCGGCTTCCACTACCGCCTCGAGATGTACGTGCCGAAGGCGAAGCGTCAGTACGGCTACTACGTCCTCCCGATCCTGCGCGGCGACCGGCTTATCGGCCGCATCGATCCCGTGCTCGATCGGAAGACGGGCGTTCTGCGCGTCAACTCGGTGCACTGGGAGCCGGGCGTGAAGCCGGTGTCCCTCGACCGTCCGCTGCGCAGCCTCGCGGTGTTCATCGGCGCGGGTACCATCGAGCGCGAGCCGTGAACTTCGAGACGCGCGCCATTCACGAAGGGCAGGAGCCGGACCCGGCCACCGGAGCCGTGACTGTGCCGATCTACCAGACGTCGACTTTCGTCCAGGACGCCGTCGGGCAGCACAAGGGCTATGACTACGCGCGCGTCGCGAACCCGACTCGGACCGCGCTGCAGGACTGCCTCGCGTCCCTCGAGTCGGCGGAGCACGGCATCGGCTTCTCCTCAGGCCTCGGCGCAGTCACGACGATCATGCATCTGCTGAGTCCCGGCGACCGGGTCGTCCTGATCGCCGACGTCTACGGCGGCGTCTACCGGATGACGTCGCAGGTGTACGAGCCGAAGGGCTATGTCTTCGAGTACCTGCCCGCTGCCGAGTTCGACGACCTCGGTGCGCATCTCGACGAGCGCACGCGCCTGGTCTGGATCGAGACTCCGTCGAACCCGATGCTGAACATCGTCGACATCGAGAAGGCGGCGAGGGCGACACACGATGCGGGCGCGATCCTCGCAGTCGACAACACATTCGCCACCCCGTTCCTGCAGCGCCCGCTCGAGCTCGGCGCCGACATCATCGTCCATTCGACGACCAAGTACCTGGGCGGTCACTCGGACGTCGTCGGCGGCTTCGCCGCGACGAACGACCCGACGATCGCGGAGCGGCTCTACTTCCTGCAGAAGTCGCTCGGAGCCGTGCCCGGGCCGTTCGACTCGTGGCTCGTGCTCCGTGGCATCAAGACGCTCGCCGTGCGGATGCGCCAGCATTGCCAGAGCGCCCACGAGATCGCCGTCTTCCTCGACCGGCACCCGCGCGTGGCGCAGGTCCTCTACCCGGGCCTGCCCGGGCATCCCGGCCACGAGATCGCCGCCCGCCAGATGCTCGACTTCGGCGGCATGATCTCGTTCCTCGCCGAGTCCGAGGAGGAGGCGACGGCGCTCGTCGCGCGCACGAAGATCTTCAAGCTCGCCGAGTCGTTGGGCGGGGTCGAGAGCCTGATCGAGCTGCCCGCAAGGATGACGCACGCCTCGACCGCCGAGGCTCCCTTCGCCGCCCCGCCGAACCTGATCCGCCTCTCGGTCGGCCTCGAGTCGGCCGAGGATCTGCTCGCCGATCTCGAGGCCGCACTCGTCGCCTCACCGGCCGCCGCCGGCGCGTAGCGGGGATTGTCCTCGCCGGCGGCGCGCTCGCGCTGTTCCGCAGGCTGCCCTGACACCCGGTATCTATTACCCCTGCAGCGTGGCGGACCACCCCTTGTCGACCGTCGAGCAGGCAAAGTGAGTGCCTCTGTAGTTGAGCTCCTCGCTGATGGTGAGCGCTCCGGTCGCGGATGCCCCGTTGAAGAGACCCGTCACCTTCGCGTACCACTTCGTGTATTCGGCGTCGCCCTGCACGTCTGAACCGCTCCAGCTGCCCTCGGCGACGAAGCTGCCGTCGGCTCGGATCGTCCAGACGTTAGTCGTCCAGGCGATCGATCCCGAGAGGGTTCCCCCGGGAGAACAGTTCAACGTCACGTTGTTCACCCTGAAGCCGGTGAGCGTCCGGTTTGGCAGCACAGTGAAGAAGACGTAATCACCGTTCACCGTGGCACCCCTGTATGCGCCGGGACTGACCGGAGCCGCAGTGTCGTCGTTCTTGATCGTTCCGGTTGCGGTCCCCTGCGCGATCACTGCGTTGACGGGTGACGAGAGCTCGACCGTGAAGGTCTCGTCCTGCTCGATCGCGGTGTCGCCGAGCACGTTGATCGCGATCGTCTTGACCTTCTGACCGGGCTGGAACGTAAGCGTCCCGCTGCCGGCCGTGTAGTCGCTCGGTGCCGTGGCCGTTCCGTTCGAGGTGACGTAGCCGACCGAGACCGTCTTCGAGCTCGCGGCGGAGAGCGTGACCGGCAACGACAGCGTGGTCGTGCCCGCGTTCCCCTCGACTACGGACGAAGCGGCGATCGAGAGCGACGGGTTTGCCGCCGTCCTCGCAACCGCGAAGGCCGAGACCCGGGTCGCCGATTTCCCGGCTGCCCTGATCGTCACCTTGATCTTCAGTAGCTTGCCGGCCGCATTCGACGGCACGAGGAGCGAGACGCGCACGATCCCGGCACGGAAGGAGTCGGTGTGCCTGAGAAGCTTTCCGGCCAGAGTGGGATCGCAGTTCATCTTCCCCGTCGTCAGCGCCCCGCCGGTGTCACTCCGCGTCACCCTGAACGAGGCTGTGAAAGCCCTGCCGGCAACGGGCTTGACCGGATTCGCCACCGGACTCCCGATCACCGGCTTGTAGGCTGCCGGCTGGCTTGTGCTGCCGCTCGCCGCACCGGCGGTCAACGCCGCGAGTAGCGCGACCAGGCCGACCATTATCTGAACAAGTCTTCGCGAGATCATGGTTCCCCTTCCTCTCCCTTCCTCAGCAACGCGGCGGTCGACCGCTACCCGCCAGCGTTGCGGGCCCGGCGGAAAGAGCCGGTTGCGGGCGTAGCCATGCCTGTACCGCCCCACGCCCCGAATGGCGTGTGCGCATGCTGAACCACCTCGAGTCGCATCCTCACGCCCGCCGGAGGAAACGGCATCAGCACGCACACCGATCCGAGGTGCGGGGAAGTACGCCGCACGAATTGACTACTCCGTCCGACGCCTGAGCAGCGGCTCTCTGGAAGGATTCGAGCTCCCATGGGCCCGGACCCGATTGACCTCCATCACCAGGGCGCCGAGCGCATCATCGGCTCCTACCTGCTCGAGACAGATGACGGCCTCGCGCTCTTCGACTGCGGCCCGTCCTCGTGCATCGAGGATCTCGAGGGCGGCCTCCGCGGGCGCGGTGTCTCGCTCACGGACATCCGTCACCTTCTCCTCTCCCACATCCACCTCGACCACGCGGGCGCCGCAGGCGTCCTCGTTCGAAAGCACCCGGCTTTGCTCGTCCACGTGTCTGAGATCGGAGCGACCCATCTCGTGGATCCCTCTCGCCTCGAGGCGAGCGCGCGGAGGCTCTACGGCGAGACGTTCGACGAGCTCTGGGGTGAGCTGGCACCGGTCCCGGCGGAGAACGTTCAGGTCGTGGGCGGCCGCGTCGCGGGGCTCGAGTGCTTCCCGTCTCCCGGCCACGCGCGCCATCACGTCTGCTACCTCGCCGAGGACGGGACCATGTACGCGGGCGACGCGGCCGGGGTGCGAATCGCACCGGACCCGATCGTCCTTCCCCCTACGCCCCCGCCGGACTACGACCTCGAGACCTGGCTGGAGACGATCGACGAGATCGAGCGCCGGCAGCCGGCGCGGCTCGCGCTGATCCACTTCGGCGTGTTCGACGACATACCGCGGCACCTCGCCGACTTGCGCGAGAGCCTCCACGAGTGGACGGCGTGGGTCGAGGAGGACATCACGGAGGACGAATTCAGCCGCCGCGTGCGCAAACGTCTCGACGCGGACGGGCGAGGCGACGCCGAGGCATATGCTCGCGCGATGCCGTTCTGGCAGTCCTATGCAGGCCTGAAGCGCTACTGGGACAAGCGGAGGGAGGCAGCCTGATGCCGAAGGTGCCCGTTCCCGACCAGGTGAGCGAGTTTCTCGCGCGCCCGAACCCGGCGGTGATCGCAACGCTGCGCCCGGACGGCTCGCCCCACACCGTGGCGACCTGGTACGACTGGGAGGAGGGCCTCGTCCTCGTGAACATGGACCGGAGCCGGCTCCGGCTCAAGTTCCTCGAGAAGAGCCCGCGCTTCTCGCTGACGGCCCTCGACAACAAGAGCTGGTACCGCCACATCAGCCTGCTGGGCCATGTCGTCTCGATCGCCGACGACACCGATCTCGTCGACATCGACCGCCTGTCCCTGCGCTACACGGGCCGACCCTTCGGGCGGCGCGATGCGAAGCGTGTCAGCGCCTGGCTCGAGCCAGACCGCTGGCACGGCTGGTCAGACGCCGGTCCCTGGCCTTAAGTGCTCCCGGCCGCGATCGCCTTCTCGTACGCGGCGACGTAGTCCGTGACCATGCGCGCCGGCGAGAACTCCTCCTCTACGTAGGCACGCAGCTCGAAGGGATCGAGCGCGTCCGACGCCTCTAGCGCGTCGCCCATCTCCCTGTAGTCGTCCACGATGATCCCGCTGCGCCCGTGCTCGATCACCTCGGGGACCGCGCCCCATCGTGTCGCGATCACCGGCGTGCCGCACGCCATCGACTCGATCATCACGAGGCCGAACGGCTCGTCCCATTCGATCGGGAAGAGCGTCGCCCGGGCATGCTGGAGCAGGGCGACCTTCTCTCCGTGCGTCACCTCGCCGACGTACTCGATCCGGTCGGACAAGTGCGGCCGCACGAGCTCGTCGAAGTACTGCTGCTCGAGGGGCTCGCGACACTTGCCGGCGAGCTTGAGCGGCAGGCCACGCTCCATGGCCACGGCAATCGCCCGATGGGCACCCTTGTCGGCCGTCATCCGGCCGAGGAAGAGGAGGTAGTCGCCGCGTTCCGGCCGGAACGGGTAGACGGAGAGGTCGAGGGCGTTGGCGCACGTGCCGACCCACGGCAGATCCGGCTTCGGGCGCCGCTGCTCGTCAGAGACGGCGATGAGCGCCGCGTGCGGGACCATCGC
>DASUXI010000116.1:0-2634 GCA_036377995.1 Gaiellaceae bacterium
GAGAAGTTCGACACCGCGGGGACGTCCGAGGAATACGGGAACCCGCGCGAGGCGGTCGCGCACCAGCACTCGTTCGACGACGAGGGCTCGCTGATCCTGCACGAGCGCTCGCCGATCAACCCGAAGTCCGTCTATGCGACCTCAAAGGTCGCGGCCGACTTCCTCACCATGAACTACCACGACGCCTTCGGCGTGCCGGGGGTGGTCACGCGGATGTTCAACAACTACGGGCCGCGCCAGAACCCCCGCTACGTGACGGGAACGATCATCACCCAGGCGCTGACACGCGAGACGATCGAGCTCGGGCAGCTCGACCCGATGCGCGACTTCTGCTTCTGCACCGACGGCGTGCGCGGCCACCTCATGGTCGCGGCACGGGGCATCCCGGGCGACCTCTACGTCTACGGCCAGGGCAAGAACATCTCCATGCGCGACTGGGCCGAGCTCATCCTCCGCGTCGGCCGTGAGCAGGGGCACTGGGAGGCACGCGAGATCGTGTCGACGCCCGATCGCTTCCGGCCCGGGGCGAGCGAGGTGATGGCGCTCCGCGTCGGCTTCGAGAAGCTCAACCGGGAGACCGGGTGGGAGCCCCACGTCTCGTGGGAGGAAGGCGTCGCGCGCACGATCGCCTGGTACGCCGAGCATCGCGCGAGCTGGATCGGACGGGTGGACTGGCTGACGCAGGCGCGCACGCCGGCGTGAAGACACTCGTCACCGGCGGCGCCGGCTTTCTCGGGTCGCATCTCGTCGAGCGGCTCGAGGCGGACGGCCACGACGTCGTCGTCTCGCGCCGCGCCGACTACGACCTGACGAGGTGGGAGGACGCCGAGCGGCTCTTCCGTGAGACGCAGCCCGAGCGTGTGTTCCACGTCGCCGGCGAGGTGGGAGGAATCGGCGCGAACAGAGCGAGCCCCGGCCGCTTCTGGTACGCGAACCTGATGATGGGCGCTCATGTGCTCGAGCTCAGCCGCGCGCAGGGCGTCGACAAGCTGGTGATCGTCGGCACGGTGTGCGCTTATCCGAAGTTCGCGCAGGTTCCGTTCCATGAGGACGACCTCTGGTCGGGCTACCCCGAGGAGACGAACGCCCCGTACGGCGTCGCGAAGAAGTCGATCCTCGTCGGCGCACAGTCGTACCGGCAGCAATACGGGCTCAACTCCATCTTCCTCCTGCCGGCGAACCTCTACGGACCGCGCGACAACTTCGACCTCGAGACCTCACACGTGATCCCCGATCTGATCCGAAAGATGCTGGAGAGCCCCGAGCGTGTCGTCCTCTGGGGCGACGGCTCCCCAACGCGGGAGTTCCTCTATGTCGACGACTGCGTGGAAGGGCTCGCGCTCGCGGCCGAGCGCTACGACGGCGCAGATCCCGTCAACCTCGGCACCGGCAACGAGATCTCGATTCGCGACCTCGCGCAGCTGATCGCCGAGCTCACCGGCTTCGAGGGAGAGATCGAGTGGGATTCGGCGATGCCGAACGGCCAGCCGAGGAGAAGCCTCGACGCGAGCCGAGCTCGCGAGCTCTTCGAATTCGAGGCCCGGGTTCCGCTCCGCGACGGCCTCGAGCGGACGATCACCTGGTACCGGCAACACGCGGCCGCCGTCGCCGGCGCGGCGCCGTGAGCTCGCAGGCCGCGGCCTCGGCGTCGGCGCTCGACGTCGCCGCCGACCGGCTCGGGCGCGCGCGCGACTTCGTCGGCTCGCTCCGCCCGGCCCATGTGCTGGCGGGCCTCGTCGGCGTGCAGTGGCTCGCGGCTCTCGCCCTGGCGCTGACGGTCAAGCACAACGGCTGGCTCTACTACGCCGGCGGCGACCAGCTGTGGCACTACTCGGGCGCGTATCTGCTCGCGCACGGGCACTTGCCGCCGGCCTTCGTCGGCTATGGGTGGTCGATCGCCCTCCTTCCGATCGCGCTAATCGCCGGCCCCAACCTCGTCTCGGCGCTGCCCGCCATCGTCCTCCTCAACACGCTCGTCCTCCTTCCCGTCGCCTTGCTCTGCGTCTACGGCATCGCCACCCGCATCGCCGGTCGCCTGTTCGGCTACTTCGCGGCCGCGCTCTGGATCGGGCTGCCGTATCTCGGGATCCTGTTCGTCGAGCCCGGCTACCACCAGAAGTACACCGAGCTGACGTTGCCGCAGCTGGTCGGGCTCACTTCCGTGCCGGACTTTCCGTCGACCGTCGCGCTGCTGGTCGCCGCTTACTTCTCTTTCCGTGCCGTCGATACGACCGGTTGGCACTCCCCCGTGGCAGCGGGCCTCGCCGCCGGCTACTCGATCGCGATCAAGCCGTCGAACTCGATCTTCCTCGTCGCGCCCGTGCTGCTGTTCGTCTTCACGCGGTGGCGCGGCCTGCTCTGGTTCGCGGCTGGGCTCGCGCCCGCACTGCTGACGCTTGCGCTCTGGAAATACCGCGGGCTCGGACAGCTCGCAGCGATGCCCGCGGAGCCGGTGCGCACAGCGGTGGGCATCGACAGCCTGCTCAACCGGATCCACAACCCGAGCCTGAACAGTTGGGAGCACCTCCACCAGGTTCTGCTCGGTCTCCGCGAGCACTTCTGGGTCGCGCGCGTGATCGAATGGCTCCCGCTGGCCGGCATGGTGGGTCTGCTCGCGCGGTCGCGCCGGGGTTT
>DASUXI010000117.1:0-9721 GCA_036377995.1 Gaiellaceae bacterium
CCACTCTCCGTGTCCTCCGAAGGGCTCGCCACGATCTCCGCGCCCCAGGTCTGGATCATCGAGCGGCGGAAGGGCTTCTGGTCGTACGAGATCCGGACCATGTAGACCTTGCACTCGAGGCCGATGAGCTTGCACGCAAACGCGAGCGCGCTCCCCCACTGTCCGGCGCCGGTCTCCGTCGCGAGCCTGGTCCGACCTTCCTTTTTGTTGTAGAACGCCTGGGCCACCGCAGTGTTCGGCTTGTGGCTTCCCGGAGGGCTGACGCCTTCGTACTTGTAGAAGATCCGCGAGCGGGTACCGATCGCCGCCTCGAGGCGGTGCGCGCGGAAGAGCGGCGTCGGGCGCCAGAGCGCGTACAGCTCGAGGATCTCCTCCGGAATCGGGATCTCGGCCTCCTCGCTCACCTCCTGCCCGATCAGCTCCATCGGGAAGAGCGGGGAGAGGTCGTCAGGACCGACCGGCTGCCCCGTGCCCGGGTGGAGCACCGGCTGCATCGCCGTGGGCATGTCGGCGCGGATGTTGTACCAGTGCCGCGGCAATTGAGACTCCTCGAGGAGGAACTTCGTCTGGCCTCCCGTGGCAGTCCGCGCCTGCTGCACGCCGCGAGCATAGACCTCGCCGGAGCCCGCCGCCACCGGCCGACTTGACAGGCGTCGGAGCGTGTGCGAGAGTCGCCCTGTCAAGTCCTGTGGGCCCTCGGGTTCGCAGGACTTGGCGTTTGTAGGGGTCTTTTCCCGGCGGCATCCGCTCGCTCGGTGCGTAAAGTGACGGGCGATGGTCGATCTCGAGCTCGTGCTCCGCGCCGCCAGGGGCCTGCACAGGGACAACCGGACGTCGCTCGTCCCGCCGTGGATCGGTCCGGCGTTTCTGCTCTGCGCGCTCGTCTTGATCCCGTGGGCGGCGATGCTCTTCTTCTCGCTTCCGCGGCACTACGGCGCGAACCACTGGCGGTTCGCCTGGGGTGGTTTCGACATCGCCCTCTCCCTCGCCCTTGCTTCCACGGCGTTTGCCGTCCTGAGACGGTCACCCTTCGGCGAGGTCGCAGCGACGATCACCGGCACATTGCTCGTCTGCGACGCGTGGTTCGACGTGCTCACCTCGCGCGGCACGACCGACATCCTGCAGGCCGGCCTGGCTGCGGTGCTGGTGGAGCTGCCACTCGCCGCGCTGTGCTTCTGGATCGCACTCAACCTGGCTCGCGCGATGGAGGTCGCCCGTCCGTTCCTGCAGGCAGCGGGCTTCCGCGTCCGCGACCGGCGGCTGGTTCCTCCGGGGGGTCCGGTGGAGATCAACCAGACACCGAAATCACCGCTGCCCCTCTGATCGTCCCGGCGCGGAGGCGCGCGAGCGCCTCATTGGCAGAGGCGAGCGGAAAGGCCTCCACCTGCGTGTGCACCGGTACACGCGGGGCGAGTCGCAGCAGTTCTTCGCCGTCGCGCCGCGTGAGGTTCGCAACCGAGCGGATCATCCGCTCTCCCCACAGCAGCTCGTAGGGGAAGGCCGGTATGTCGCTCATGTGGATGCCGGCGCAGACGACGACGCCGCCCTTTGCGAGCACGCGGAGAGCGGCCGGGACGAGCTCGCCTACGGGCGCGAAGATGATCGCCGCGTCGAGATCTTCCGGGGGCGACTCCCCCGATTCGCCGGCCCACTCCGCGCCGAGCGAGCGCGCAAACTCCTGACCGACGGCGTCGCCCTCCCGCGTGAACGCGAACACGCGTCGGCCTTCCGCGCGGGCGACCTGCGCGATCACGTGCGCCGCGGCCCCGAACCCGTACAGCCCGAGCCGCTCCGGGTCGCCGGTGAGCCGGAGCGCGCGGAACCCGATCAGGCCCGCGCACAGGAGAGGAGCCGCCTGGATCGAGGGGTACTCAGCCGGCACCGCGAAGCAGAAGCGCGCGTCCGCGACAGCCGCCTCGGCGTAGCCCCCGTCGAGCGTGTAGCCCGTGAAGCGGGCCAGGTCACAGAGGTTCTCCCGTCCGCTGCGGCAGTAGCGGCAGATGCCGCAGGTCCAGCCGAGCCACGGAATCCCGACCCGGTCGCCCGCGGCGACGCCGTCCACGCCGGTGCCGAGCTCCTCGACGACGCCGACGATCTGGTGGCCGAGGACGAGCGGCAGCTTCGGGCTCGACAGCTCGCCGTCGATGATGTGAAGGTCGGTCCGGCAGACACCGCACGCCTCCACGCGAACGGCCAGCTGTCCGGGCCCTGGCTCGGGACGCGGCAGGGTCTCGAGCGACAGCGGCTCTCCGGGCTTTGTCAGGACCATCGCCCTCATCCGTGCCCCGAATGATGCCGCCGAAGAGACCCCTACAAACGCCAAGTCCTGCGAACCCGAGGGCCCACAGGACTTGACTCCGGCACTCTGTCAGACGGCGACCTTCGTTGTCAAGGGGAGAGTTCACCCGTACCATTCCGCTCCCGATGAGAGTCGCGTTCGCAGCGTTCGCCGCCTTGCTCGCCGTCGCCACCTCGGGCTGCGGCGGCTCGTCGACGACGACTACGACGAACGCGGCCGGCAAGGTCACGGTCGCCTGTCACGTCAGCTTCGCGAAGACGAAGTTCGCAGTCCACACGGGCGTCGCGGCCGCCGCGTTCTACCGCTACATCTACAAGCCGTACCGCGCTGGATCGTTCAAGAAGAACGCGTCGGGCCGCCGCAAGGCACTCGTCAAGGCCGCCGCGTCCGCAGCGGTCGCGATCCACGAGCTCCGGCAGGCCGCGAAGGCCGCGCGCTGCGACGGGCCCGCGCTCGCGAAGATCGCACCGGCCTTCGATGCCGTCCTCGCGCCGCTCGAGACCTTGCGCTCTCTGGAGACCGGAGGCGGCGTCGGCGCGATCGCCGCCGCGCAGGCCGCGTTCCAAGCGCTCACCTCGAAGGCCTCGTCGGCGGGCGCACCGGTTCACACCACTCCCTGACAGGGCGCAGCGCGGGCAGCGAAGAGAGGGCGGGCCCGCGCCGTCCCGGCTGCGGGCCCGCGAGGTCTGAGCTAGTGCGACGTCCGCAGCGCGGCGAGCAGCTCCTGGTGCCGGCGCTCCTCATCGCTCGGCGCTTCCTCCTCGGCGTCCCGGCCGGTTCTCCGCGCCATCACCATCTGCACCGGCTTGACGATGAAGAAGAAGACCGCCGCGGCGATCGTGATGAACTGGATCGCGGCCGTTATGAACGAGCCGTACTTGAAGAGGGAGTTGTTGATCGTGAACGTCAGGTTGCTGAAGTCCGACTTGCCGAAGATCGCGCCGATGATCGGCGTGATGAGGTCGGCGACGAACGCATTCAGCAGCGCGGCGAAGGCAAGGCCCATGACAAAGGCAACAGCGAGCTCGATCAGGTTGCCCTTCATCAGGAAGTCCCTGAACTCCTTGAGGATTCCACTCATTGCGCCCCCTAGGGTCTCGAGGTGGATGGGTGAGGCGGGATACTGACCACTGACGTCCTTTTTCTTCAAGCTGACGGCGTGCGGCCCTGCAGAGCATGGCCTATGCTCGGGCGAGGCGGCAGGCAGAACACGAGAGGAGCGCCCTATGGACTTCAACAAGTTGAAGGACAAGGCAAAGAGCATGATCGACAAGCGCGGCGGGATGGAGAGCGTCAAGGAGGACGCCGGGGAGCTGAAGGACATTGCCAGCAGTGACGAGAGCCTCACTGAGAAGGGCAAGGATGCTGTCGAGGCGATCAAGGACCCGGGCGCTCCGGGCGAAGGCGTCTAGCCGCCCGCAGCCTTTCGATTGACTAGCGCGGTGAGCACGGCCGCCGCCCTACTCGCGCGCGAGCTCGCTCGGTTCGAGCGCGAGCATCCGCGCTCGCACGAACTGGCACGGCAGGCCGAAGAGAGCCTCCTTGCCGGGGTGCCCATGCCCTGGATGGTCCGGTGGGCCGGCGGCTTCCCGATCTTCGCCGACGAGGCGCACGGCGCGCGCTTCCGGGACGTCGACGGCCACGACTACGTCGATTTCTGCCTCGGCGACACGGGCGCGATGACCGGGCACTCGCCGGAGGCGACCGTGCGGGCGGTGGCGAATCAAGCCGGGCGCGGAATCACGTTGATGCTTCCCGGCGAGGACGCTATCTGGGTCAGTCGAGAGCTGGCACGGCGTTTCGGCCTTCCCCGCTGGCAGTTCGCCCTCACGGCGACCGATGCGAACCGCTTCGCGATCAGGCTCGCCCGCGAGCTGACGCAGCGACCCAAGATCCTGGTCTTCAACTGGTGCTACCACGGAACGGTCGACGAGACCTTCGCGACGCTCGCCGGCGGCCGGGTGGTCGCGCGAGAGGGCAACGCCGGACCGCCGGTCGCGCTCGCCGAGACGACGCGGGTGGTGGAGTGGAACGATCCCGACGCACTGCGGAGGGAGCTCGCCCACGGCGACGTCGCCTGCGTTCTCGCCGAGCCGGCGTTGACCAACATCGGGATCGTGTTGCCGGAGCCCGGCTTTCACGCGGCGCTGCGCGACGCGACTCGCGAGGCGGGGACGCTGCTGATCGTCGACGAGACGCACACGATCTGCGCGGGACCGGGCGGCTACACGGCGGCGCACGGGCTCGAGCCCGACCTGCTCACGATCGGCAAGCCGATCGGGGGAGGCATTCCCGCGGCTGCCTACGGCTTCTCGGCGGAGGTCGCCGATCGCCTCGAGGCGATGCTGCCCTGCGACGAGCGCGCCGACATCGGCGGGATCGGCGGGACGGTCGCCGCCAACATCCTCTCGTTCGCGGCGATGCGGGCGACGCTCTCCGACGTGCTCACCGACGAGGCGTTCGAGCGGATGATCTCCCTCGGCGAGCGCTTCGAGGCGGGTGTCGCAGACGTGATCGCGCGGCACGGCCTGCCCTGGCACGTGACGCGGCTCGGCTGCCGGGTGGAGTACCTGTTCAGCGCGGACCGCCCACGCAACGGCAGCGAGGCGGCGGCCGGGGGCGACGCCGAGCTCGACCGGCTCGTCCACCTCTACGCGCTGAACCGCGGCATCCTGCTGACGCCGTTTCACAACATGGCGCTGATGTCGCCGGCGACGACCACCGAGGACGTCGACGCGCACACGGCAGTCTTCGACGAAGCTGCGAAGGAGCTCGCGGCTTTCCGTTGATTTCCGGCACGAGGGGCGGGAGGATCGGCGCTCCAGCCCGGGAAAGGAGGCAGTACGTGGCGTCGATCCTCCACAGCATCGAGATCGACCGGAAGCCGGAGGACGTGTTCGCCTACCTCGACGAGGTCGAGCGGCACGGAGAGTGGCAGCAGGAGATCGTCGGCGCGCAGCGGCAGACCGAGGGCCCGATCCAGGTCGGCACACGCGTCACCGAGACGCGCAAGGTGCCCGGCGGGAATCGATCGATGACGTACGAGATCACGGAGCACGACCCTCCACGCAAGTCCGCCTTCCGCGTGCTCGACGGGCCGATTCGCGCAGTCGGAACGGTCTCTATCGACCCGCTCGACGGTGGCTCACGCTCGCGCGTCACGATCGGCCTCGACTTCGAGGGGCGCGGCCTCGCCGGCAAGCTCTTGCTCCCGATCGCCAAGAGCCAGGCGCGGAAGCAGGTGCCCGAGGCCCAGGCGAGGATGAAGGAGCTGCTCGAGAGCGGGACGTCGGCCGGCGGCGCCTCGTCTTGACGCCGCCTTCCGGGCGCCGCTACTCTCGGACGGTCAGCGACCGGAAGGAGGAGCGTCCAGATGACTGTGTCCCGTTGCCCCCTTCCAGGCGTCGCCTGATCCTCTTCGCGAGCACGTCCCGCTAGCACCAAGCGCAGAGCTCGATCGCCCAGGCGGCGCGTTCACGCCTGCCGAGAGCGAAGGAGACTGTGCTCGACCACGACAGCGTCCGGAGCGTCGAGCTCCGAGCCAATCCCGAAGTACGCGAGATGCGCCTCTACGCGATGGACGCGTGGGTTCACCGTGCCGCGATCCTGACCGACCGCGACAGGCTCGAGGCGATCCTCCTCGGCGCGGCCGAGCGAGGCGGCGCATGCGTGGTCGGCAAGGAGTTCTTCGTGTTCCCGAACGGCGCAGTCACGGGCGTTCTCCTGCTCGCCCAGTCACACCTCAGCCTGCACACCTGGCCCGAGCTCGCGCTCGCGAACGTCGACCTCCTCTCCTACGGGGACGTTCGCGGCGAGGTGGTCCTGGACGTCATCCGGGAAGAGCTCGGCGTCGAGCGCGCACGCGTCCGGCGCATCCGGAGGTCACTTGACTGAGGACCGGCGAATCGTCACCGAGGTGGCCGCGGCTGTCGGGCTTACGGAAGGCGAGGCCGGCGTCGACGCGATCCTCACAGCCCTCGCGCGCCTCGAGCCCGTCTCGACGCGCCGGCTCAGCCGGACCGTGAACCTGCCCGTGCCGATCGTCGCCTCTGTCTGCGGAGAGCTACGCAAACGCGCGGTCGTCGCAGAGGAGCGGCCCGCGCAGCTCACGCAGGGCGGCCGCCTGCTCTATGCCGGCCGCCGCCTCGAGCTCGGGCGGTCGGCGTGCCCGACGTGCGCGGGACTCGGCAGCGTTGTCGGCGGCGAGCTGGGGCCGGTCGCGGCCGAGGTCGGAAAGGCCGCGAGGGCGGCCCCGCGGGCGCGCCTCGACCTCGACCAGTGCCACTGCACGGTCGGCACGAAGCTGCGCCGGGTCCTCGCGCTGAACGAGGCCGACGCGCTGGCCGGTCGAAGGATCCTGTTACTGGGAGACGACGATCTGACCTCGCTCGCGATCGAGAGCGTCGTCCGCGCCTTCGGCCGGGGCCCGGTGGTCGAGGAGCTGGTCGTGCTGGACGTCGACCCGGAGGTGACCGGGTTCGTCCGGGAGCGGCTGCGGGAGGCTCCGTTTCCCGTCTCGTGCCTCGAGCACGACCTGCGCGACCCCCTTCCCGCGGCGCTCGAGTCTCGCTTCGACACGATCGTCACCGACCCGCCCTACACCGTGCCGGCGGGTCGCCTGTTTCTCTCCCGCGCGGCGCAGGCGCTGCGCGGTCATGACGGGACCGTCTTCTTCTCGTTCGGATCGAGGAGGCCGGGGGCCGCCCGGGAGATCCAGCGCGCGATTGCCGAGATGGGGTTCGTCATCCGTCGACTCGTCCCCGACTTCAACGAGTACCTCGGGGCCGGAGCGCTGGGAGGGACCAGCCACCTCTACCACCTGGACGCGTCACCGGACGTTTGTCCCGCGGTGAACGGCTTCAGCGACGCGCCGCTCTACACGGGTGACCGTGCACCCTGAACTGCCTTCGCGCCGGCCGCGCACGCACGGTCGAGCGCAGCTCCGAGGGCGTCCCCGCGGGCAAGGGCGACCAGGAACGTGGCCGCGAAGGCGTCGCCGGCGCCGAACACCGGCGGCCCGGCGACGGGGGGAGCGGTTCGCCGCTCGACGAGATCGGCCCGCACCGCGAGCGCTCCCTCGGCTCCGAGCTTGACGCACGCGACGGGGAACGAACGGGCCAGCTCCCTCACCGCATCGATCGGCTCGAGACCCGTTGCGGCCCTCGCTTCTGCGGCGGTCGCGAACACCACGCTCGCCAGACGCCCAAGCGCGACGAGGTCAGCATCTCGCGCCAGCGCGGGCGAGGCGAGATCGATGCCGGCCCAGTCCCCCGTGAAACGCTCGAGCGCCGCCTGTGCGGCAGCGTCCGATCCCTCTTGCAGGAGAGCGAAGCCTGACACGAGGAGCACGCTTCCGTCGAGTGAGTCCGGCACGTCCGCAGGGGAGAAGCGTGCGTTGGCACCGCGGTCGGCGACGACACCGGGCCCCTCGTCGCCGAGCAGGGCAACCGCGACTCCCGTGGCCAGCTCGGGATCACGCGCCAGTGCTGCGTCCACGCCGGCTGCCGCGAGGGCGGCGGTGACGAGCTCGGCGCCGCGATCCGCGCCCACGCGTCCGACGACGGCGGCCTCCGCCCCGAGCGAGGCGGCCGTGAGCGCCGCGTTCACGGCCGAGCCCCCAGGTCGCAGGCTGACATCCGCATGCACGCGCCGGCCCGGGCGCGGCGCCCGTCCGCAGATCACGTCGACGAAGACGTCCCCGACCGCGACGAAACGCACCGATCAGGTGCCCGCCGAGGAGAGGATCTCTCGCACGGGCGGAGCCGCCAGGAAGCGGGTCGACCGTTCGGGCGCCAGCTGGGCGGCGAACGCCTCGATCAGGCGGCGCGCCTCTGTGTAAGCGGCGCCGGCGGCGGCGTCGTCACCGAGCTCGTATGCGACACGGCCGACGGTCGCATGCGCATGCCAGCGCTCCGGCGCTCCGACCAGGGCGTCGGCGATCGCGGCGCCTTCGCGCAATGCCTCCAGCGCCTCGTCGCGCCGTCCCAGCCGGGCAAGCCCTTCCCCCAGGGACGTCAGCGAGCGGCCCTCGTACTTGCGGCGCTTCGTCCGTCGGGCGATCTCGATCGCTCGCCGCGCCCACTCGACCGCCGACTCTGCAGGCTCGGCCTGGACGGCGATCTCGGCGCGGGCCGCGGCGAGCCGGCCGGCGATGAGCCACGTGGTCCAGGCAGTCGCCTTCTCGGCACCCTCCCAGAGCGCGGGCCACGAGGCCTGCGCTCCACCGACGTCACCGGCCAGGAGCTTGGTGAAGAGCAGGTCGGAGCGTGCGAACTGGGTCGGCATTCCGAAGGTCATGTGCGCGGTGAGCTCGAGCGCCTGCTCGCTGCGGCTCCGAGCCTCGTCGAGCTCGTAGAGCTCCCGATAGGCGAGGGCGGAGTAGTTGAGGACGGCGGCCGGGTTGTGGCCGAGCTCTCTGGCGAGCTCGAGCATCTCGTCCCAGATCGCGATCGCCTCCTCGTGACGGCCGAGCCCGGCCAGGGCGAGCGCCTCGAACCCTCCGCCTCGGAGGAGGCTCTCCGCGCTGAACACGTCTCTCGCCATCGCGCGCGTCCTCCGCGACAGCTCGACCGACTGCTCGTACTCCCCGGCCCAGTACTTCACGTCGGAGTGAAGGTGCAGGTGCTGGGTGAGGTCGAAGCTTCGCGTCCCCGGAACCCAGACCTCGAGCGCCTTGTCGCCGAGCTCGAGGGCACGGTCGAGATCGCCTTCCGCGCCGCGCATGGCGAGAGCCTGGCTCTCCATGGCGAGCGCTGCGGCGGCGGCCGACTGGTCGCCGAGCTCCCGGGCGAGGGGAAGCGCCTCCTGAGCGATCGCGAGGGTCTCTTCGTCACGCTCCGTCCAGAGCGTCGCATGACCCCTGGAGATGAGCGCGTCGAGCCTTTCCGGTCCGGCAAGCTCAGGAAGGAGCTCGGCGAGCTCCTCCGCGGCGCGTTCGTACTCCTGGATCTCGACGAGCGCGAGACCGCGCTCGAGCCGGATGCGGCGCTTCAACTCCTCGTCCTCTGCAAGCTCGAGGGCCTTGGAATAGAGGTCGACGACCGCGCTCTGTGCCCAGCTGCGCCTTGCAGCCTGCGCGGCTGCCAGCAGGTACGGAATCGCGCGGCCCGGCTCGCCGCCCTCGCTCCAGTGGTAGGCGAGGATCGACCGAAACGTCTCGGCCGAGCCTTCGACGGCTCCCTCGATCGCCCGTGCGACCTTGGCGTGAAGCTCGCGGCGCGCGGCCCGCGGAACCGTCGCGTACGCGACCTCGCGGATCAGCATGTGCTTGAAGGTGAACTGAGCGTCGCCCGAGATTTGGCCGGCGTGGTCATGCCGAATGAGGCCGCGCACCTCGAGCATGCTCAGCGCCTCGTCGAGGTCCGGAATATTGGTGACAGCATCGAGGATGCCGCGCCAGAACGTTCGGCCGACGACCGCGGC
>DASUXI010000118.1:0-5158 GCA_036377995.1 Gaiellaceae bacterium
CGATGATGAGCAGTAGCTCCAGGAGCACCCCGAACACGATCCGGTTGTTCTGCCCGGCGCCGGCGATGTAGCCGACTGGGTCGTCGAGCACGGGTTGGTAGAGCAACAACGCGGGGATCGACGTGACCGGAGGCGCCGAACTTACCACCTGTTGACGCAACGGCCAGCGGCGCGCGTTCGAGTCCCGTCGCTCCCGTTCTCAGGGCGGGTCGACCGCGATGCCTACTGACTGACAGATGTGCCGCTCACAACCGCTGCCGCCCGCAACGCCTCTGCCTCACGGATGTAGCGCGTCGCGCCGAGCCGACGGAAGAACGTGAGAGCGCCCTGAAGCTGCTCTTCGGCCTCGCCGGCACGGCCCGACTCCAGGGCCTGTTCGGCCGCCTTCAGCCGCATCATGCCTTCGTCGATGTAGCCCAGCTCCGCGAACAAAGCCGCCGCACGAGCGTAGTCCTGGTCCAGTACGGCCGTAAACGGTAGACGCCAGACGTCCGTCAGGCTCTGCTCGGCCTCGAGCACTTCCCGGAGAATCGTGGCGAATCCGAGCGTTTCTGCGACTGATGCGACCTCGAGCACACCCAGAACGGCACTCCCGTGTGACCCGGCCGTCAAGAGTGCGACGAGCTCTTCCGCGGTCGCCTGCGCCTCGTCGAAACGGCGGAGTTGAACCGCGACGACCGCCGCGTGCGCGAGAGCTTGCAACACGGCCTGGGGATCCTTGACCGCGCGAGCGACTTCGGTCGCCCGGTACACGTCGACGAGGACGTCCCTCTCGGATTGCCCCCTGGCGAGGGCGATGCGTGCGCGCAGAAGGCGGAGCTGGTACTCGAAGTACGTCGCTGCACCCCCTTCGGACTCGCTGATGACGGCGTTCGCTCCCGCAAGCGCCTCGTCCCAGTCGCCCGTGTGGTAGCGCAGCCAACTGAGATTGGCCCTGCTCGAGCGCCCCTGGAGCACGGCGCCGAGCCGCTCGCTCACGAGCACCGCCTGCTCGCATGCTGCCACCGCGCGATCGAGCTCTCCGAGCCACCAGAGAGGCACGTACAGGTTGTGGTACCCACGGGCTGCCTCCGGGGAGCCGACTGACAGTGCCAACTCGATGCTGCGTTCGAGCTCCGGAATCGCGTCAACGTGGTCGCCGAGCCGCGATCTCGCCACTGCCGCGTTGCCCAACGTCCGCGCGGCCAGCTCGGCGAGACCGAGCGCCTCGGCCTCCTCGTACGCGCCTTGCGCGATCGCCATCCCGTAGCGGTAATTCCCAGCGAGCACGAGCAGCCGCGACCATTCCGCGTGCACCTTCACCTTCGCAGCGGAAGGTGGGGCGTCCCGGACGAGGTCGACGGCCCTTTCGATGTGCTCGAAGGCGCGGTCACGTTCTCCTTGCTGCTGCAGAGCCTCCGTCAGAACCGCATGCGCCTCCGCAGCGGACTCGTGATCGCCCGCGCGCTGAAGGGCTTCGGCAGCGTCGACGAGGGCGGCCTCGAAGCGTCCGTCCCCGGCGAGTGAAAGCGACCGGCCGTAGCGCAGCAGCAACGGACCGCGGGCGGCCTCGGCCGACAGCTCGAGGGCGTCACCGTAGTACCGAGCCGCGTCGGTGTAGGCGTTGAGCGCAAAGGCGCGGTCCCCGGCATCGCGCAGAGCCACCACGGCGGCTTCCTCGAGGTCGGCGGTGGGTCGGCCCGCAGCCCGCAACAGGTCGAGTGCGCTCAGGTAATGGTGCGCGAGCAGCTCGGCGTGATCGGCGGGCCTGCCGAGCGCGTGAAGCCATTTGGCTGCAAGGCGATGCTTCTCCGCACGCGCGCCGCGCGGGATCTCGCCGTACGCCACGTCACGGACGAGCAGGTGGCGGAACGCATACTCGGCCGCGCCTTCCACAGACGACCGCCGCTCCCTGCGCACGAATTCCTTTCGCGCGAGCGCGTGCAGCAGCTGCTCGCCTGCCGCGTCGTCGATCCCGGCAAGCGCGACCGCGGCCTCCAACCAGAAGACCGCGCCAAGGACGGCTGCATTCTGCAGGAGCGCCTTCTCGTCCGGCTGAAGGCCGTCGATGCGGGCAGCGATGAGGCCCTGCACATTCTCCGGAAGATCCTGGGGACGGCGACCCTCTGACAGCATGCGCACGAATTCCTCGGCGTAAAGCGGGTTTCCGCCGGCTCGCGCCAGGAGCACCTCCTGCACCTCTGGAGGAACCGGTCGCTCGAGCAACAAGTGCATCAGTTGGGCGGTTTGGTCATCTGAAAGCGCCGTCAGCGAAAGCGTGACCGTGTTTGCCTTGCCGCCGCCCCAGCCGGGCCGGCGCGAGAGCAGCTCGGGTCGTGCGGTGACGACGACGAGGATCGGCACACCGCTCGCCCAGTCCGCGAGGTGATCGACGAAGTCGAGCAGGCCGTCGTCTGCGAAGTGCAGGTCCTCGAACACAAGGACGAGCGGCCGCTGTTCCGCGAGGGCCTCGAAGAAACGCCGCCACGCCGCGAACGCCTCTTCGCGACGGTCGGCGCCGAGCTCGTCACGGCCCTCGACACCGACGAGTGGACGGAGATGCCGTTCGAGCCACTGCACGTCGGCGTCCTCGGAAAAGAGAGCCGAGACCGTGTTCCGCAGCTTTGTGGCGGCGACCGCCTCGTCGTCCGTGTCGAGCACGCCCGCTTGCGCTTTCACGATCTCGCCGAGCGCCCAGAAGCTGACGCCTTCCCCGTACGGAAGCGAGCGACCCTGACGCCAGAAGGTGAGCTCGCCCCCGTTCTCGATTGCCTTGAACAGCTCGTAGACCAGGCGGCTCTTGCCGATTCCCGGCACCCCCACGAGAGTGACCAACTGCGGCTCGCGAGTGTCCCGCACGCGCCGAAGCGCCGCGACCAGAGCATCGAGGTCCTCCTCGCGTCCCACGAGAGGCCCACTTCCCGCCGGGTCTACCTGGACGCGCGCCCGGGCCTGGAGGGCCTCCGAGGCCGGGACGGCGGTCGCTTTGCCTTTCGCGGCAACCTCGCACTGCTCGCCGTATTCGATCAACCGCTCGGTGGCCCGACGGGTCGTCTCGTCGACGAGGATTCCATTGACCGGCGCAGCAGACTGGAGACGGGCCGCCGTGTTGACGACATCGCCGGAAGCCATGCCCTCGCCCGCGGAAACCTGTGCACCCAGCGCGACGAGCGCTTCGCCGGTCGTGATCCCGATCCGGATCTGCAGTCCGGCTTCGTCACCAGCCCAGTCGCGGATCGCGAGCGCCGCTCGGACCGCGCGCTCCGGATCGTCCTCATGCGCGGTCGGCGCACCGAAGAGCGCCATGACGGCGTCGCCGATGAATTTCTCGACGGTGCCGCCGAAGCGCTCGAGTTGGCGACGCACCTGCTCGTGGTAGGAGGACAGAAGCTCGCGTACGTCCTCTGGGTCCATCCGCTCGGCCTGCGCCGTTGACCCGACGAGATCGCAGAACAGAACCGTGACGACCTTTCGTTCCTCTCGAGCAGTGGCGGCGTCCGTTACCAGGGCCGCACCGCACGCCCCACAGAATCGGAAGCCGTCAGGGCTGTCTTGCCCACAGCTGGGACACGTCAGCACACTGCGAAGCCTACGACCGTGGCGGCCAAAGGTGCGGAGCCGCAGGCCGATGCTGCGACAACCCGGGCGACGGGGCTGCCGATACGGCGGAAGCTGTCCTGCGGCTCGGTGAGCTCCGCCGACGTGGGTTACTGGGAGTAGCCCTCGGTCACCTCGCCCTTGTGTGCGGCAAAGGCGGCCAGAACCTCCCCTTTCTCCTGCTCGGGCACCTTGAAGACGTCAAGCGTTCGCCCAAGTTCAGCCGCGACTTCGTCGAACTCGGCGGGAGAGATCTTCAGCTCGCGATGGGCTTCTTCCAAACCGAGAGGAGTACTGCCTGGTTTTGTGGCCGCATATTGCTGGGGTCCACCGGCAACGTCGCAGACCCACAGGGTTCGCATGAATTTGAGGCCGTCAAGTCTCCCCAGGTTGTTGGTGTGCCATTCCCGGAGGGCGGGGTTCTCTGACTTCTGGCCGACAATCGGATTTTGCACGACAGCGTCGCTGAAGTGGTCAACCACCGCTGCGATGGCGAATGCGCCGCCAAGCCGGTCGTACAGGCTCGTTTCCGTCATTTCTTGCCTCCTTTAAGACGATTCTGGAAGCGTCCACCGGATTCAGCGGTGGATTGACTCCATCGGTCTGAGGACAGCACGCTGCCCACTACTACCCGAACCACCCCGGCTCGGATTCCCCGCGGAGGCGCACGGAGATCAGTGCTTCGTCGCGAGCGCCCGACGCCGCGGGGGCATGTCAAAATCCGGAGCCGATGCTGCGCTACGACGAGCTGCAGGTCACAGTCGGTGCCGTCTTCCTCGTGCTTGCCCTGCTGATCGCGGCCGTGTTCGTGACGGTCGGTTTGCAGACGGTCAGCGATGTCCCTTTCGAGCGCGTCCAGCGCGTCGGCTACTGGCTGCGCAAGCGCTGGCTCGGGTTCCTCTGCGCGCTGCTCGTGCTCACTGTCGGCCTCTCCTTGTTCCAGCTCCCGTATGCGTGGGGTGGGGGTCGTGGCGGGCGCACGCTCATCCATGTCAGCGGCGTGCAGTTCGCGTGGATCATCGACCCGTCCCAGTTGCCGCTGGACAAACCGATCCGCTTCGAGGTCACCTCGCGCGACGTCAACCACGGCTTTGCCATCTACGACCCGCACGGACACATGATCGGCTCGGTACAGGCGATGCCGGGGTACACGAACAAGCTCGACCTGACCTTCCACACGCCCGGTCGCTACACGGTGCGCTGCTTCGAGCTCTGCGGACTGAACCACCACCTGATGCAGGCGACGTTCACGGTGCGCTGATGGAGGCTGCGACCGTCGTTCACCCGCGCGCGGTCGAGCTCGGCCTCGCCGAGCCGCGCCTCAGCGAGCGCCGGATCGCGTGGCTCTTTGCCGGACCCGGGATCGCCGTCTTCGCCCTCATGGGGCTGGCCGGGCTGACGATGCGGCTGGCACAGGCCGAGGTGTACGACCTCTCCCCGACCTGGTTCTACCGGCTGCTGACACTCCACGGCGCCGGCATGCTGACCGGCGCCCTGCTCGTGATGATGGGCGCCCTCTGGTTCGTCGTTCGACAGGAGGTGCCGCTCGGGGCGGAGCGGATGCTCGCCAGCTACCTCCTGA
>DASUXI010000119.1:0-2723 GCA_036377995.1 Gaiellaceae bacterium
GCTCTGCCAGGCCGGCTCCCCGCGCCTGCAGCTGGTGCCGCTCCTCGGAGAGGTAGGCGAGCACCCGCCTCATCGCGACCACCGACCCGGGTTGGGTCTCTACCGCAGCCATGCCTCCTCGTGAAGTGTGCGACGAAGTCCGGCGGCCGTCACTGGACCAAAGGCCGGATTTCGGCGGGTGACGCAGGACCTCCGGCAATAGCGTCGACTACTACGTCCACGGCGGCCGGCCTCACCTGGGCCATCCGACCCAGGTACTCCGCTACCCGGGCCTGCACCGCCCGGCCGAGAGCCGGGATCGATGCCCCCCACTCCACCTCGAGATGGAGCTCGACCCGCACCACTCCGTCCTCCTCCACCACGCGAACGCCCCTGTGGCGCGGGCGCGGGCTCTCCACCAGGGCCTGCACCCCCTCCACCTCGCGAGCCGCATCGGCCGCGTAGCGGGCGAGGATGTCGCTGGAGATCGACGCCATGGTCTACCGCCCCGGTTGTAGCACCAGCTCGGTCGCCTCCGGCCTGGCGAAGAACCTGAAGGGCACGAAGGTCGTGCCGAGCCCGGGCGACACGTGCATCACGCCTCCCTCGCGCGCGTACAGGCCGGTCGCATAACGCGTCCTCGGGTGGGCGAAGCGGAACTTCTTGCCCCGCCCGGTCGGGAACGAGATCTGCCCGTCGTGCATGTGGCCTGCGAGCACGAGGTCGAACGCGCCCGGGGGCAGGCGGTCGAGGACGTACGGGAAGTGGCAGAGCAGGATTCGCAGGTCGGCAGCCTCGTCGACGAGCGCCCACGGCTGGGCGCTCCGGGCGCGATACGCGCGAGGATCGACGCCGACGACCTGGACGCGGCGGCCGCGGAGCTCGACGGTCGCGCTCTCGTCGACGAGGAGGCGCGTCTCTTCGAGGTCGGCCAGCCCGGCCGCGCGCGAGAACGGATCCCTCGTGTGCTCCACGTCGTGGTTGCCCAGCACCGCGAAGGACGGCCCGAGGCCCGCCAGGAGCTCCCGCAGCTCGGGCTCGCCGGAGCGGCGCGAGACGAGGTCGCCGGTGATGACGACGAGGTCGGGCGCGCGCGCCGCGACCCACTCGACCGCACGCTTTACCGCCCGCTCGCCGCGCGAGGGCAGCCCGAGGTGGAAGTCCGACAGATGCGCGACCCGAAGGCCCTCCAGCTCCTGCGGGAGCCGTGCGAGCGCGACGTCGATCGTTCTGAACCGCACCCAGCCGGCCTCGAACCAGCCCCACCCAAGCGCGGCTCCGGCCGCGCCTCCAAGAGCCGCTGCGACGCCACGCAACGGCTTCATCCGCGCCGACCGAGCCTCAGGCGCGCCGGCGCGGCAACACGATCAGACCGGCCGTGAGCAATACCACCCCGGCGAGGGTGCCCTCTGTCACCTTGTAGCCGAGCTCGCGGTTCTCCCAGGCTTCGTGCATCCGGACGGAGCTCGGCCCTCCGCAGCGTGTCCCCTGGTGCGTGCAATACCACTCGGCGAGCTGAGCGCGGTTGCTCCGAGCCCGAGAGCGATGATGATCGGTCACTGCGACGACCGCGACGGCGATCCCCGTCAGCGACAGCGCGATGCAGAGGACGACGAGCCGCAGCCTCAAGCGATACCCCTTTCGGCCGAGAAGTATCTCCCGGCCTCGCCGCCCGACACACTGGTCGGACGACCGGGATACGTCTTGCGGTCAGACTTCCAGCTTCTCGAGCACCGGCGTCATCGAGACGACGTGGCGCTTGAACTTCAGCTCCGACTCCTCCAGCCCGGCGGCAACGCCGACCAGCTGCGACAGGTGCAGGATCGGCATCTGGAAGTCCTTTCCCGTCGCGGCCTTCAGCTTCGACTGCCACGCGTCGAGTGAGAGGTGGCAGAGCGGGCACGGCGTGACGATCGCGTGCGCGCCGGCCTCCTTCGCCTGCTCGATCGGCTGGATCAGCTCGCCGAGCGCGGTCTCCTCACGGGCCTGGATGATCGGGAAGCCGCAGCACTTCACCTTGGCCGGATAGTCGATCGCCTCCCCGCCGCAGGCCTCGATGATCCGCTCGAGCGACCACGGCCGGTCGGGATCCTCGAAGCCGAGGATCTTCGACGGCCGCAGGATCTGGCAGCCGTAGAACGGGGCAATCTTGAGTCCCTTGAGCCCCTTGTGCGCGGCCGCCTTGAGCAGCTCGTAGCCGTCGCCCTCGGCGATCTCCCAGAGTAGGTGCCGCACCTCCACCGTGCCGTTGTAGGGCGGAGCGCCGACGCGTTGGAGGTTCGTGCTGACCCGTTCGCGCAGCGCCTCGTCCTTCTTCAGCTGCCAGTTCGCCTGCCGCAGGTTGAGTGTGCACACGTTGCAGACCGTCAGCAGCGTGTCGCACTTCTCCGCCTCGGCGTAGGCGAGGATCCGCGCGTTCAGGTGCAGGTAGTAGTCGGGCTCGGCCTCGTGGATGTCACCGGCACCGCAGCACGTGACCGACTCGAGGTCGACGAGCTCGAGCCCGACCTTCGGCGCGAGGGCCTGCGTCGACGAGTCGAGCTCCTTCGCGGACAGCGACGCGAGACAACCCTTGTAGTAGGCGACGCGCTTCATCCCTCTGCCGGCCCCTCCTCGTCGTGCTCGATGCGGCCGAGCGCGCGCTCTCCCTGCACGATGCCGAGCGCTCCCGCGCGACCCTCCTCCTTGACGAGATCGTAGAGGGCGCGCGCCTCCTCAACCTTCCCTGCGACGTGCGGCGGGAA
>DASUXI010000120.1:0-4223 GCA_036377995.1 Gaiellaceae bacterium
GGGGCTGCCGCCCAGCGGGAGGAGAGCCAGGCCGGCCGCAATCAGGGCACGGCTCACGCCCGAGATGGTACGACGTCAGGCGGTGGATTCGGCGGCCTCGTCGCCGGCGAGTCGCGACAGGAGCTCGATCAGCCGGTCGCGTTCGTTCCCGAGCTCCGCTACCGCCTTCGCCAGTTGGCGCCGGCCTTTCGGGGTGAGCCGGACGAGGATGGCTCCGCGCCGTTGCGGGTCGAGCTCACGTCGGACCAGGCCGCGCCGCTCGGTCCTCACCACGAGCTCCGTCACCGTGCTCTTGCCGAGCTGGAGCCGTTCTTCGAGCTCGCTCAGGCCTGCGCCTCCGTCGCCGAGCCGTGCGGTCTCGATCATGAGCAGGAGCTGGTAGGTCCGCGACGTCAACCCGTTCGCGCTGGTGACGATCTCGCTGCTCCGCCGGAACGAGTTGAGGGCCTCCCGCAGCGCCGCGGCACGCACGTAGTCGTCCGGTGCAGGGGTTGGTTTCGAAACCGTCACAGGAGGTACCTCTAACTTCGTATTACGAACCTAGTCGTAGTACGAAAGTACCACAGCTCGTTCGCAAACGAGGGGGGTAACAGATGTCACGGCACGTATCCAATCATCGCATCTCGCGCATGGCCGGCTCGCTTGCGGCCGCCGCGGTAGCCGGGGCGGCAGCGGCCGCGTTGCTGCTGCCGGGCGCCGGTTCCGCGGTGGCCCAGACCGCGCCGGCGAACGTCGGCGAGCCGGTGGTGTCCGGCACGACCGTCCAGGGCGAGACGCTGAGAACCTCGAACGGAACCTGGTCCGGCACGGCGCCGTTCACGTACCAGTACCGCTGGCTCCGTTGCGACACATCGGGCGGCGGCCCGAACGGGATCAACTGCACGACCATCTCGGGTGAGACTCGCAACACGTACGTGCTGGCCCGGGCCGACGTCGGCCACCGCATTCGCTCGCGTGTGATCGCGTCCAACGCAGACGGAAGCGCGAGCGCGAACTCGAACGCGACGCCGGGGACCGTGAGGTCGTCCGCGACGGCAGGCCGGCCGTCGAACACGGCGTCGCCGACGATCTCGGGCATACCGCAGGAGAAGCAAACGCTCAGCGCTAGCCGCGGTTCCTGGATCGGCGGGCAGCCGATGACGTTCTCGTACCAGTGGCGCCGCTGTGACGGCAACGGCGGCAACTGCTCCGACATCGCGAAGGCCAATGCCAGCAGCTACCTGCTGTCGGCCGCCGACATCGGTCACACCATGCGCGTGCGGGTAACGGCCAGGAACAGCCTCGGCGCGACTTCCGCAGGCTCGACGCCGTCCGCCGTGATCACGAAGGCGGGCGCGCCGAGCGGGACGGCGATCTCGGTCAACGACGTCTCGCTGCCGAACCGGCTGATCGTCGACCGCGTCTCGTTCGATCCGCTCATCCTGCGTTCGCATGGTCCGATCACCGCGAGGTTCCGGGTCACAGACACTCAGAACCACCCGGTGCAGGGCGCGCTCGTCTTCCTCGTGGGCGTCCCGTTCGGGAACACGACGACGCCATCCGAGCAGGCGACGGGCGCCGACGGTTACGTGACCTTCGTGGTCCGGCCGACCTTCCGGCTGCACCTCAGGAGCGCCATCAGCCAGGTGTTCTTCGTGCGGGCGAGGAAGCCGGGCGACCGGTTGCTCGCAGGCGTGTCCACGCGCCGGCTCGTCAACCTCGCGATTCGCGCCGGAGCGTAAGGCTCGGGAACAACGACGTGGGCGGGCTCCTACTCGAGCCCGCCCACGTCGAGCACGACCGTCTTCAGGTCGCTCATGTCGAGCATCGTGTAGCGGCCACCGATGCGGCCCCATCCGCTCTGGGTACCCGCCGCGCCACCGAACGGCTCGTGCGCCTCCCAGTAGTCGGTCGAGTCGTTGACGACGACGTTGCCGACGCGGAGGCTGTCGGCGAACCTGAACGCCCTCTTCAGGCTCGACGTGTAGACCGCGGCCTGGAGCCCGAGATGCGAGTCGTTGGCCACGGCGAGGGCCTCGTCGTCCGAGCTCACGCGGATCAGCGGCACGATCGGCCCGAACGTCTCCTGACGGTTGATGAGCGTGTCGACTCCGACATCGGTGACGACGGTGGGCTCGTAGTAGAGCCCGGTCGGCCGGTCGCTCGAGCGAGACCCGCCGAGGACGACGTTCGCTCCGTTCGCGACCGCGTCTTCGAGATGCATGTCCATCTTCTGAGCGGTGGGCTCGTTGTTCATCGGGCCGACCATGGTCGCCTCGTCGAACGGATCGCCGAGCGGCCACTCCTTTGCGGCCTTGAGGACCTCGTCCAGGAAGGAGTCGTGCACGCCCTCGTGGACGAGCACGCGCTCGGTCGCGCAGCACACCTGGCCCGCGCAGAAGAAGCCCCCGAAGACCGCGCCCTGCGCCGCGCGCTCGAGGTCGGCGTCCTCGCACACGATCACCGGCCCGTTGCCGCTGGCCTCGATGAGCGAGCGCTTGAGGCCGGCGGCGCGGACGATCTTCTCGGCCGTCCCATGCGAGCCGACGAAGCCGACGCCGTCGACGCCGGGGTGCGTCACGAGGCGCTCGCCGACGTCTCCGCCTCCGTAGACGACGTTGACGACGCCGTCGGGCAGGCCGGCGTCGGCCATGATCTGCACGAAGTTCGCCATCGCGATCGGCGTCCACTCCGACGGCTTCATGACAATCGTGTTCCCGACCGCTATGCCCGGCGCGATCAGCTCGACCGGGATCAGCGTCGGGAAGTTCCACGGCGTGATGCCGGCGTAGACGCCGTTCGGCTTGCGGAAAGTCAGGATTCGCTTGCCTGGATCCTGCGAGGGAATGATCGCCGTCTCCATGCGCTTGACGTCCTCGGCCGCGATCCGGAAGTTCTCGGCCGTCTCGTCGATGTCCCCGAGCGCCTCGGTCGCGTACGGCTTGCCCTGCTCGAGCGACAACTCGCGAGCGAACTCCTCGCGCCGCTCGTCGATCAGGTCGGCGATCGCGTGGCAGATCTTCGCCCGCTCCCAGGCCGAGAGCGCCGCCCACTTCGGCTGCGCGACGCGGGCGGCCTCGACCGCGCGGTCGACGTCGTCGATGCTGGCGTCGGGCACCTCGGCAAGCGTCTCGCCCGTGACAGGGGAGACGATCGGGCGGGCGCGGTCGCCGGTCGAGGCGATCCAGTCGCCGCCGACGAAGTTCTGGAGGGTTCGGACGGTGACTGCCATGGAGTTTCCTTTCAGATCGGGGAAGCCTTCGCGGCCCAGTAGCGGTTCAGCGCGCCCTGCACCTTCACGAACCAGATGATCGCCGGGATGATCAGGATCCCGCCGGGGACGACCCAGAGGCCGGTCCAGCCGCTCATAGGTGGCTGTTGCCCGTCCCTGGCATACATCTTCCCGATCTCGGACGGGATGACGAAGACGCTGACGAAGCCGACGAGGATCCAGACGACCAGGCCGAGAACGCCTCCGAGCCCGTCCCCGGTGTGCTTCTTCATCTCCTCCTGCGTCTGGAAGGCCCAGTACCACCCGTAGAACGTGAACGTGACGATGTAGAGCAGGATCCCGAAGGCGATCCCGCGCTCCCGGCCCAGCGGGCCGGTGTTGTGTGCCATCTCCATCCGAGCCTCCTCGTCGCTCCGGGCACTGAATCACTCCCCGCCGGCCGTGGCAAGCCTTCACAGATCCCTAACCAATTCGGGTCGGCGAGCGTCACAACTTGGCGTCTGCTGCTGCGCACCCGACCTACAATCGAGGGAGTACATGGAACCGACTGAGGTTGCCCGTCTAGAGGGGTCAGGCCGCTTCCAGAGCGCTGCGGCGATCGCGGATCGGTTCCTCGACAACATCGAGACCGTCGTGCACGGCAAGCGCGACGAGGTGAAGCTCGTCTTCACCGCGCTCATCAGCGGCGGGCACGTCCTCTTCGAGGACGTCCCAGGAACCGCGAAGACGGTGCTCGCCCGCGCGATCGCCCAGTCGATCGAGGGCGCCGCGCCCTCACGGATCCAGTGCACCCCGGACCTGCAGCCGACCGACGTCACCGGCCTGTCGGTCTTCAATCAGCGCGAGCGCGACTTCGAGTTCCGGCCCGGGCCGATCTTCGCGAACGTCGTGCTCGTCGACGAGGTCAACCGCGCGATGCCGAAGACGCAGTCGGCGCTGCTCGAGGCGATGGCCGAGCATCAGGTCACCGTCGACGGCCAGACCCGCGTCCTCCCGGATCCGTTCCTCCTGC
>DASUXI010000121.1:0-16806 GCA_036377995.1 Gaiellaceae bacterium
CGCCGGTGCGGGAGGCGGCGAGATCGGGCGCGGCGGCAAGAAGCGCGCCCGCTGCGGCCAGCCAGCCTGTGAGCGCAACGCCGACGAGCAGGCCGAGCAGGGCCATCGCGACCGGGCCTCCGACCGCCCGCGCGCCGCGCAGAGGGAGCGGGACGATGATCGGCTCGGGCTTGCTCATCGGCCGTCCACTCTGCCGCAGGCGCGTCTGGCGCGCCGATCAGGCAACGAGTGCGATCGCGGACACGACCGCCGACAGCGCCGTCAGCTGAGACGCTCGTCGCCGGCCGTGGGCGACCGTGTGTCGGCGTCGAAGAGCCCGGTCTCGTGCGCCAGCACGATTGCCTGAACGCGGTCACGGAGGTCGAGCTTCTGGAGGATGTGCGTGATGTGTGTCTTGACCGTCGTGTCGCTGATGTAGAGCTCTCGGCCGATCTCCGCGTTGGAGAGGCCGCGGGCGATCAGGCGAAAGACTTCCAGTTCGCGCTCCGTGAGCTCGTCGAGCTGTCTCGGGGGCGCAGGGCGCGGAATGCGCGTGAACTGCTCGATCACGCGCTTCGTGATCGCCGGCGAGAGGAGCGCTTCTCCGCCGGCGACGATCCGGATTGCGGCGAGAAGCTGTTCGGGAGGATCGTCCTTGAGCACGAAGCCGCTCGCCCCGGCGCGGAGAGCCTCGTAGACGTACTCGTCTAGGTCGAACGTGGTCAGGATGAGGATTCGCGGCGCGTCGTCTGCCGCGAGGATGCGCCGGGTCGCCTCGAGGCCGTCGAGCTCCGGCATCCGAATGTCCATCAACACGACTGTGGGCCGAAAGCGGGCGGTCTTCGCGATCGCCTCGAGCCCGTTGCTCGCCTCGGCCACGACCTCGATGTCCGGCTCGCGAGAGAGCAGCATGCGAAAGCCGGCGCGCACCATGGACTGGTCGTCGGCGACGAGCACGCGGATCTTCACGGCGGGCCGCCGGTCAGCGGGAGGCGGGTGCTGAGGACGAAGCCGCCACCGTCTGCGGTTCCTGCGCTCATCTCTCCGCCGTAGATCTTGACGCGCTCCCGAACGCCGACGAGCCCGTGGCCGAGACCGTCGGTTGTCGAGCCCCCACGGCCGTCGTCCCGCACCTCGATCCGAAGCTCGTCGGACCCGTAGCGCACGGTCACGTCCGCGTTCTCCGCGCGCGAGTGCTTGAGCGCGTTGGTCAGCCCCTCCTGCACGATCCGATAGGCGGAGAGGTCGACCGCCCGCGGAAGCGGGAACGGTTCGCCGTCGATGTGCAGCCGGGCAGGCAGGCCCGCGCGGCCGACCTCTGCGAGCAGTGAGCCGAGAGCATCGAGGCCGGGCTGGGGCATCAGCTCCACGTCCTCGCCCTCGCGGCGCATGGCGGCCAGGAGACGGCGCATCTCGGTGAGCGCGGTGCGGCCGGCCTGCTCGACGCCTCTGAGTGCGTCGCTCTCCTCGGCAAGGCCATCGGGCAGCTTGTGCCTGACGGCGCCCACCTGGAGCACCATCACGCTCACGGCGTGCGCGACGATGTCGTGGAGCTCTCGCGCGATCCGAGCACGCTCCTCTGCCACAGCGATGCGCGCCGCCGCATCTCGTTCGCGCTCGGCCTGGGTCGCGCGCCCTTCCGCGGCTTCGGCCTGGTCGGCACGCTCGCGCAACGCGTAGCCTGCGAGCCAGCCGACCGAGAACAGGAGAGGGACGAAGAAGAGCTCGGCCGATGCGTGGTTCGGGCCGTTGTAGACGACGATCGCGGCGCCGCCGACCACGGCCCCGAGGCCTAGCCACGCCTCGACGGCGTTGCGAAGGTTGCCGAGCAGGAAGGCAGCGGCCATGCCTGCGACGGAGATGCTCGGCGTGAAGGGGACGAGCCGCCCGTCGACGAACGAGAGCGTCGGCCCGAGCAGCCAGACCGAGAACGGCACCGCGAACGGGAAGCGGCGGCGCCAGAGCAGCGGAAGCATGAAGAACGCCGTCGCGGGAACGACGAACCACAACGTCGTGTGCGGAGCGTCCGGTGAGTCGTGTCGGAGGATGACGACGAGGGTGCCCTCGACTGCCGCGATGAGGATCAGGGCGTCGAATCCGTATCGGCGCGCTCGTGACCAGAGGCTGCTCACGCGGTGAACGTACTCCAGCCGGCTCGGCCGCGCGTCCTACCGAAGTAGGACGCCGAATCGGCGCGCGGTACGACCTCGAACGCGCCCTGGCGACGACGACGATCGGGTGCTGGGCTCCTAGCGTCGAGCTACCGGACTCGACGAAAGGATCAACGATGGAAGCCCCGACGACAACCAAGGTATTCGGCCCGGCACGAATTGTCGCCCTCGCCCTCGTCTCTCTCACTGCGCTCGGACTCGCCTATCTCCACTTTGGGACCGGCAGCGACGCGGTCTCGGTGCCTTCCGGGGCACGCGCCGGCCAGCTGAACCTCCATCAGTGCCACTACGCGACCGAGGACGGCAAGTACCGCGCCGACTGCGGCACCCTTGTCGTGCGCGAGAACAGACACGATGCCCACTCGCGCCTGATCGCGCTTCCGGTGACGCGAATCCGCGCGCGCTCTGCAAAACCGGGCCTTCCGATCTTCCGCCTCCAGGGCGGGCCTGGCATCACGAACATGGGCTTTGCGGACGCGAGCCGGTTCGCGGACGAGCACGACGTCGTGCTCGTCGGTTTCCGCGGCGTCGACGGCTCGACGAAGCTCGACTGTCCTGAAGTCACCTCGGCCCGCGCGCATGCGCGCGACTTCCTGAGCCAGAAGGCATACCGGGCCGATGCGGCCGCCTTCAGGGCGTGCGCAGATCGCCTCCGGGACGGAGGAGTCGACCTCGCCGGCTACACGCTTCCCGAACGCGTCGACGACCTCGACGCCGCACGTCGCGCCCTCGGCTACGAGCGCATCGACCTGCTCAGCGAGAGCGCCGGGACGCGCACGGCGATGATCTACGCCTGGCGCTACCCGCAGCGCGTCCACCGCTCCGTGATGATCGGCGTCAACCCACCCGGGGCCTTCCTCTGGGACGCTAAGACGACCGGCGAGCAAGTCCGCCGTTACGCCGCGCTCTGCGCGCAGGACGCGTCCTGCCGCGCCCGCACGCCGGACCTCGCCGCCTCCCTGCGCTCGGCATTCGAGGACGTTCCCGGGCGCTGGTGGTTCCTGCCGGTCAAGAAGGGAAACGTCAAGGCGGCTGCGTTCTTCGGCCTGATGAACGCGACCACCGACGGCGGAGGCCCGCTCTCCGGGCCGATGACGATCGACACGCTGCTCGCCGCCGCCAAGGGGGACGGAAGCGGCGCTTGGCTGTTGTCGACGATGGCGCAGCTGATCTTCCCGCGTGGACAGGTGTGGGGCGACGTCGCGGCGGTCGGCAGAAGTGACGCCGCCTACGCGCAGCAGTTCTTCTCGACCCACGCCGACCGTGGATCGGTCATCGGGAGCCCCGGGACCGGCTTGATCTGGGCCGGCGGACGGCTGCTCGACGCCTGGCCCGCGAGCCCGGACGAGAACGAATACACGCGTGTCCGAGATTCCAAGGTGGAGACGCTTCTGATCGGCGGCAGTCTCGACTTCGCGACGCCGCCGCAGAAGGCTGCGCGCGAGCTCCTGCCGCACCTGCCGAACGGCCGTCAGGTCGTGCTCGCCAATCTCGGCCACACGGATGACTTCTGGTCCTACGAGCCGGCAGCGAGCGAGCGTCTCGTCAACACCTTCTTCGACAGTGGCCGAGTCGACACGTCCCTTTACACCCGTAACGCGGTCGACTTCACGCCCAGCGCAAGCCAGGGGACGATCGCGAAGATCACCCTCGCCACGATGCTGGGGCTGGCAGGCCTGACGCTGTTGTCTCTGCTCTGGATGCCGCTTCGCGTCCGCCGCCGCGGTGCATTTGGAGGGAAGGCAAGCGCGGTCACGCGCTCGCTCTACGCACCAGTGCTCGGGCTGGGCGGCCTGTTCCTCGGTGTGCTGGTCGCGTTGACCGCGTTCCCGACCGTGCCGCTCACAGACGAGTTGCTCACGGGTCTCTCGGTGGGCCTGCCCGTCGGTCTGGCCCTCTACTTCGCCTGGGTGAACCGCGACTGGCCCGCGAGGACCAAGGCCACGGGACTTGCGGCGGCAGCATCCGGTGCGCTCGTCGGTGCGTGGCTGGGGTTCAACGTGACCTCCGCAGCCTTCGGCCTGCTCGCACCGCTGCTCGCCATCGTCGGAGCGGCCGTCGGCGGAAACCTCCTCCTCCTGGCCCTGGACATCGCCTGGGATCGGCGCGTCTCCTACTCGAGTAGGAGGCGCGAATCATCGCCAGGTCCCGGCTCGATTCCGACCGGACGACGACGACCCCCCGACGACCCCGTCGTAGCGTCGAAGGCGTTGTCGAACGAAGGAGGAACGATCATGACTCGCGGCAAACAACACTCAAACCTCGCGGCTCGGATGGGTCGCTGGAGCGCGAATCACTGGAAGATCGCGACGTTCGGCTGGCTCGCCTTCGTGGTCGTCGCCTTCGGGCTCGGCGGCATGGTCGGCATGAAGCAGATCGACGCGAACACGCGCGGCCCCGGACAGTCGGGCCGGATGGACGCGATCCTCCAGGCCGGCTTCAAGCCGCCGGCAGCGGAGAGCGTCCTGATCCAGAGCAGCACGCTTCGCGCCCGCGACCCCGCCTTCAGGGCGGCGATCGCCGACGTCTCCGCGCGCATCTCACGCATCGGCGACGTACAGCATCTGACCAGCGGCCGTATCTCCGAGAACGGGCGGTCCGCGCTCCTCGGGTTCAGCATACGCGGCGACACGAGCAAGGCGGCCGACAAGATCCAGCCGGTCGTCGACGCGGTCGCGGCGGCGCAGAAGGCGCACCCGGGCTTCTACATCGGCGAGTTCGGTGACGCGAGCGCCGCAAAGGCGGTCACCGACGTGTACTCGCGCGACCTCGGCAAGGCCGGAATGCTGTCGCTCCCGGTCACGCTGATCGTGCTCGTGCTCGCGTTCGGCGCGCTCGTCGCGGCGGGCATCCCGCTGCTGCTTGCGCTCACGGCCGTCATTGCGACGTTCGGGCTCATCTCGCTTCCGAGCCACGTGTTCCCGGTCGCGATGCAGGCCCCGGCGATGGTGCTCTTGATTGGCCTCGCCGTAGGTGTCGACTACTCGATGTTCTACTTGAAGAGAGAGCGGCAGGAACGGGCGGCGGGACTCAGCGCGTCGGCAGCGCTCGAGGCGGCCGCAGCGACGTCCGGACGGTCTGTGCTCATCTCCGGCCTGACGGTGATGACGGCCATGGCCGGCATGTTCCTCACCGGCGATCCGACGTTCACCTCGCTCGGCGTCGCCACGATCCTCGTCGTCGCGGTCGCCGTGCTCGGCTCGCTGACGGTGCTTCCCGCACTGCTCTCCCGTCTCGGTGACAAGGTCGACCGGCTTAGCGTTCCCTTTGCTCGACGCTTCCGCCGTGACGATGGCGAAGGCCGGGTCTGGACAGCCATCGTTGACCGCGTCCTGCGCCGGCCCGCCCTGTCGGCAGCCCTCGCCGCCGCGGCGCTGCTCGCTCTCGCCGCGCCCGCTCTCAACCTGCACATTGCGCCAGAGGGGCCTTCGTCGTTCCCGCAGTCGCTTCCGGTAGTCAAGGCATACGACCGGATGCAGCAGGCGTTCCCGGGGCACGCGATGCCGGCCGACGTCGTCGTGAAGGCTCGCGACGTGAGCACGCCTGCGATCCGCAGAGCGATCGCGAAGCTCCATCCCATCAGCGTGGACGTGAACGCCTCGCGCACGGTCGCAAGGGTCAGCGTCCCGCTCGCCGGAACGGGCACCGACTCGGCCTCGAACGCATCGCTGAACGAGCTGCGTGGAAAGACGATTCCGCACACATTCGGCGGGCTGCAGAACATCGAGGTCGGCGTCACCGGCCCGACGGCCGAGTGGAAGGACGCGGCGGACGCGTTCAAGTCGAACCTCCCGCCCGTCGCCGCCTTCGTCCTCCTGTTCGCCTTCGGCCTCATGCTCGTCTCGTTCCGCTCGATCGTCGTCGCACTAAAGGCGATCGTGCTGAACCTGATGTCGGTCGCGGCCGCGTACGGCGTGCTCGCGCTCGCCTTCAAGCAGGGCATCGCGCCGGAGGTGCCGCTCCTGCTGTTCGTCATCCTCTTCGGCCTGTCGATGGATTACCACGTCTTCATCCTCAGCCGGATCCGGGAGACGTTCGACCGCGGAGCGACGATGGACGAAGCGGTCGCGCACGGGATCAAGTCGACAGCCGGCGTCGTCACGAGCGCCGCGTTCGTGATGGTCGCCGTCTTCGCGATCTTCGCCACGCTGTCGATGGAGTTCTTCAAGCAGTTCGGCGTCGGGCTCGCGGCAGCGATCCTGATCGACGCGACGATCGTCCGGGCTGTGCTCCTGCCGGCCACGATGAAGCTGCTCGGAGACTGGAACTGGTACCTGCCCAGGTGGCTGCAGTGGCTGCCTCGGATCGAGCCCGAGGACACGTCACCCGCCCCGGAGACGAAGCCGGTACCCGTCTCGGCATAGCACCTCGATCGGGCCCCGGCCGCAGACCAGCGCGGCCGGGCCCCGCTCACTTTCCTGATCGAGTGCTTCCGCGTGGCCGCCGGCGCACGAGTTGCGCGCAGCGGTAGACCGTTTCGGCGCAACGCAGTACGCTCGTCGTCGTGCGATCGATCGTGTTGCGCTCATGGTGACCGCGGACGACGTTCGTCGCGTTCGGATCTTCACCGACCTCGACGAACACGCGTGCGAGCGGTTGTCACGCGTGGCGGCCGACATCAGTCTGGTGGCGGGCGAGTACGCCGCGCACGAGGGCGAAGAGCAGGCGTTGTTCGCGCTGCTCGACGGCCGGATCGAGGTGGTAAAGGTCGTCGACGGAATCGACCGCGTTGTCGGCGAGCGGGACCCCGGCGACATCTTCGGCGAGGTTCCAATCGTGCTCGGGACGCTCTTCCCGGTCGGGTTCCGGGCCGCGGAGCCGTGCCGAATCATGCGAATCGATTCGCAGGACTACCACGCGGTCGCAGCGGTGGCACCCGACGTCGCCAAGGAGGTCGGGAGGCTGGCGGCCGAACGGATCAGCGGGCCGCGCGGGCTGCAGGGCATCGCGGCCGAGCCGCCGCCTCCTCGCGCCCTGGTGCTGGGGCGCCAATCGGACACCCGTTGTACGGAACTGCGGCGCTTCCTGCACCGCAACCAGATCTCGTTCAGCTGGCTCAAGCCGGACGACTCAGATGACGCTGAGCTGTGGGGCGGTCCCGTCCCCGCCGACGACGACCTCCCGGCGATCCGCGTCATCGGCGGGAAGACGGTGGTGAAGCCGCAGCTCCGGCGGATCGCGGAGCTTCTGGGGCTCGAGACGGAGCCGTACGCGGCGGAGTACGACACGATCATCGTCGGTGCGGGCCCAGCGGGTCTCGCAGCGGCCGTGTACGGCGCTTCGGAGGGACTGCGGACGATCGTCGTGGAGCGGGAGGCCCCGGGCGGCCAGGCCGGCACCTCGTCCCGGATCGAGAACTACCTCGGATTCCCTTCAGGCGTATCCGGCGACGAGCTCGCGAGCCGAGCATTGCAGCAGGCGCGTCGGCTCGGCGCGGAGATCCTCGTCACGCGCGCCATCACCCGCATCGATGCGCCGAACCGTCAGGTGCATCTCGACGGCGGTGACGTCCTGCGCGCAAAGACGATCATCCTCGCGTGCGGAGTGTCGTGGCGGCATCTGTCTGTCGAGGGGTTCGACCGCCTCGTCGGTAAGGGTGTCTTCTACGGAGCCGCGCGCAGTGAGGCTCCGAATACGCACGGCCTCGATGTCCACGTCGTGGGCGCCGGGAACTCGGCGGGGCAGGCCGCGATGTTCTTCGCGAACCACGCGCGTAGCGTGACGATCCTCTGTCGTGGTACCACCCTCTCCAAGACCGAGGGAAGCGGTATGTCGCGCTACCTGATCGAGCAGCTCGCGGCTCGTTCCAACGTCAAGGTCCTGTACCGGACAGAAGTAGTCGCAGCGCACGGCGGGAACGAGCTCGAGGCGATCGACGTGCGCAACTCGGATACGGGCGAGACGACGCGGCTCGAGTCGGGAGGGCTGTTCCTGTTCATCGGTGCGGACGCCGAGACGGGCTGGCTCCCGCCCGAGATCGCACTCGACGAGCGCGGCTACGTGCTCACCGGCTCCGACGTGGGCTCGGGCATCGAATGGAACCTCGACCGCGACCGCTATCTGCTCGAGACGAGCGAGCCGGGCATTTTCGCGTGTGGCGACGTTCGCTCGGGCCCGGTCAAGCGCGTCGCCTCTGCGGTAGGCGAGGGCAGCCTGGCGATCGCGTTCGTGCACCAGTATTTGAGGGAGGCCGGCGCGACCTCCACCGAAGTCGTGCCCGCAACCGCTTCGTAGCGCTTCGCCGTCGAGCGCGACCAGCTAGGCGTGTCGGTCGGCGCCCTGGCTCTCGGGCTGGACGGTCCATGCCGGTGGTTCGTCGGTACCTGCTTCTTCATCGCGAGCCGCGTCCTCGGCAGTCTCGTGGATCTTGCCGGCGGCATGATGGGTCGGGGCGTAGATCACGTAGAGCTGCATCGACTCGTCGCCGGTGTTGATGACGTCGTGCCAGGTACCGGCCGGAACCTGGACGGACCAGCCGTCGGCGACGTCCTGCTCGAAGGTCAGGTCGTCCTCGGCCGGACCCATGACGCACTTGCCTTGCCCCGCGTCCAGGCGAATGAACTGGTCGGTGCCCGGATGGACCTCGAGGCCGATCGATTTGCCCACCGGAATCGACATGAGGGTCACCTGCAGGTACTTCCCGGTCCAGGCGACCGTGCGGTAGGCGGTGTTCTCGACCGTGGCGCTCTCGAGGTTGAAGGCGTTGGGCTTGGGCCCGTTGTCGGTGATGTTCATGAGTCTGTCCCTCCCCGTGGTGCTGACCGATACGCAGATTGCGGCGCAATGTTCGCAGACTTTCGGGCACGCACGCTGGAGCTGAGCCGATGCAGTCGATCCGACGCCGCCCTGCGGCGCTTGCAGAGCCCTCTCCGCGGGTAGATTGGGAGACGGTAAGGCGAGAGGAGCACGCGATCGTGGACGGTCGGCTGGTGCAGAGTCGGGTTGGCGTCTTGGGAACCGGTGTGGTGGGGCGGCGTCTTGCCGCCGGTTTCTCGAGTCGTGGTCACGACGTGGTGCTCGGGTCGCGTGACCCGGGCAAGCCCGAGCTTCGCGACTGGATCTCCGGCGATGGAGCCGGCGTTGTAGCCGGCACATTCGCGGAGGCCGCCGCGCACGGGGAGTTGCTTGTCCTGGCGGTGCTTGGTGATGCCGCCGAAGAGGTGATCGCTGCGGCCGGCCCCGACAATTTCAGCGGCAAGGTCGTCATCGACGCCATGAACCCGCTCGACTTCTCCGGCGGTTTCCCACCGAAGCTCTCGATCACGGGCGAGGACTCGCTCGGCGAGCGGGTCCAGCGCGCGCTGCCCGACGCGATGGTGGTCAAGGCGTTCAATATCATCGGCAACCCCTACTTCGTCGACCCGAGCTTCGCCGAAGGGAAGCCGACGATGCTGATCGCTGGGGACGACGAGAGCGCCAAGCGGGTCGTCGGCGATGTGCTGGCCGACTTCGGCTGGCCGGAACCGATCGACCTCGGCGGTATCGAAGGTGCGCGAGAGCTCGAGGCGATCTGCATCGCGTGGGTCAAGATCGGCGGCGCCCGAGGCGCGTGGGACCACGGGTTCAAGGTGCTTGTCGGTTAGCCGACTGTCGGCCGCTTTGTTCTGTGGATAGCTGCGACGTCGCTAGGAACGCGGGACGCAAAGCGTGACGGCAGCCGGCTCGACCTTCACCTTGAACGACTTCGTCTTGGACCGGTCCCCGCCGTCGAGCTCATACAGCACCTTCCGGTTCAGCTTCACTTTCACCGATTGCGCCTTCGTGGCCTGAACGAACGGGGACGTATCGGCAGCCGCAACCATCGTTCGAGCGGCTGTCCGTGCCCACTGTGCGAAGCCGTCGGCTGTGATGACGCCGACCTCGAGCTTCCCGTCATCGGGCCTCGCGTCGCCGAACACCTCGATTCCTTCGAACAGTCCGCCGAGATTGCCGATCAGGACGCAGGTGACGTCCCCCTTGAACCAGCTGACGCCGTCTACCTTGACCTTGGCGACGAAGGGATCCGAGCGCAGGTTCTTCAAGCCTGCCCAGACGTAGGCGACACGGCCGAGGCGATCCTTCAGACCTCGGTCTGCATCACGAATCATGGCGGCGTCGATCCCTGACCCGGCCATGACTGCGAATCGCTCGCCGTTGATCCGACCCACGTCGATACGTCGTCGCTCACCGCCTAGACCGACCGCAACTGCGTCCGCGATGTCGAGTGGTAGCTCCAGGTTCGTCGCAAGCAGGTTCGACGTCCCTGCCGGAAGCACCCCGAGCGGGATGTCGGAGCCGGCGAGCGCATCGATGCAGCGCTGGACCAGGCCGTCGCCTCCCCACGCGAAGACAAGCTCTGCGCCCTCGGCGAGCGCCTGCTCGAGCGCCGCGGGCGCCTTGCGGCTCCTCGCCACCTCGTACCACAGGGGATCGGCCACTCCGGCGCGCTCGAGCACGCGTCGCAACTCGAGGAGACCGCCACCCAGCGACTTTGCCGGGTTCGCGACGACCGCGACTTTCACGCCTCGCCCGCGGCGGCGCCCGAGGCCCGGCAGGTGAGAACGAGCAAGCACACCGCCGCGACGCCGATCACCGCTCCACCGGCAACGTCGAGCGGATGATGCATGCCGCGATAGAGGCGCGAAGAGACGTCGAGGGTGACGATCAGCAGGGCGACGGACCAGGCCGCTATGCGAAAAGCGAGGTTCCTGACCAGCGAGGTCAGCAGCAGCGCAAGGCCGCAGTAGACGGCGATCGAAGCCGCCGTGTGACCCGACGGATAGCTGGCGTTGACCGGCAAGTCCTCGAGTCGAACAACCCGTGGACGGTGGCGGTGGATGACGAGCGTCGTGATCCGGTACGACGCAGATTCGACACCGAGGACGAAGATGAGGAACGCGGCGAGGCGCCACTTGCGCGCGGCGGCAGAGGCAAACGCCGTCAATCCGGTGACGATCGGAAGGACGACGCCCCCCGACATGATCGAGCCGATCAGCGATAGGTGCGTCCGAAACGGCGTTCGGTGTGCGGCGAGCCATGTGTCGACGTGCTCGTCCCAGCCGGCGACGCCGCCGATGTGCAGGATCACACCGGTGACGAGGAAGCCGAGTGCGATCGAGAGCCCGGAGATCAACGCGAGCGACCCGAGCATCGCTGCGAGGAAGACGACGACGGGATGGCCGTTCCCAGCGCGCACACCCATGCGTTCGGCGAATCCGCGGCGAGGTTCGAGCACGGGCGGGGTCCAGTCGCTCGAGAGCGCCTCGGCGTGAGCACCCCTCTGCTCGAGTAACGTTGCCATTCAACACGTTTCCCCGGCGGAGACCCGGGGTAATCCTGAAACGTCGCGCAGCAAGCGGTTGCGCGTGCGATTCCCAATGCCGCTCCTCGTTCTCATCCTCGTTGCACTGGTTGCCGCCTGTGCGAGCGGGATCGCGGCCTGGCGGTACCCGCGGCTTTCGGCCGGATCTCCCGCACCGGCGTTTGAAACAGGGCGCAAGGTCGGCGAGGTCGTCGCGAAGCGAGCGTCGGTCCGCGGCAGGATCGCACCGCGGTTCGATCCGCAAACAGCCACCGGTCTGGCGCTCACGATCGCGCTGCTGATGACGATCGGCGGCGGCGTCGGTCTCGGGGCGCTTGCCTACCTCGAACGGACGAACGGGCACCTGAACCGGCTCGATCGCAGCGTCGGTAGCTGGGGGTACGATCACTCGTCGGCGCTTTCGAATCACGGGCTCCGGCTCATCACGCAACTCGGAGCCTTCACGACGATCGTCGTCCTCTGCGTCATCGTTGCGGCGGTCGAGACGATTCGTACGCGCAGCGCGTGGATCCTTCCGTTCCTCGTCGTGGTGCTCGTCGGCGAAGAGGTGCTCACCCTCTCGATCAAGAACCTCGCCGATCGAACCCGGCCGTCGTTCGATCCCGCGGCGGTGGTCGGTCTCGGTCCGTCCTTCCCGAGCGGTCACTCGGCGACGGCGGCGGCGTTCTATGCGGGCGCGGCACTCTTGATCAGCCGCAGGCGCGGCCACGCCGCCCGAGCTGCATTGACCGGTCTCGCAGTCGGCATCGCCGTCGCGGTGGCAGCGAGCCGGGTTCTGCTCGACGTGCACTGGCTCTCCGACGTGATTGCTGGCCTGCTGCTGGGATGGGCCTGGTTCGCCGCGTGTGCGATCGCCTTCGGCGGGCGTCTGCTCCGGTTCGGGGTCCCCGCCGAGGCGGCTGCAGTGGCGACGGCGACCCCGTCTCCTCGGCCCCGTGACGCCGGATTGACGCCGGTTGAACGCCGGCGTTCAGCTCACCAGGGCCCGTAGATGCCGCTGTTGGCTTGCCGCAGTGCACCGACGTAGCCTGCCCGCCCGTGCTCCGTCTCGTCCATGCCGGGCGGTACGGCGAGCAGCCCCCGCAGTTCGTCGACGGCTGTGAATTTCTTGCGTGCCATCCAGTCGGAAAGACCGGCGAGTAGTGCTGTTGCGTGTTCGGGACCATGCCGCAGCAGGGCCGAAGCGGTCATGACGACGTCGGCGCCAGCGAGGAGGTACTTGGCGACGTCGGCCGGGTTCTCGACGCCGGTGGTCGCGGCGAGCGAGGCGCGCACCCGTCCGTGGAGGAGTGCGATCCACGCGCGCGGTAGCCGGGCGTCGACCGGGTTGGAGAGGCCGACCTCCGGTACGACGGCGAGCTTGTCCGGATCGATGTCGGGTTGCAGGAATCGGTTGAACAGGACGAGTGCGTCCGCGCCGGCCTCGTCGAGCCGTAGCGCCATCTCGCCGGTCGAGCTGAAGTAGGGGCCGAGCTTGACCGCAACCGGGAGGTCGACCGCGTCCTTGACGCGGTTCAGGACGTCGAGGTGTCGCTGCTCGACGTCGCGGCCGGAGATGCGCGCGTCGCCGGGGAGGTAGTAGATGTTCAGCTCGATTGCCGCGGCGCCGGCGTCCTGCATCGCATGGGCGTAGTCGGCCCAGCCGCCGGGTGTGACGCCGTTCAGACTGGCGATCACCGGAACGTCGACCGCGGCGGCGGCACGGTCGAGCAGGCTCAGGTAGCGCCGCGGGCCGGCCTCTTCCTCGGCAGCGGCAGGGAAGTAGGAGAGCGACTCGGCGAAGCTCTCGGTGCCGGCGTCGACCAACCGGGCGTTCTCACTTGTCTCACGGCGCAGCTGCTCCTCGAACAGCGAATAGAGGACGATCGCGCCCACGCCTGCGTCGGCCAGCCGCCGTACGCCGTCCACCGTCTGCGAGAGCGGTGACGCCGACGCGACAAGCGGGTTGCGCAGCGTGAGACCCATGTAGCTCGTCGAAAGGTTCACCGGCGGTCCCTGCGTGCGTCCGCTGCGAAGTGCTGCGCGCCCCGGGTCGCCATCTCCTCGTACACGTCCCAGCGCTGCTCGACCGCCTGCTCGGCGAGCGCGTGCAGCCGCTCGGCCTCGGCCGGGTCGCTGTTCGTCAGCGTCCGGTAGCGCAGCTCGCGCTTGGTATAGGCGGCGAGCGGGATGCGCGGTCTCGGCGAGTCGAGCAGGAACGGGTTGCCGCCGACCGCACGGAGCACCGGGTCGTAGCGCATCAGCGGCCAGTAACCGCTGGCAACGGCGCGGTACTGCTGGTCGAGGCCGTCTCGCATCTCGATCCCGTGTGCGATGCAGTGGCTGTAGGCAAGCACGAGTGAGGGGCCGTCGTACGCCTCCGCCTCGCGGAACGCGGTCAATGTCTGCTGGGGATCGGCGCCCATCGCGACCCGGGCGACGTAGACCGAGCCATAGGCGATCGCCTGCAGAGCGAGGTCTTTCTTGGGCACGGTCTTGCCGGAGGCGGCAAACTTGGCGACCGCGCCGAGGGGGGTCGCCTTCGACATCTGGCCGCCGGTGTTGGAGTAGACCTCGGTGTCGAGCACCAGAACGTTGACGTTGCGCTCGCTCGCGAGGACGTGGTCGAGCCCGCCGGAGCCAATGTCGTAGGCCCAGCCGTCGCCGCCGACGATCCAGACGCTCCGCCGGACGAGGTAATCGACGACGCTCCGCAGGTCGGCGACGCCAGGCCCGTCGAGCGCATCGAGCCGCCGGCGGAGCTCGGCGACTCGTTCGCGCTGGGATCGCAGCTCAGACTCGCGCAGCTGCGGCGCCGCGAGGATCTCGTCGACCAGCTCCGGGCCGATCTGCTCGCGCAGTTCGGCAACGCGTCGCCGGGCCAGTTCGGTGTGCCGGTCGGCGGCGAGCCGGAAGCCGAGCCCGAACTCGGCGTTGTCCTCGAACAGCGAGTTCGACCAGGCCGGGCCGCGCCCGTCGCCGTCGGTCGTCCACGGCGTGGTCGGCAGGTTGCCGCCGTAGATCGACGAGCAGCCGGTCGCGTTCGCGACCATCAGCCGATCGCCGAACAGCTGTGAGAGGAGCTTCAGGTAGGGCGTCTCGCCGCACCCTGTGCAGGCACCAGAGAACTCGAACAGGGGCTCCAGGAACTGGGTGCCGCGTACCGTCCCGAAGTCGACCTGCGACCGGTCGCTCGCGGGGAGCGTCTCGAAGAACGCGATGTTCTCACGCTCGGCCGCGACCAACGGCTCGCGCGGCGCGAGGTTGATCGCCTTGCGGCCCGCGTCGCCGGGCGCTACGACCGGGCACGCCTGAACGCAGAGCTCGCAACCGGTGCAGTCCTCGACGTAGACCTGCAGCGTGTACCGGGTGTCGGGCAGCCCGACGGCCTCGAGAGGTGCCGACTGGAATCCCTCCGGCGCGCTCTCGAGCCGGGCCTGATCGTAGTACCTGGAGCGAATCACGCTGTGCGGGCAGACGAAGCTGCAGTTGCCGCACTGGATGCACAGGTCGGAGTCCCAGACTGCGACCAGCTCCGAGATGTTGCGCTTCTCGTAGGCCGCCGTGCCGCTCGGATAGGTGCCGTCCACCGGCAGCACGCTGACCGGCAGGCCGTCGCCCCGTCCGGCGAGCATCTCCGCGGTCACGGTGCGAACGAACTCGGGCGCATGGGCTGGGACGATTGGCGGCAGCCCGCGGCTCGCGGTCACCTGCACGGGCAACTCGACACGGTGCAGACCGTCCAGCGCGCGGTCCACCGCAGCCTGGTTGCGCTCGACTACTTCGGCGCCACGCCGGCCGTAGGTCTTGGCGACCGCCGCCTTGATCCGCTCGATCGCCTGCTCGCGCGGCATAACTCCGGAGAGAGCGAAGAAACAGGTCTGAAGGACGATGTTGGTGCGGCCGGCGAGGCCTACCTCGCGGGCGATCCGGCCCGCGTCGATCACATACAGGTCGATGTGCTTGGCGAGGATCTGCTCCTGCACCGGCCGCGAGAGAGCCTCCCACACCTCGTCCGGCGGTCGCGGGCAGTTGAGGAGGAGCGTCGCGCCGTCCGCCGCCGGGCCGAGCACGTCGACCCGGTCCAGCAGCCCGAACTGGTGGCAGCCGACGAAACCGGCCTGTTGCACGAGGTACGGCGCCCGAATCGGCTCCGGCCCGAACCGGAGGTGCGAGACCGTCTGTGAGCCCGACTTCTTCGAGTCGTAGACGAAGTAGCCTTGCGCGTGCAGGCCCTCGTCTCCGAGGATCTTGATCGTGTTCTTGTTCGCGCCGACCGTCCCGTCCGAGCCCAGGCCGAAGAAGATCGCGCGCACAGTCTCCGACGGCTCGATATCGAGCGACGCTTCGTAGGCGAGGCTCGTTCCGGAGACGTCGTCGACGATGCCGATCGTGAACCGGCGCCGCGGCCGCTCTGCCGCCAGTTCGGCGAACACGCCGGCGACCATCCCGGGCGTGAGCTCTTTCGAGGAGAGGCCGTAGCGGCCGCCGGCGATTCTCGGCATCACGGCCCGCTCGCCTTCACCGAACGACTCGGTGAGCGCCGCGACCGTGTCGAGAAAGAGCGGCTCGCCGATCGAGCCAGGCTCCTTCGTCCGGTCGAGGACGGCGACGTCGCGCACCGTCGCGGGCAGCGCCTCGGCGAGCGCCTGCGCCGGAAACGGCCGGTAGAGGCGCACCTGGGCTACGCCGACGCGCTCGCCGCGGGCGTTCAGCCAGGCGACCGTCTCCTTCACCGTTTCCCCGCCGGACCCCATCAGCACGAGGACCCGTTCGGCTTCGGGGTGCCCCGCGTAGTCGACGATCCGGTAGCGGCGACCCGTCCGCTCGGTGAGCCGCGCCATCGTCTCCCCGACGACGTCTGGGACGCGAGCGTAGAACGGGTTGACGGTCTCGCGTGCCTGGAAGTAGACGTCCGGGTTCTGCGCCGTGCCGCGAATGAACGGGCGCTCCGGCGAGAGCGCCCGGCCGCGATGAGCCTGGACGAGCTCCTCGGGCACGAGCGCGCGCAGGTCGTCGTCGGAGAGCAACTCGATCGTGTTCAGCTCGTGCGAGGTTCGGAACCCGTCGAAGAAGTGCACGAACGGAACCCGGGTCTGGAGCGTCGCGGCCTGCGCGACGAGCGCCAGGTCGTGGGCCTCCTGCACCGACGTGGAGGCGAGTAGCGCGAAGCCGGTCTGGCGGACGGCCATCACGTCGGAGTGGTCGCCGAAGATCGACAGCCCTTGCGCCGCAAGCGATCGGGCGGCCACGTGCAGCACCGCCGGCGTCAGCTCGCCGGCGATCTTGTACATGTTCGGGATCATCAGCAGCAGCCCCTGCGAAGCGGTGAACGTCGTCGCCAGCGCGCCGCTCTGCAGCGCACCGTGTAATGCG
>DASUXI010000122.1:0-21504 GCA_036377995.1 Gaiellaceae bacterium
TCTCGAGACGAAGAGCGTGATCGTCTCGACCAGCCCGAAGCCGATCAATCCCTTCGGCCTCTAGCCGTATTCCCGAGCGCCGGGTGCGAGTCCTCGACCGCCTCGACGAGCTGTATGCCATCGGCGAGGGGCCCGGTGCGAACCGCGTGGGTGGGAGCGACGGCGAGCAACGCGCGCACGATCTCGCCGCCGGCTGGATGCGGCAGGCGGGGCTCAAGGTCGAGGTCGACCCCGCGGGCAACCTGATCGGCCGCACCGGCGATGCGCGAATCTGGACGGGGTCGCACCTGGACTCCGTTCCTCAGGGAGGCAAGTTCGACGGGGCGCTCGGCGTCGTCGCCGGGATCGAGGCCGTCGAGCGGGCCGGGGTGGGAGCCGTCGTCGCCTTCCGCGACGAGGAGCGCGGATGCGTGGGGAGCCGGGACGCGGTCGAGCGTGGTGCTCTGCCCGGCACCTTCCTCGAGGTGCACGTGGAGCAGGGCCCCGTGCTCGCGCGGCAGGACGCGCCGCTCGGAATCGTGACGTCCATCACCGCGATGGCACACGGCGAGCGGGTCTTCGACGGGGTCGCGGGCCACGCGGGGACGACGCCGATGGCCGGTCGTAGCGACGCGCTCTGCGCGGCTGCCGAGTACGTCCTGCGCGTCCGGGATGCGGCGGCTGAGATCGACGGAGCCGTCGCGACGGTGGGACGGATCGAGGCCGAGCCGGACGCGGCGAACGTGATCCCCGGCCGCGTTCGAGTCACGGTCGACGCCCGCGCTCCGGACCTGGATCGTCTGGGCGCCCTGCTCCGTGTGCTCGAGCTCGACGTGCAGCCGATGCTCGCCCCTGTTCGGATGGCCGAGGGCCCGCGCGGGGCGCTCCGCGCCGAGGTCGAGCGTCTCGGCCTACCCGTCGTGGAGCTTCCGTCAGGAGCCGGTCACGACGCCGCCGTGCTCGCGGCCGCGGGCGTTCCCACGGGCATGCTCTTCGTGCGCAGCCTTAACGGCGGCGTCAGTCATTCCCCGGAAGAGGAATCGTCCTCCGGGGACGTCGAGCTCGCCGTCGATGTGCTCGCCGGAGCGCTCAGAGCTCTCTGAACGCGATCGCCTGCGCGCCTTCCCACAACGTCCGGCGGCCGAGCTCGATCAGCTGCTCCCGTCCCTCGACGAGTGTTGCGAAGTGATTCGCCCACAGCTGTCCGGCCTTCGACGCGAACGAGCAGTAGCCGTAAGGGAAGAGCAGCTCGGTCTCGCTCTGGCCGCCGGGATAGAGCGCGAGCTCGCCCGGATGCGGATACGAGGTGGCGTTCTCCGGCCCGATCCCCAGCTCGCGGTCACCCCACGGAATCCAGTTCGACTCACCGCTCCACCGGCAGTGGATGATCCGGTCGTCGAACGGCAGGATCCGACGGAAAGCCGCGACCGTCTCCGGGGCGAGGGTCTCCTCGAACCGCGCCACGAAGCGGAGGTCTCCGGTCGTGATCTCCAGCAACGGCGGCATCACGGGATTCTTGCGCCTTGGGCGATCCAGCGTCCGAGCAGGTTGCGCTCCGCCTGGGTCATGCCGGTCACGTTCCCGAGCGGCATCACCTTCGTCTGCACCGCCTGAACCTGGATGGCTTCGGCCTGCGCCTTGATCTCCTCGGCGGTGTCGAGCTTTACGCCGCGGGGAGCGGAGTCGACCTTCGTCGGGTGCTCGGAGTGGCAGGCGGTGCAGCGCTGGTCGACGATCCGCGCGACCCGGACGAACGGCACTGCCGGTGTGCCCGCCGTCGACTCCGTTTGCGGGCGGATCAGGATCGCAAGCGCCGCGATCGCAATCGCCGCGGTGACCGGGATCGCCCAGACCGTGCGCCCGGCGTGGCGCAGGTTGAAGAAGTGCCTGATCCAAGCGCCGATCACGAGCAGCACGACCAGGATCAGCCAGGAGTAGCTGTGGCCGTACGTGAAGGGGAAGTGGTTCGAGAGCATCGTGAACACGACCGGGAGGGTCAGGTAGTTGTTGTGGACCGAGCGCAGCTTGCCGCGCTGGTTCGCCGCCGGATCGGGCTCGCGGCCCGCTTCCTTCGCGCGGACGAGCTCCCAGTGCGCCGGGATGATCACGAAGAAGACGTTTCCCACCATCATCGTCCCGAGCATCGCGCCGATCTGCAGATAGGCGGCGCGGGCGCTGAAGAGGTGGCCCACCCCCCACGCGGTGAGCGTGACGAGCCCGAGCAGCACCGCGGCGAGCACGAACGGTCGCGAGGCGAGCAACCGGGAGAGCAGGTCGTAGACGATCCAGGCGGCGGCGAGCAGGCCGACGCTGATCGCGACCGCCTCACCGGTGGAGAGGTCGGCGACGCTCTTGTCGATCAGGTACGTGTCTGCGTTCAGGTAGTAGAGGACGATCATCAGCGCGAAGCCGCTGAGCCACGTCGTGTAGGCCTCCCATTTGAACCAGTGAAGCGTCTCGGGCAGCACGCGCGGCGCGACGAGGTACTTTTGGACGTTGTAGAAGCCGCCGCCGTGGATCTCCCACGCCTCGCCGCCGACGCCCGCCTCGGCGTCCCGCTCGTCCTTGGGCGGCCGCAGGTGGTTGTCGAGCGCGATGAAGTAGAAGGACGAGCCGATCCAGACGATGCCCGCGACGACGTGGAGCCAGCGCGCGAGCAGGTTGAGCCAGTCCGTGGTGTACGCGTCGAACGCTAGGAGCGACGCCAACGGTCCTCCGCGATCGCGACGAGCTCCTCGAGCGCGGTGTCGAGCTCTTCCTCGCGCGTCCTTTCGAGCCGCGCGCGGAGGACTTCGAGGATCCCTTCCTTCGAACGGCGGTTGACGAAGACGACGAACCGGAAGCCGAACTTCTCCTCGTAGACCTGGTTCTGGTACGCGAGCTCGGTCAGCACCGCGGGGTCATCGCCGGCCCCCTGCTCGGCGGCTGAGCGCGACGAGAGGCTCTTTCCGCCGATTGCCGGATGGGCGTTCAGCGCTTCGAGCTTCTCGTCCTCTGTCAGCTCGGCGATCACGTCGCGCGCCGAGCCGAGAGGGTTGTCTTGCCTGGCGAGCCTCTCTACCAGCTCCGTCCGGCCCTCGAACAGCTCCGCCAGCTCGTCGGCCGTTAGGTGCCGCGGTAGGTCGCGCACGAGTAGGAGGAGACGAGCAGGGGCACGTGGTAGTGGCCGTCCTCGAGCGCGAGCTCGAGCTCGACTCTGCGAAAGAACGGCGAGGGCGGCGTGAACACGAGCCGGTACGCGCCGGGGTCCAGCGAGGTGGCGAGGTCGGTGACGCGACCGTCGGAGTCGGTCTCGCCGAGCCCGACCTGCTCCCCACCCCGCAAGAGCTCGACGCGAACTCCGGCTGCAGGCCGTCCGCGCTCGACGTCGAGGACGTGGGTCGAGAGCGAGATGCTCATCCGGCGAATCTTTGCGCCTGAAGCCGTTGCTTGCGCGCGAGCACGGTCTCGTCCGCCCTCGTCAGGTGACCGTCTCGTACGACCTCGACGCCCCCGACGTAGAGCCGGTCGACTCGATGCGGCCCGGAGAGGACGAGGCCCGCGACCGGGTCGTCGGCGCCCCCGAGCTCCAGGACGTCAGTTCTCCAGACGGCGAAATCGGCCCGCTTGCCCGGACTGAGCTCCCCGATGTCGTCCCGTCCGAGCACCGCCGCGCCTCCCCGCGTGCCGAGCCGGAGGGCGCCACGCGCGGTCATCGCCGCCGGCCCACCCCGCGCACGCGCGACGAGTAGCGCCTGCTTCACCTCGAGGAACAGGTCACCGCGCTCGTTCGAGGCCGTGCCGTCGACGCCGAGGCCGACACGGACGCCTGCATCGAGCAGGTCGCGGACGCGCGCTATGCCCGCGCCGAGGCGCATGTTCGAGGTCGGGCAGTGCGCGACGCCGACGCCGCGCGCGCCGAATGTCGCGACGTCTTCGTCCGACAGGTGGACGCAGTGGGCACACCAGACGTCGTCCGCGAGCCAGCCGAGCTGCTCGAGGTACTCGACCGGAGTGCAGCCGTAGAGCTCACGGCAGTACTCCTCCTCCTCGACCGTCTCGGCCAGGTGGGTGTGCAGGCGAAGGCCGAGCCGGCGCGCGAGCTCGGCGGACTCGGCCATCAGCTCGCGCGTGACCGAGAAAGGCGAGCATGGCGCGACGGCTATCTCGACGAGGTCTCCGTCGGCCAGCGTGGCGGCGCGCTCCGTGGCGGCGAGCGCGTCGTCGCGTTCTTCGACGACCGAGTCGGGCGGCAGACCTCCCGCCGACCGCCCGAGGTCCATCGAGCCCCGCGAAGCGACGATGCGCACGCCGAGCTCGCGCGCCGCGCGGATCTCCGCCTCCAGCAGGCCGGTCGTGCCCGGCGGAAAGAGGTAGTGATGGTCGAAGACGGTCGAGCAGCCCGAGAGGGCGAGTTCCGCGAGGCCCGCCCGACCGGCCGCGTATTCCGCCTCCTCGTCGATCGCGGCCCACACCGGGTAGAGGGCGCGCAGCCATCCGAACAGGTTCTCCTCCTGCGCCCGGGCGCGCGTGAGGTTCTGCCACAGATGGTGGTGCGTGTTCACGAGCCCGGGTGTCACCACGGCGCTCCGGAGGTCGACGGTGTCGGCCGCGGCGGGCGGCTCGCCGGAACCGACCGCGGCGACGAGACCGTCCTCCTCCAGTATCCACCCGCCCTGGTGCTCGCTCGCGTCGTCGTCCATCGTCACGACGTGCGCGTTGGCGTAGAGGGTGCTCACACCCGCAGCGGAACGAGCTCGAAGCGGTCGACGTCCACGAGCCCGCGGTCCGTGATCTTCAGGCTCGGGATCACCGACAGCCCGAGGAACGCGAGAGTCAGAAACGGCGTCGCACCCGACCAGCCGAGCGCGCGCGCCGCGTCGTTGCACGCGAGGCTCCGCCGGATCACCTCGGCGAGCGGCGCGTCCGCGAGGAGACCCGCGACCGGGAGGGGCAGCTCCGCGTTGATCTCCCCGTCGTCCACGACGACGATGCCGCCGCCGAGCTCGCCGAGCCGTTCCACGGCCCGCACCATGTCGCCGTCGCTCATGCCGACGACGACGATGTTGTGTGCGTCGTGGGCGACGGTCGACGCGAGCGCGCCGCGCTGCAGCCCCGACCGCCCGACGAAGGCGAGGCCGATGCGGCCGGTACCGAGGTGGCGCTCGACCACGGCGATCTTGGCAAGGCCCTTCGCCGGATCGGCGACGGCCGCGCCGCCGGCCACGGTCGGCTCCGCCTCGAGCGAGTCGGTCACGACCTGGTCCGGCACAAGGCCGATCACCCGGGCGCGCCCGCCCGTCCAGGGGATTCGCAGGTCGGCCTCGCCGACCGGGCGGTTCCGGACCGAGTGCTTGACCCACTCCGGCACGTCCGTTCCGGGGATCTCCTCCACGCGCCGGCCGGCCTTGAGGGTGAGCTCGGGCCGGAAGCCGGTCAGGTCGGGCAGGACCAGGAGGTCGGCCTGGTAGCCGGGAGCGATCGCGCCCAGGTGCCAGAGGCGGTGCCACGTGGCGGGGTTGATGGTCGCCAGCACGATCGCGTCCTCGGGTGAGACGCCGGAGGCGACGGCTTCCCTCACCATGCCGTTGATGTGCCCGTTCTCGGCGATGTCCTCGGGGTCGCGGTCGTCGGTGCAGAACGCAATCCGGTTGGTGCCGAGCTCGTGGACGAGCGGGAGCAGCGCCTTGAGGTTGCGGGCCATCGAAGCCTCTCTGATCAGCAGCCACATCCCGTTGCGGAGACGCTCCCGTCCCTCGTCCGCGGTCAGCGCTTCGTGGTCGGAGCGGATTCCGGCCGAGGCGTAGGCGTTCAGCTGCTTGCCGAGGAGACCGGGCGCGTGCCCGTCGACGTGGACGGCCGCTGCCAGGTCCAGCTTCTCGAGCTCGTGCGGGTCGCCGTGCACGACGCCGGGGAAGTTCATCATCTCCGCCAGCCCGAGCACGCGGCTGCGCCGCAGCAGGCTCTCGAGGTCTCCGGCGAGCAGAGGGCGGCGAGGTGACTCGAACTCGGACGCCGGAATCGAGGACGAAGCCATGAAGTAGAAATCGAGCGGCAGTCCGTCGCAGACGTCGAGCAGCCAGTGGACGCCGTCCGTTCCGAGCACGTTCGCCAGCTCGTGCGGGTCGAGGACGACCGCGGTCGTCCCCAGCGGCAGGACGAGCCGCGCGAACTCGTCGGGCAGGAGCTTCGTCGACTCGAGGTGCATGTGCGCGTCGATGAACCCCGGAACGACGTAGCGGCCGCCCGCGTCGACGACCTCGTTGCCCTCGTAGTCGCCGAGCCCCGCGATCCACCCGTCCGCGACGGCGACGTCGACCTCCAGCCACTCGCGCGTGAAGACGGACAGCACTCGGCCGCCGCGGACGACGACGTCGGCGGGCTCGTCCCCTCGTGCGACCGCCAGCCGGCGGCTGAGCTCCACGTGCATCCCGGAAATCCTCTCACGACGCCGGACTAGGCTTCGGCGATGGACGTGCTGGCCCCGCGTACCCTGGAGGACGCGCTGCGCCTCAAGGCCGAACGGCCCGAGGCCGTGCCGATCCAGGGTGGGACGGACGTCATGGTCGACCTCAACTTCGACCGCGCGCGGCCGGCGGCGCTCCTCAACCTGAACGAGGTCGCCGAGCTGCGCGGCTGGTCGCGGCGGAACGGCTCGGTGTGGCTCGGCGCGGGCCTCACGTACGCCGAGGCGACGGAAGCGCCGCTCGCCGGGCTTCTGCCTGCGCTGGCGGAGGCCGCCCGCACCGTCGGAGGCCCGCAGATTCGAAATCGCGGCACGATCGGCGGCAACCTCGGGACGGCGTCGCCCGCCGGGGATGCGCTTCCGCCGCTGCTCGTGTGCGGCGCCACGGTGAAGCTTGCGAGCGTGCGCGGCGAGCGGGAGCTCCCGTTGCGGGAGTTCGTCGTCGGGCCGAAGCGAAACACCCTTGCCGACGACGAGCTCATCCTCGGGGTCTCCGTCGAAGCCGGCGAAAGTCGGCAGACGTTCATGAAAGTGGGGCCGCGGAATGCGATGGTGATCGCGGTCGTCTCCCTCGCCGTGCGAGTCGGAGACGAGATCCGCGCGGCGTTCGGCTCTGCCGGCCCGGTTCCGGGGCTCGTGAGCGCCGGCATCGGAGAGGCCGAGACGCTCCCCGACCGCGTCGTGCAGGTGGCCGTCCCGATCGACGACGTGCGTGGAACCGCGGCTTACCGCCGGCACGCGCTCCGGGTCCTGACGCGCCGCGCGCTGGAGCGCTGCCTCGCATGAGGATCTCGCTCCGCGTCAACGGCGGAACGCACGAGACTGACGTCTGGGAGGGCGAGAGCCTCCTCTTCGCGCTCCGCGAGCGACTCGGCCTGCCGGGCTCGAAGAACGCGTGCGAGCAGGGCGAGTGCGGGTCGTGCTCGGTGCTGCTCGACGGGAAGCTCGTGTGCTCCTGTCTCGTGCTCGCCGCCCAGGCAGCGGGACACGAGGTCGTCACGGTCGAGGGCCTGGCGCAGGACGGCAGGCTCCATCGCGTGCAGGAGGCCTTCGTCGCCGCCGGGGCGGTCCAGTGCGGTTTCTGCACTCCCGGGCTCGTCGTCGCCGCGGCCGACCTGCTCGGGAAGAACGCCTATCCCGGCGACGACGAGATCCGAGAGGCGCTGTCCGGCAATCTCTGCCGCTGCACCGGTTACGCCAAGATCTTCGACGCGGTCCGGAGCACGGGAGGCACGCTCTGAGCCGGGCCGTTGTCCCGAAGCTCGAACTGGGGCGCGTCGGCGAGATCGTCCCGCGCGAGGACGGCGTGCCGAAGGTCACGGGGGAGTTCGCCTACTCGAGCGACCTCTCGGCGGCAGGGATGCTCTGGGGCCACACGCTGCGCAGCCCGCACGCGCACGCGCGCATCCTCGAGATCGACATTGCCGGGGCGCTCTCGATGCCCGGGGTGCACGCCGTCCTCACCCACGAGGACGTTCCGGGCACGAAGCTGTACGGCCTGGAGTTCGCGGACCAGCCCGTCCTTGCCGTCGACCGTGTGCGCTACTTCGGCGAGCCGGTGGCGCTCGTCGCCGCGGAGCATCCGGAGCAGGCGCGGCGCGCGGCGGAGCGCATCCGCGTCGAGTACGAGCCGCTTCCTCCGGTCGTCGACCCCGAGCGCGCGACCGAGGAGGAGCCGCTGCATCCCGGGCGGCCCACGGCGGGACATGGATATCGGGACGACCCGAGGCCGAACATCGTGCGCTCGCTGGTCATCCGACACGGCGATCCCGATGCGGAAGGCGACGTTTCGGTGTCCGGCGTGTACGAGGTCGGAGTCCAGGACCAGGCCTTCCTCGGGCCGGAGTCGGGGCTGGCGGTGCCCGACGGCGACGGCGGCGTCGACATCTACGTCGCGACCCAGTGGCTCCATGTCGATCGCGACCAGGTTGCACCGTGCCTCGACCTGAGGCCCGAGCAGGTCCGGATACACCTCGCCGGCGTCGGCGGTGCGTTCGGCGGGCGCGAGGACCTCTCGATGCAGATTCACGGCGCGTTGCTCGCGCTGCACACGAAGCGCCCGGTGAAGATCGTCTACAGCCGCGAGGAGTCGTTCGTCGGGCATATCCATCGGCATCCCGCGAAGATCTGGGCCGAGCATCGCGCGACGAAGGACGGAAAGCTCGTCAACGTCCGGGTGCGCATCCTGCTCGACGGCGGCGCCTATGCCTCGAGCTCGACCGCGGTGACATCCAACGCGGCGTCGTTCGCCTGCGGCCCGTATTCGGTCGAGAACGCGCTGGTCGAGAGCACCTGCGTGTACACGAACAACCCGCCGTGCGGGGCGATGCGCGGCTTCGGCGCGGTGCAGGTGTGCTTCGCACACGAGGCTCAGATGGACAAGCTCGCACAGGAGCTCGACATCGACCCGATCGAGTTGCGCCTGCTCAACGCGCTCGGGCCCGGCGGATCGCTGCCCACGGGCCAGAAGGTCACGGGCACCCTGCCTGTGGCCGACGTCATCCGCCGCGCCGCGGCGATGCCCACCCCGGCGCCGGAAGAGCTGCCGCGTGATCCGATCAGGCTTCCCGGCGGCTCGGGCAACACGACGCGGGGGGAGGGAGTGAAGCGCGGAGTCGGCTTCGCGGTCGGCTTCAAGAACATCGGCTACTCGGAGGGCTTCGACGACTTCACAGCTGCGCGGGTGAAGATGCGCGCCGACGGCGGCGCCGAGGTGCACTGCGCCGCGGCGGAGGTCGGCCAGGGCGTGGCCGGGGTGATCCTCCAGGTCGCGCGCACAGAGCTCGGGACCGACGACGTCGTGCTCGCGCCCCACACGACCGCAACCGTCGCCTCGGCGGGCTCTGCGTCCGCGTCGCGTATGACCTGGATGGCGTCGGGCGCGGTCCGGGACGCGTGCCGCGCGGCCCTCGAGGAGCGTGAGCGGACCGGCGGCCGCGATGTGGATGTCGAGCGCACCTACCGCCATCCCCGCACGACGCCGCTCGACCCCGAGACAGGCCAGGTGACCGGGGAGCGCTCCCACGTCGCCTATGCGTGCGCCGCCATGCGCGTCGTCGCCGAGGTCGACGTCGAGCTCGGCCTGACGCGCGTCGTGTGGATCGGCACCGCTCAGGACGTCGGCGCGGCGATGAACCCGCAAGCGGTCACCGGCCAGATCGAGGGCGGGACGGCGCAGGGGCTGGGCCTTGCGCTGATGGAGGAGATCCAGACGCGTGACGGGCTGATCACGAACGCGAGCTTCACGGACTACCTCATCCCGACCACGCTCGACATGCCGCCTGTCGTCTCGGAGCTGGTCGAGGAGCCGGAGCCCGATGCTCCCTACGGCGTGAAGGGCGTCGGGGAGCCCCCGACGGTCGTGTCGACCGCGGCGATCGTGGCCGCGCTCCGCGCCGCTACCGGTCGCGACCTGACCCGGGTCCCCGTCAAGCCGGACGACATCGTCGGTCTCTGATCCGCAGGCGGGGCAAGCTATACGCTCCGCCCTCAACGACCAGGGGGAACGAATGGTTCGCGCAATCGTCCTGTACGACAAGGAGCCCGACGCGGCTCGCTACGAGCAACACGCGGAGATGTGCCGGAAGGTGCCGGGCGGGACGTTCCGCCACGGCCGGGTGTTCGGCGCTCCGATGGGAGACCCGCCCTACGCGTACTACGCCGAGTGGGAATGGCCGGACATGGACGCGTTCAAGTCGGCCGCGCGCAGCGACGAGTTCATGGCGACCGGCAAGGACGCGATGGAGATGGGCGGCCGGTTCAGCGTGATGTTCGCCGACGTTGGCTGAGCCGACGCATCCGCGGCCGAGCGCGCCGGATGAGCTCGGTTTCGAGGCGATCGTCTACGAGAAGGCGCCGCCGCGCGCCACGATCACCCTGAACCGCCCCGAGGTGCTGAACGCGTTCGACTTCAGGATGCTGCGCGAGCTCGCGCGGGCGTGCGAGGACGCATCGTGGGACGACGAGATCCGCGTCGTCGTCCTCACCGGCCACGGCCGCGCGTTCTGCGTCGGCGCCGACCTCAAGGCGTGGTCGGCGGATTATCTCGGCAAGCCGCGCGAGTACTGGAAGTGGTTCGGGGCGTTCAAGGACGCGCACGACCGCATGCGAGAGATCGGCAAGCCGACGCTCGCCCGCATCAACGGCATCGCCGTCGGAGGCGGCAACGAGCTGCAGATGGCCTGTGATCTCGCGGTCATGGTCGACGATGCGTTCATCAGGCACGTCGGTCTCGAGCACGGCTCGGTCCCCGCCGGCGGAGCGACGCAGTGGCTGCCGGTCTTCGTCGGCGACCGCCGGGCGCGGGAGATCATCCTCATGTGCGAGGAGATCCCCGCGGCGAAGGCAGCAGAGTGGGGCCTCGTCAACTGGGTCGTGTCCGCGGACGAGCTGGACGCGAAGGTGGACGAGGTGGTCGCCAAGCTCGCGGCGAAGCTCCCGCAGACGACGCGCTACGCCAAGCAGCAGCTCAACTTCTGGCGCGACCTCTCCTGGCACGAGACCGTGAACCACGCCCGTGACTGGCTCGCGCTCTCGATGCTCGGCGACGAGGCACAGGAGGCGGTGAAGGCATTTCTGGACCGCTCGTCCAGGTAGAGCGCGACGACCCGATCGCGGTCGTGCTCCTCAACCGGCCGAAGCAGCTGAACGCGCTCTCGGGCGCGCTGATGGACGAGCTCGTCGCAGCGCTCCGTGACCTCGATGCCGCCGAGAGCGTGCGCTGCATCGTGCTCGGCGGCAACGAGCGCGCCTTCGCCGCCGGCGCCGACATCGCGGAGCTGGCTGCGGGCACGCCGGTCTCCCTCTACCGGGATCGCCGCATCGACCGCTGGGACGCGATCCGGACGCTCCGCACGCCTCTCGTCGCGGCGGTCTCGGGCTTCTGCCTCGGCGGCGGCTGCGAGCTCGCCATGGCCTGCGACCTGATCGTCGCGTCCGAGTCGGCGCGGTTCGGCCAGCCCGAGATCAACCTCGGCGTCATGCCGGGCGCCGGCGGCACGCAGCGTCTAACCAGGGCCGTCGGGAAGTCCGTGGCGATGGACATGATCCTCACCGGCCGCGTTCTCACCGCCGCCGAAGCCCGCGACCTCGGCCTCGTCGCGCGGCTCGTCGCGCGTGAGGCCTGGCTCGACGAGGCGAAGCGCGTCGCGCGTGAGATCGCCGCGCGAAGCCCCGTGTCCGTGCGGCTCGCGAAGGAGGCGGTCGACCAGGCCTTCGAGGCGCCGCTGACCGCGGGGATCGACTTCGAGCGGCGGTCCTTCTTCCTCGCCCGCGCCTCGGAGGACGCAGAGGAGGGCCTGGCCGCGTTCGTCGAGAAGCGCGCGCCCGACTTCAAGGGCCGCTAGCCGGCCGCTCGCGACGCGGCCATGTCCGGATTCTCCCGCTTCCTCGAGCCGCCCCGTCTGCGCACCCTTGCCGCAGACGAGCTGGACATGCAGGAAGAGCGACGGGCGACGTGGCTCGAGCTCTTCTTCGACCTCGTCTTCGTCGCGGCAGTCAGCCAGCTCGCCAACGCTCTCACCGCCCAGCCGACCACCGGACGCTTCTTCGAGTTCATCGGCCTGTTCGTGCCGGTCTGGTGGGCGTGGACCGGCTTCACTTTCTACGCGAACCGCTTCGACACCGACGACCTGCCCTACCGTCTGCTCACGCTCCTCGCGATGTTCGGGGTCGCCGTGCTCGCAACGACCGTGCCGGGAGTGTTCGAGGGCAGCACGTCTGCCTTCCCTCTCGCCTATGTCGGCGTGCGTGTCGTTCTGCTCGCGCTCTACGCCCGGGCGAGGCGGCATGTGCCCGAGGCCCGGGCGCTCGCCACGACCTTCCTCGTCTGCTTCGGGACGGCGGTGGTCATCTGGCTCGTGTCACTCGCTCTGCCTAGCCCGTGGAGCTACGTCCTCTGGGGTCTCGCCCTCGTGTTCGAGCTCGGCGCGCCGATCCTCGCCTGGCGCCAGATTCCGAAGGCGCCGATCCATCCCCGCCACATCCCCGAGCGCTTCGGGCTCCTGACTCTGATCGTCCTCGGCGAGTCCGTGCTCGCCGTCGTGGTCGGCGTCTCGAAGGTCAGCTGGGACGCAGGGTCTGCCGGTGCCGCGATCGCCGGCTTTCTCACCGCCGCGGCCCTGTGGTGGATCTACTTCGACTTCGTGAGCGAGGACACCGTGACCGCCGGCGGGATCGTCGGTGGCCTCGTCTACACCTACGTGCAGTTCCTGGTGGTCGCGGGCCTGGCGGCGCTCGGCGCGGGAGTGAAGCTGGCGATCCTCGCGGCAGGCGGAGACGAGCACTACCGCGGCACGGCCTGGTTGCTCTCGGCCGGGCTCGCCATGACCATGGTGGGCCTCGCGGTGATGGCCGCCGTCGCGGCGATGCACCGCTTCGACGTCGATGTCCTCCTGCGGCTCGCGACGGCGGGCGTCGCGCTCCTCCTCGTCCCGCTCGACCTCGCTCCGGCGACCGTGCTCGCGGTGCTCGCCGCGATCCTCGTCGCGCAGGTCGCGTACGAGATCGTGAGCCACGAGGGGCACGCGGCTTGACGACTAGCTGGAACTACAACTAGCCGTCGAGCTCTTCCGGGACGAGCTCGAGCTCGCGCTCACGGCCTTCGCGGATGATCACCGCGGGCACGTTGCGCCCGATGAGGTCACCTACGACGACGCGCTGGAGCTCGTCCATCCCCTCGATCGGGGTCCCGTCGAGCTCGACGATGAGATCCTCCGGGCGGAGACCCGCGCGGGCGGCGGGACCGCCCTCGACCACCTCGACGACCTCGACGCCGCCGCTCCTGCCGAGGCTGCGCGCGAGGCGCGGCGGCAACGGCCTCGGCCCGCCGGCGATGCCGAGGTAGGCGCGGCGGAATCTGCCTTCGCTCATGAGGGCCGCGATGATCCGCCTGGTTGCCACGTTGATCGGCACGGCAAGGCCGAGCCCGACTCCCGCGACGGCCGTGTTGATCCCGACGACGCGGCCGCGTCCGTCGGCGAGCGCTCCACCTGAGTTCCCGGGGTTGAGCGCGGCGTCGGTCTGGATGACGTTGTCGACGATGCGGACGTTCGCGCCGGAGCGCGTCGGCAGGGACCGTCCGAGCGCCGACACCACGCCCGCGGTTACCGAGCCGGTGAAGCCGTGGGGATTCCCGATCGCGACGACGAGCTGGCCCACGCGCAGCGCTTCGGCGTCTCCCAGCTCCGCAGGAGCGAGGTCGCGGCCGTCAGCGCGGAGAACGGCGAGGTCCGAGAGCGGATCCGACCCGACCACTTCGAACTCGAGCTCGCGGCCGTCGACGAACGAGGCGCGTCCCTTCCCCTCGGTGCGCGCGACGACGTGCGCGCTCGTGAGCATGTACCCGTCGGGCGTGATCACGACCGAGCTCCCGCCGCCGTCGAGCCTTCGGCCGCCCCGGACGCGACGCGAGACCCGGAGATTCGCGACGGACGGGGATAGTCGCTCCGCGACCGAAGTCACGGCGCTGGAATAGGCGTCGAGCGCCTCGTCCTCGGAGAAGTCGGCCGGGGTGGACGAGATGAACGTGAGGGCCATGGCGCCAAGCTAGCAACGGGCTCCCGGCCTGGGTCGATCTGCGAGAGTCCGCACGATGGCAGCCGTCGAAACGAGCCGTGCGGGCGCAGTCCTCACGATCACGCTCAACCGCCCGGACGTCTTGAACGCGTTCAACGCGGAGGTGCACTCGGGCCTGGCCGCCGGGTTGAAGGAGGCGCGCGACGACGCCGTTCGCGCCGTGGTGATCACCGGCGCCGGGCGTGGCTTCTGCGTCGGACAGGACCTGACCGAGTTCCGCGATGCGACGGGCGACATCCGGGAGAGGCTGCGCTCTACCTACCACCCCAACCTGCTCGCGATCCGCACGCTCGAGAAGCCCGTCATCGCCGCGGTCAACGGCGCGGCAGCCGGCGCCGGGCTCTCGCTGGCGTGCGCGTGCGATCTGCGGCTCGCCGCCGACTCCGCGGCCTTCATCCCCGCGTTCATCAACATCGGCCTGGTGCCGGACACGGGCGGCTCGTACTTCGTCACGCGTCTCCTCGGCCCCGCGCGCGCCTTCGAGTGGTTCACCTCCGGTCGCAAGCTGAGCGCGGCCGAGGCGCAGGCCTGGGGCGTCGTCTCCGAGGTCGTCGCGGCGGACGCGTTCGCCGAGCGCGTTGCCGAGTTCGCCGCCGACTACGCAGCGCGGCCGACGCTCGCCGTCGGGATGACGAAGCGGCTCGTCGACCACACGGCCACGGCCTCGCTCGACGAGCAGCTGGAGCGCGAGGCGCAGCTCCAGGCGGCCGCTACCAGGACCGAGGATTTCAGGGAAGGCGTCGCCGCCTTCCTCGAGAAGCGCCCTCCCCGCGTCACCGGCGCCTAGCGGCGGCTCGGTTTCACGCCTTACTGCAGACCGACATGCCGAGCTGCGAGGCGAGCGCGTTGCTGCGCGCTAGGTGCTGCTGCGCCTTCGGGAGCAGCGTCCGGAGACCCTGGAGGTCTTTCGCTTTCGCCTTCGCGAGCAGCGCCCTCGCGTCGTCGGCGACCCCTTGCATCTGTGAGAGCCACTGCGAGGCCAGCGCGCTTTCCTCGGACGGAGGCTCGAGCTTCTTCAGGTCGGCGATCGTGCTGTCGACGATCGGCAGCGTCTTCTCGGCGATCGTCGTGAGCGTCGACAGGTCGCTCGGGCTGCCGAGTGCCTTGACCTCCGCGCTGTACTTCGAGCAGACCGCGTCCGCCTTCGACGCGTACTCCGCCTTGGTCAACTGCTTGCCCTTGCCGCCGCCGCCGCAGCCTGCGAGGAGGGCGACGCCGAGCACCACTAGGAGAGCCTGCCGCACGAGGAACTACGTTATCGCTCTTGCCTGACGCGCGGATCTCCGTCCACGATCGCGAGCCGCTGCGCCGGAGGAGGCTCGTCGTGCTGCTGCGCGCCTTCCTGCTCTTCCCCCATTACGTCGTCCTCTCGATCTGGGCATTGCTGCTCGTGGCCGTTCTCCCCTTCGGCTGGATCGCCGCGCTTCTCGCCGGGAGCCTTCCGGGCGGTGTGCATCGCTTCGTCGCCGCGTTCCTTCGCTACGGCGGGCAGGTCAGCGCGTGGCTCTATCTCCTCTCGGCGACCTACCCCGATCCGCTCCACAGCGGCGAGCATCCGTTCGCGATCGACGTGCCGGAGCGTGAGGCGCAGCGGCGGCTCGTGACGCTCCTCCGCGTACCGCTCGCCGTCCCGGCGCTCGTGCTCAGCAGCGCGTTCGGGATGATCCTGGCCGCGTCGTCGGTCGGCGCGTGGTTCGTCGCGCTCCTCCTCGGCCGTACGACGCGGGGGCTACAGGAGCTCGGGACGTTCTGCTTGCGCTACCAGCTCGAGACCCAGGCGTACGTCCTCCTGCTGACCGCGAGCTACCCGAAGCTGGAGCCTCCTCCGCCGCCCGCGGAGCAGCTCTTCATCCCAGGGCTCGAATGATCTCGGCGGTGTCCGGGAAACGGCCCTCGGATTGCTTGCTGAAGACGAGCCTCCCGTCAGCGAGGACGTCGAACTGGCTCTTCTCCCCCGGGAACGCCTCGGCGTCGTGGGACGTCTGCTCGGCTAGCTCGGCCGCGAGACTCGCGGCCCGTTGGTCATAGCCGTCTCAGACGGGGCAGTAGTAGATCTCGACCCTCATCGCCGTCGAGACTATCGGAGCGCCCGGTCCCCGAGGCCGGCTCGGTCCGCAGCGGGTGTGCGATAACTCCCGAAGGTGCCCGAGAACATCGTCCTGATTCACGGCATGTGGATGACGCGGCACAGCTGGCAAGACTGGGTCGACCGGTACGCGTCGCGCGGTCACCGTCCCGTTGCGCCGGGCTGGCCCGGCCTCGACAGAGAGCCGGAGGAGCTGCGACAGGACCCCGCGCCGCTTCGCGGGCTCGGCATCCAGACGATCGTCGACCACTACGACCAGCTCATCCGTGGGCTCGACCGGCCGCCCATCATCATCGGGCACTCCTTCGGCGGGCTCTTCACCCAACTGCTCCTGGACCGCGGCCTCGGCGCCGCAGGAGTGGCGATCGGCACAGCGCCGCCCAAGGGCGTGCTCGCGCTGCCGGCCTCGACGCTCCGCGCCGGCTGGCCCGCGCTGAAGAACCCGTTCGACCGCAACGGGCTCGCGCCGCTGACGGAGGAGCAGTTTCGCTGGCGCTTCACGAACACGCTGACCCGCGAGGAATCCGACGCCGTCTACCGCGAGCACTACATCCCCGGGACGAACCGGGCCTTCTTCGAGGCGGCGCTCGCCGCGTTCAGCGGTAACTCACCGGCCAAGGTCGACTTCGCGAACCCTGCGAGAGCGCCTCTGCTCCTGCTCGTCGGAGGCGAGGATCACATCAGCCCGCCGGCGCTGAACAAGACGGTTCTGCGGCTCCAGGGCCAGGCGCCCTCGGTCACCGAGTCGAAGGACTACCCCGGCCGGACCCATTTCACGGCGGGGATGGAGGGCTGGGAGCAGGTCGCGGACGACGCACTCGACTGGGCGCTCGAGCACGCCCGGGCCGAGGGCGCCGCACTCCGGCCCGCCTAGAGAGCACCGACCAGCCCCGGCCAAGGGCCGTAGTCAGGCCGGATGCCGCCCTGCGGCTTTCCCGCATCCGATTCCGCAGAACCTCCGATGACGCCTCTTCCGGGGCGCCCGACCATGCGCCTCATGAGAGATAGACGGCGCCGGGCAGCTTCCGCCGCCGCGTAAACCGCCCTGTTGATCAGGGACGCGAAAGGAGGAATCTGTGAGACGCCGACTAGTAAGGATGGTGATCGCCGCGCTGGCGGTTGTCGCCTTCTCCGTCGGTACCGCGCTCGCCGCGCAGAGCGCTGCGTTCAAGGCCAGTTACAGCGGCACCGCCACGGAGAAGGTCAACGGCCAGACCGTCACCGCCATTGCCAAGGGCAAGGGCACGGGGACGCTGGTGGGCAAGAGCTCCATCAGCGGCACCGTCGTCGCCAACACCGCGAATCCCCCGTGCGGGCCCTTCAGCGGCCCGGGAGTGATTGCGGGAAAGGCAGGCAAGCTCAAGGTCAACGTTCTCCCGTCCTCGCGCGGCTGCGCCGCGGGCCAGGACGACCAGAACAGCATCTCCCTCTCGGGAACGGCGACGGTCAAGGGTGGGACGGGGAAGTTCCTCAAGGCTCGCGGCTCGCTGCACTTCAGCGGGCACTACGACCGTTCGACGGGCGCGTTCACCGTGAAGCTCACCGGAGCCCTGAAGTACTAGGTGCCCGGACCGCGACAGACGATTCGAAGGAGCACTGATTCAAGATGAAAAAGACCCTTCTGCTGGCACTCGTGGTCGCCGCGGCCTTCGTGGTCGCGCCGGCTGCTCCGGCAGCCGACCCGCCGACGGTTCCGTTCCCGTCTGCGCATTCCGGCGGCGTGTTCGTCGCCGCGCACACGGTGACGGCCGACGGCGCGATCAGCAATTACTTCGCTCCGGGCACGACCGTCATCTTCCGCTCCTACGCGGTCGACGGCAAGACGCGAAAGGTCGTCACGAAGAAGCTTGCCAAGTACTTCTACGTGAAGATCCCGAACCAGCCGAACATCAAGTTCAAGTACACGCCGAAGGCGAACGCTGCCTCCGGACGGTATGCCTGGACTGCCAGGTGGAACGTGCCGTCCAGCTACCCGACGGGCATCGTCGCCTTCAAGGTCGTCGTCCAGACGAAGTCGAAGCATCTCGGTTCGTTCATCCAGGTGCCGGTTGCAACGTCGCAGCTGACCATCTCCACGTCGCCGCAGACGCCGTTCGGCGGCGGCCCGGGAACGCCCGCTCCGAGCGGGACGAAGGTCAACGTCGCCACCCTCTACGTCGACAGCGTCAACGGCACCCGCCCCTCGGGTGCGGCGCCCCGGCCGATCGGCTGCACGCAGACCAACGTCTACAAGCGCGGTGAGCAGGTCGTCATCCGCGCCTGGGGCTACGAGCTCGCTACGGGAGACGTGCTCTCGATCGACAATGTGAGCGAGGCCCACTTCTCGGTTCCGGGCATGTCGAACGTTCTCCTGAACTGGGGCTCGCACGGCGCGACCGGAAACAAAGTCTGGTTCTGGACGAACGCGTTCATCCTGCCGGCCACCTACCCGCTGGGCGACTCGACCATCACGGTCAGCTTCACCATGGTCAGCGGCAAGACCGCGACGTTCCCGTACCAGATCACCGTCATCCCGTAGGAACACGAGAGAAACGGAGACAATCAAATGAGCGCCACTGATCAGCATCCAGCTTCCAGGAAGTGGAAGCTCGGGCTCGCGGGCGCAGTGCTGGCAGGGGCGCTCTTTCTGCCGGCGTTGGCCTCGGCCGAGCCCAAAGCTCTGACACCACCCCAGATTCCCGGGGTGGCCGCTCTGCCGGGGCCGATCGCCGCCCCCTCGAAGCCGGCCCAGAACATGAACGTCCTGCAGGCGAAGCCCGACATCGGGACCCCCGGCACGCGCTACACGCTCTCGGGGAAGGGCCTCTCGCCGCAGAAGGACGTGTCGATCGTCTGGAGCACGTCGAACGTGACGTGGGTCGTCGATGCGCGCCCCGACAGCGTCGACTATCTCGGGCGCAAGTCCGACAAGGTCGCGGTCGTGCTCGCGAAGACGACGACCGACGCCGCCGGTGCCTTCTCGATCAACCTCAAGGCGCCGAAGGACTTCGGCGGCATCCATGACGTGTACGCGGTCATCGACGGCGTCCAGGTCGCGCGAACAGGGTTCCTGATCTCGCGGTCGGCCACGATGACACCGAAGAAGGGGCCCGTGGGCACGATGATCACGCTCACGTATTCGGGCCTCGGCGCCTCGCTCTACGAGGGCGGCGCCGCGCTCTACTACGACAACCACTACACGGGCTCGCTGACCGCGAACTGGACGCGGGGCGTCGCAACGGTGAAGTTCCGCGCTGCCGGCCCGGTGGGGCGACACTCCGTCGTCGTCGGTGACGCGATCGCCGTCAACTACCTGAACATCCCGCAGTCCCCGATTCCCTGGGCGCTCGGAGATCAGTTCACGTTCAAGGTCACGAAGGACGCGGGGCTGCCCCCGCGGCGATTCGACTGGCCGGTCGCGGTCTCGCCGACGCTGGATGCGCGGACGACCCTGGCCGCCACGGGTCTCGCCGCCGGGACGAGTGCCTCGGCACGGTTGAGCTCGTCGGCCGGTCCCGTTCTCTCGAAGGTCGACGTCACGGCCGCCGGACTCACGCCCGACACGCCGGTCGACGTCGTCTGGTCGACCGTGGTCGGCAACCGCGTCAACTGCACCGGAACCTGCTGGAGCTTCGTCTCCGTCCCGCTCGGCAGCGACAGGGCGACGTCGACGGGCTCGCTCCGGCAGACGGTTTCGGTGCCGGACGGGCTCGGCGGCTGGCACGTCATCCAGCTGCTCCAGGGCGGCCAGATCAAGGCGCAGGTGCCCTACTTCGTCAAGCGAAGCGTGGTCGGCATCTCGTCACTGAAGTTGAAGGCGGGCCAGAAGTTCACCGTCCACCTCAAGGGCGTCGGCTGGACACAGCTCGACAACACGATCGCCGTCGACTACGACAACAGCTACGTCGGCTACGGCTGTGGGTTCAACAGCAACGGCGACGTCGTCCTGAACCTCGTGGCGACGGGTGCTCCGGGAACGCACCTGATCGACATGTACCCGCTGCTCTACACGCAGCAGCCTTCTTATCCCAACACGCCCTACGGCATGGTTCCCGTGCTGACGTATGCGAGGGATGTTCCGGGCCTCGCGCTCGGATACCAACTGCCGGCGATTCGCCTGGCGGTCGAGGTCGTCAGGTAGGCGTGTCCCCACGGGGAGGGGCGATCGCCCCTCCCCGACAGGGGAGCCGGACATGACCTCCACGCGCCCACCCCGGCTCACGAGGTGGACGCTCCTCGTTTTGCGGCACCGCCGCCTCGTGCTCGGAGGCTGGCTCGTGGCCCTCACCGCCGGTGTCGTCGTGTCGCTGTCCCTGCCGTCGCACCTGTCGAGCTCCTTCGCCGTTCCCGGCAGCGACTCGCAGCGGGCCGAGCAGGCTCTCGCGCGGGAGTTCGGCGAGCGCCCGGCCGGCACGTTCACGGTCGTCTTCCGCGTTCGCGACGCCGCGGACCGGCAACTTCAGGCACGCCTGCGCGGTCGGCTCGAGCGCGCCGCGGCGGTGCTTCCCGGCGGGAGGGTCGGCACCTTCCGCGTCGGCGCCGGAGCCGTCTACGGGGACGTCGCGACGACCCTCGGCCTCCAGCAGGCGAAGCGCTACACGAGCGACCTGCGCCGCGCTCTCCGTCAGGACGGTGCGCCGCGAGCCCTCGTCACCGGCCAGCCGGCCATCCAGCACGACCTCGATCCGGTCCTGGCCTCCGACCTCAGGCGCGGCGAGGCGATCGCGATCCCGCTCGCCGTGCTGGTGCTCGCGCTCGTGCTCGGCCTGTCCGTTGCGCTTGCGATCCCCTTCGTCTTCGCCGCGTGCGCGATCGGGGGCAGCCTCGTCCTGCTCTCCGGCGCCGCGCATCTGTTCGCGATCACTCCCTACGCGGTCAACCTCGTCGAGCTCCTCGGGCTCGGTCTCGCGGTCGACTACTCCCTCCTCATCGTCTGCCGCTACCGCGAGGAGCTCGAACGCGGGATGGAGAGGGAGGCCGCGGTCGTCCGGACGATGGCGACCGCCGGGAGGGCGGTCGTCTTCTCGGGGCTCGCCGTTGCGATCGGTCTCACCCTCCTCCTCTTCGTGCACGTGCCATTCATCCAGACGATGGGGCTTGCGGGCCTGCTGGTCCCGGTCGTCGCCGTCGCCGCGGCGTTGACGCTGCAGCCCGCGCTGCTCTCCTTCTGCGGCCGCCGTGAGCTGACCGGGCTCCGGCTGCGACGGCGACGCGCGACGGCTGTCGGATCACGATCGGGGGCGTGGCAGGCTCTGGCGCGCACGATCATGCGCCGTCCGCTCGCGGTCCTGCTGCCGTCCGTCGCGCTGCTGATTGCGGCCGCCGTGCCCGCGTTCTTCATGCAGCTCGGCCCCGGCTCGCTGGCGAGCCTGCCCCGCACCACCGAGGCGACCCGGGCGCTCGTCGTCCTCCGCAACGTCTTCGGCAACGGCGCCCTGAC
>DASUXI010000123.1:0-7726 GCA_036377995.1 Gaiellaceae bacterium
GAGATCCGGCGCGCGCTCGAGCTGCAGGCGACAGATCAACGCGCAGCAAACGCCCTCTGGGCACAGATCGATCGCGAGATCACGGACCAGGCGCCGTGGGTCGCGACGAACAACCGGAACTTCGTCGCCCTCCTCTCGAAGCGAGCCGGGAACTACCAGTTCAGCCCGCAGCTCGGCATGCTCATCGACCAGCTCTGGGTTCGCTAGCCGTCGAACACCTGTGCCCGAGACCTCGCCCGGATCGCCCGCCGCCACGGGTACGACGTCAGCGAACTTGTTGAGCGCCCCCGCTTAACGGCCGCGATCATCGCTTGTTAGAGGCCACGCCGCGCGACGGCGGGGACGGCCATGTCGCCTATCCCCTGGTTGGCGATGCGGTCAATACAGGCGCGCGTCTCGAGAGCCTGGCGCCCCCCAGGCGGCGTGCTAATCGGTGCGCAAACGTACCGGCAACTACCCGAGGGGACCGTTGTCGAGAAGCGGTCCGGCCTGCGGATCAAAGGCAAGGGCGAGCTGGTCGACGCCTACGTTCTCCTGGCGCTCCCCTGCTGACCGCCCCTCGGAAGGCACTCCGGCTCGGGGAGACCGACGACCGCGGAACGGAGCTTGTCGCCACCCCGCCCGCCGACTCGACCGACCGCACAAGGCCGAGATGCGCGCGGAAGCAGGCCTGAGCCGTTAGGGCGCGCCGCTAGGCCGATACTGAAGCGCCGCTCGACAGCGCGGCAGGGAGCGCTTCTCGCGACCGGACCCGCAACTTGCGGAAGACGCTCGTGAGGTGACCCTCGACCGTACGGGCCGTGACAAAGAGTGTCTGCGCGATCTCGCGGTTCGTCCGGCCCTGGCTCGCCAGCTCGGCGATCCGGCGTTCGCTGGCTGTCAGCGACTCGAGCCCTGTGAGGACCACCCGGCGCGGACGCGCGCCTGTGGCACGTAGCTCGGTCTCGGCTTGTTCGGCGATCCGCCCGGCGCCCGCGCGGTGGGCGGCATCCAGTGCTTCGCGGAGTAGCTCTCGGGCTTCTTTCCGCCGGTTACGCCGGCGGAGCATGGCGCCGAGGTCGGCAAGCGCGCGCGCTCTCTCGAGGCGGGCGTCATTCTGATCGAACGCATCGATCGCATCCCGTAGGAGCAGCTCTCCGCGCTCTCCGCCCGCGACGATGCCGGCCGCGCGGCTGGCGACACCGATCGCACGCGGCGCACCGAACGCGCGAGCGAGCTCGAGCTCTTCGCCCGCTAGACGCTCGGCAGCGTCCTCGTCGCCGAGCGCACGATGGGCGAGCGCGGCCTCCGAGCGCCACGGCAGGAACGCCGGCGCGGTGACCATTCCGCGCGTGAGGGTCTCTCCCACCCCGAGAAAATCCTCGAGACCGTCGGCGACGGCGCCCTGCGTCACTCGAAGCGCGCCGCGGGCGAGACGAAGGATCGCGGCGGCCACGAAGCCGCTGTCGGCTTCGGAACCGAGCGCCGCGAGAGCCTGCTCCGCGTTCTCGAGCCTGCCCTGGTCGAGGAGTGCCTTGACGAGAACGCCGCCATTGAGTGCGCGATACATGGGCGGTGCGGGGAGCTCGGTGGCTGCAAGAGCCGTGTGCGCATCGCCCTCGGCCGCACTCAGGTCGCCTCGTCGGAGCGCCAGCCAGCCACGGCTCGCAAGGCAAACGGCGAGCAGGCCGCCGTCGCCGTTGACGCGCGCCTCTGTAATCGACGCGTCGAGCAGCGGACGTACCTGGGCATATCGCTCCGCCCAGAGCAAAGCGAGCGTCGCGCGCGCGAACGTCGCCGAAGAAAAGGATGGCTGACCGTCCCAACCGGGTTGTTTCGTCTCCTCGGCCAGAAGCGCGCGAGTCGCGAGGTCGGCCCCGACGTCGACCGGCTCGTTGCTCAGCACGGAGATGAACGAGGCGACGCCGAGTAGCTCGGCCGGCGCGTCGCCGTCGCGCGCGGCGTGCTCACGCAAGGCGGCCCGGCGAGAACCCATCGAGGGCGCCGTAGCCGGGTCGTTCAGGCCGGCGATGACGGCCCCTGCCTCCAGCTCGAGCGCGAGCGTAGGATCGCGTCCGTCGAGCACAGCAGCAGCTCGATCCAGCACCTCGACTGCCTCCTGGTAGCGCTGAGCCCGGTTGAGCGCGCGCGCAAGAATTCGGGCGGCGCGCGCGGCAGCCACAGGATTGGGGGCGGCGTCCACGGCGCCCTGCAGATGCTCCGCCCAGCCGTCCAGTCCGGCGGTCGCCTCCGCGACGCCGAGCTCGAGTAGCAGAGGTGGGCGCTCGGAGGGCGAGGGCGGCTCGTCGAGCACGCGGCGGAGGAAGACGCTGGCCGACTCCGGACCGCCGCGACACACCGCAGCGTGCGCGGCTTCGCGCAGGCGACCCACCACCCACGGATCGGCAGCAGGCTCGCTTGCCAGCAGGTGCCTCGCGACCCGTTCGTCGGTGCCGGGCCGCTTGGCGAGGATTCGCGCCGCGCGACCGTGGTCCCGCGCGCGTTCGCCGCTCGTGAGGTCGGAGTAGATCCCGGTGCGAACGATCGGGTGGACGAACGCCAGCGGGCGACCCGCCTCGAGAATGCCGGCCGCGACGAGTAGCTCTGCTGCTTCGGCGCCTTCGATGTCGTCCAACCCCGCGAGTTGCGATGCCTCGTGCAGTCCACTCTCCTCGAGCACTGCCAGCGCCCGTGCAAATCGCCCTGCAGCTTCGGGGAGCCGGCGCAGTCGGAGGTGAATGGAGCGCCCGACCGAACGTCCCCCGATGCGCTCGACGTGGCGCGCAGCCTCCGCAGTCGGCGCGATGCGTCCCTCGGCAAGTGCCTCCACGAGCTCGCGCATCAAGAACGGCACGCCGCTCGTCGCCCGCATGCAGGCTGTGACGAAGACCGGATCGGGAACGCCTTCAAGCCTGGCTTCCACGATCTGCGCAACCGCGGCTCGCGTGAGCGGTGCGAGGCGGACGACATCAGCGGACGGACCGGTTGTGACAGTCGCAAGCAGATCGGCATCCGTTCCCGCCTCGAGCGGCCTCGTCGCGACGACCAGCGCGACATTCAGTTCTTCCAGCCGCGTGAGCAAGAAGGCCAGGTACCGGAGAGACGGTGCGTCTGCCCAGTGAGCATCGTCGACGACGACTAGGAGCGGCTGCGCAGCTGCAAGATTCGCGCACAGCCAGTAGAGGCCGTGGAGCAGCGCGAACGAGGGATCGACATCCGAGCGAAACTCGCCGTCTACAGCCGGCGCGCCGAGCAGGCTCAGCAGACCCGTCGCCGAGCCGGAGCCGTGTTGCAGGAGGTCGGCACGCTCGAGCTCCGAGAGCCCGGCCAGGGCCGGCTCGAACAATTGACGCACCACGCCGAACGCAAAATCGCGCTCGAGCTCGCTCCCGCGGGATCGCAAGACGCGCATCCCGCCGTTCGCAGCAGCCGTCCGCGCCGCGGCAAGAAGTGCGGTCTTGCCGATTCCCGCCGGCCCTTCCAGAACGACAAAGGTTCCACGTCCCTCGCGCGCGTCGCAGAGCGCTGACTCGATCCGCGCGAGCTCTCGTTCACGCTCGAGGAGCGAGTCGTCGACCCGCGCCGGCACCACGCGAAGAGCACGCGGGATCACCGCGCTCTGAACCGGAGGTGTCACAGCAAGGGGAGTTGTCACGCCGGTACGCCCAAGTCGAGCGCTACAACGACCGCGCGGCGCCGCGCAGTCCCGAAATGCAGATATCCGATCCAAAGTCAGGGGGGTTGCCACGGTGCGAGAGGCACATCCAGCTGTCCACGATGGTTGCGACCTCTTCACCTCAAGGAGCAACCGATGACCCTCACCTTCGACTCTGCGCTCGTCCCAGACCTCCGAGAACAGATCTCCGGATCGGTTCTCGAACCGACCGACGCGGGCTACGACGCGGCGCGCGCGGTGCACAACGGCCTCATCGATCGCAGGCCGGCTCTGATCGCACGCTGCCGAACGACGAACGACGTCGTTGCGGCGCTGGCATTCGCGGGCCGAGCAGGGCTCGAGATCTCGATCCGCGGCGGCGGACACAACGTCGCGGGACGCGCTGTCACAAACGGCGGACTGATGATCGACCTCGGCGAGATGAAAGGGATTACCGTCGATCGCGACAGCGCCACCGCGAGGGCGGAGGGCGGCGTCGTCTGGGGAGAGCTCAACGAGGCCGCTGCCGAGCACGGTTTCGCCGTGACCGGCGGCCTCGTTTCCGGCACAGGTATCGCCGGTTACACCCTCGGCGGTGGGCTCGGCTGGTTGATGTCGAAGTACGGGCTCGCCGCCGACAACCTCCTAGCCGCGGAACTTGTCACCGCTGAGGGCGACATCCTCCACGTCGACGCCGCGTCGCACCCGGATCTCTTCTGGGCACTACGCGGCGGCGGCGGCAACTTCGGCGTCGTGACGGCGTTCAAGTACCGCTTGCACCGAGTCGAAACGATCGTTGGCGGGCTGATCGCCCATCCGATCGAGGCCGCGCCCGACCTGCTGCGCTTCTACCGCGACGCAGTCGCCGACTCTTCGGATGACCTGACCGTCTTCGCCGGGCTCGTGCACGCACCTGACGGCTCGGGCGCGAAGCTCGCGGCGCTCGTCGTCTTCCATGCCGGGGACGCCGATGCCGCCGAGCGCGAGCTTCGGCCGTTCAAGACGTGGGGGTCACCCTTGGTTGTTGACGTCGGCCCGATGCCATACCCGGTGATGAACACGCTGCTCGACGCGGGCTTCCCCGACGGCGCGCTCAACTACTGGCTGTCGAGCTTCACGCGCGGACTTTCCGACGAACTGATCGACGTCGCCGTCGAGCGGTTCGCAGGCGTACCGTCGAACATGACGTCGATCTTGTTCGAGCACTTCCACGGCGCTGTGACGCGTGTGGACGCGAAGAAGACGGCGATCCCGCATCGCGACGGGGGCTGGAACCTGCTCATACCCGCGGTCTGGACCGATGCCGCCCAGACCGACGCGAACATCGCGTGGGCGCGCCACACATTCGCGGCGATGCAGCCGCACTTCGGCAGCGGACGCTGGCTCAACTACCTCGGAGACGACCAGGCAGACGACGCGATCCGAGCAGCGTACGGCCCGAACTACGACCGGCTGCGCGAGGTCAAACGGCGCTACGACCCCGACAACGTCTTCCACCTCAACCACAACGTCGCACCCTAGGCAACCGAACCAGAAAAGGAGCAAAGACACATGAACACCATCCGGCACACACGGGCTTCGGCCGTCATCCTCGTCGTCGCGGTCGCGGTCGCGGCGCTCGCCGCATCAGCACACGGCTCCACGAGGGCGGCAACAACCGTCAACGGCACCGTCGGCCCCGACTTCGCGATCACGCTGACCACACAGGGCAAGAGCGTGACGAAGCTGAAGGCCGGGACGTACCGCTTCGTCATCAGCGACCGCTCGAGCATTCACGACTTCCACCTGAGCGGGCCGGGTCTCAACCGCGTTCTGACCGCGGTTGACTTCACCGGAACGAAGAGCTTCAGCCTGAAGCTGAAGAGGGGGAGCTATCGGTTCCTCTGCGACCCCCACGCGTCGATCATGCACGGCGCCTTCCGCGTCAGCTGAGGCACGAGCTCCGAGGGGCGAGACGAGATCTCGGCCTCTCGAAAAAAAAGGGGGTTCGCCACGGTGCGAAAGGGCCCCCGCCCGCTCCACCATCACCGGAAACACATCACATCTCTCGAAAGGAGATAGACCGATGAAGCACCTCATTCGCCTCAAGAAAACCCGTGCCATCTGGATCGTCGCGCTCACCACGGCGCTCGCAGGAGTCATGGCGGTACCCGGGCAGGCCTCGCATCCCCCCAAGTTCAAGAAGCCGACGTTGCGATACGGCGAGCTGACGATCACCGGCACGAAAGCGAGCGACAAGCTCGCACTCCGCCTGAAAGCCGGCGACCCGAACACGCTACAGATCGACGTCGGCGACGACGGATCGGCCGACTTCTCGGTGGCGCGAAGCGACGTCGCGAAGATCGCGGTAAGGGCCAAAGCCGGCAACGACCTCGTGCGAATCGACGAGAGCAACGGGAGCTTCACCGACAGCATCCCGACGACGATCGACGGTGGAGACGGAAACGACACGATCGCCGGCGGGAAAGGCATCGAGACGCTACTCGGCGGGCGTGGTAACGACACGATCGACGGCAACGGCGGTAACGACCTGGCGCTGCTCGGTGCCGGCAACGACACCTTCGTCTGGGATCCCGGCGACGGAAGCGACAGGATCGAAGGCCAGGCAGGCATCGACACGATGGTCTTCAACGGCGCCAACGCTTCCGAGCAGGTCGACATCTCGGCGAACGGCAACCGGCTCAAGTTCTTCCGCGTCCAGGGCAACATCACGATGGACACCGCCGGCGTCGAGCAGGTGGACTTCAATGCTCTCGGCGGCGCCGATGTCGTGACCGTCAACGACCTGACCGGCACCGGCGTCAGCCGAGTGAACATCGACCTCGCCGGCGCTCTCGGTGGGGTCGCGGGCGACGGCCAGGCCGACCGCGTCGTCGTCAACGCGACGAACGGCAACGACACGATCGATGTCAGCGGGGACGCAGCCGAGGCAAAGGTGAGCGGGCTTGCCGCCGTAACTCGTGTCCTTCATTCGGAGGCCGCCAACGACCGCCTCGAGATCAACACCCTCGCGGGCAAGGACACGGTGAGCTCCGGTGGCCTGGACGCCGGTGCGATCAAGCTCTTCCTGGATGGAGTGCTTGTCGCGTAGGGAGCCTCACCCGAGGAGAACGTGCGGGGGCCTCCACGTCGTGGAGGTCCCCGCCACAGAGCGGAATGCGTCGACTCGGGGGAACTGACGCAGCGGCACTACGCTGCCGACACCCGACATGAGCACTGACACATTCGAGTCGCTGCTGGTGATTCCGGTGGTCGGCGCGCCGCTGTCCGGAGGCCCATCGACACCGAAGCTCGCGGCAGCCGTATCCGAGGCCGGTGGCCTCGGCTTCATCGCCGCCGGCTACAAGACGGTCGACGACGTCCGCAGCGAGATCGGGGACGTGCGGACGAGAACCGAGCGCCCGTTCGGAGTCAATCTCTTCGTCCCGGCGCAGCCGACGGCAGACGAGGGCGCCATAGGGGACTACGTGGCGAGCCTCGCAGGAGAAGCCGACCGCTACGGCGTCCCGTGCGGGGAAGCACACTGGAGCGACGACGAGTGGGAGGAGAAGCTCGAGCTCGTCGCACGCGAGCGGCCGGGCGTCGTCTCGTTCACTTTCGGATGCCCCGACGCCGCGATCGTCGCGCGACTGCGGGACAACCGAATTGCCGTCTGGTGCACGGTCACGCGGCCAGGCGAGGCGAGAGTCGCAACCGCAGCCGGAGTCGACGCGCTCGTCGTCCAGGGATCGGAGGCGGGCGGCCACCAGGCCTCGTTCGACGACACCGACGCGGCACCGATCGGCCTCCTCGACCTGCTCGAGCTCGTCCGCCGCACAACCGATCTGCCGCTCGTAGCCGCAGGCGGGATAGCAAACGGTGAGGGCGTCGCCGGCGTGCTCGCCACAGGCGCTTCGGCCGCTCAGATCGGGACCGCTCTGATGCTGACACCCGAGGCCGGAACGAGTGCGCCGCACCGCGAGGCGCTCGCCGATACTGCTCCGACAGCGCTGACTCGCGCCTTCACGGGCCGCCGCGCACGGGGGATCGTCAACCGCTTCATGCGCGACCACGACGCTGCGGCGCCCAAGGCTTACCCGCAGATCCACTACG
>DASUXI010000124.1:0-20978 GCA_036377995.1 Gaiellaceae bacterium
CCGTCTGGGCTGGCCAGTCCGGCGCCAGACACGCCAGAAGACCGGGGCTACTGAGGAAGCTCGCGCCGGAGAACCGAAGCGAGCGCGATCAGGGCGACTCGCGTCTCGCCGAGGCGCGGCTCGCGAGTGGTCAGTCGCTGCAGCCCGAGACCGGGGAGAAGCACGACGCGCGCGAGCCGGCGCGATTCCTGGACGAGAGTCCACAGCTCCATCGTCAGGGCGAGCGCGAGCACGGAGACGATCAGCGGCGAGACCGACGTCGCCGGCAACGGCCAGAAGCGCCCGCCGACGACGGCGACGGGGAGCAGCAGCGTCGCGAAGTTGGTGCCGCAGCGCAGCGAGAAGCGCGACGGCCGCGCGGTGCCGTCCCAGGTCTCCCGGAGCCTGCGCTCCTCGAGTGCGGCGATCGCCCGGTGCTCCGCACCGTGCAGATAGAGCGTCCTGCCTCGCAGCAGCCACGCCAGCAGGGCAAGGGTCGTCGCGATCCCACCGACGAGGCCGACCCAGCCCGGCGCGAATGCGAGGCCGAGCGGCAGCAGGATCACCGCGGCGAGGAAGAGACGCTCGCGACCACGCGCCACGCCGCGGCGGCGGAAGAGCGGGGCGAACGATCCGGCCAGGCGAAGCAAGCCACGAGCGAACGGAAGCGCTCGGAGCGGGCTCGGGACTACGGGCATCGTGCCCTCCGTCAGGCTCCCGTCCGTCCTCGCGAACGCCCAGTGATGCCGCCCGACGATGACCACTCCGTCCGCGCGGGCCATCCCCCCCAGGCGAGGCACCGCAGCGGCGCGGTCCCAGCGCTCGAGCTGGGTCAGGACTTGGGCGATCTCCATGCGACCATGATCGCCAGACGCAGGCCGCCCGGCAAGTGCCGGGCGGCCTAAAGACGATTCACACTGGTCCCAAGTGAGGGCCAGTGCCCCTGGCTACCAGTACCCGCGCGAGAAAAAGCCGAGCAGCGCGAGCACGAGGACCACGATCAGGATGATCCAGAGGATGCTCATGTTCGAACCTCCCTTCGGGCTCGTCGTCGGTCGACTTGGCGTCGTTTGCTCGGAGCGACAACGGACGACGCGAGCGCCCGGTTACGGGTAGCTCAGAAGATGGCCTGGATGGGCCAGTAGAACCCGGCGGCGACCGCAGCCGCCGCGGGGATCGTGAGCACCCACGCGAAGACGATGTTGCCGGCCACGCCCCAGCGCACCGCCGAGAAACGCTGCGTGGCGCCGGCCCCGAGCACGCCACCGGAGATTACGTGGGTGGTCGACAGCGGATACCCGTAGTGCGTCGCAGCCCAGATCGTCGCCCCCGCGGACGCCTGGGCCGCGAAGCCGCTCTCGGGCTCCATCTTGTACAGCCGTTGGCCGAGCGTGCGCATGATCCGCCAGCCGCCGACGTACGTGCCGGCCGCGATCGACAGCCCGGCGGCGAGCTTCACCCAGACCGGGATCTCGAACTCCTTGAGATTGCCGTTGGCGAAGAGGGCGAGCGCGATCACGCCCATCGTCTTCTGCGCGTCGTTCGCGCCGTGCGAGAACGCCACGAACGTCCCCGAGGCGAGCTGCCCCAGGCGAAAGCCGCGATTCGCGACGCCTCGCGTCAAGCGCCGGAACACCCAGAAGATGGCGACCAGCAGGACGAAGGCGGCTCCGAACGCGACCGGGGGCGCGACGAGAGCGGGGATCACGACCTTGTGGGTCAGCCCGTGCCAGTTCACGCCGTTCGCACCGGACTGCGCGAGCGCCGCTCCGACGAGCCCTCCGATCAGTGCGTGCGAAGAGCTCGACGGGAGCCCCAGCCACCAGGTCAGCAGGTTCCAGGTGATCGCGCCGAACAGAGCCGCGAGAATGGTCTTCGTGTTGATGAGGTCGCTCGCGACGATGTCCTTGCCGACCGTCGTCGCGACGGCGGTGGTCACGAACGCGCCAGCGAGGTTCGCACAGGAAGCGACCAGCACCGCGAGCCGCGGCGTGAGCGCACGCGTCGACACCGAGGTCGCCACCGCGTTCGCCGTGTCGTGGAAGCCGTTCGTGAAGTCGAAGCCGAGCGCAACGACGACTACGACGACCAGTAGGACGTCGTTCAACGATTCTTGACGAGGATGGCCTCGAGGACGTCCGCCGCGTTCTCGCAGGCGTCGACCGCTTCCTCCAGCCGCTCGTGAATGTCCTTCCATCGGAGGACGACGAGCGGGTCCTCGCCCGAGGAGAAGAGCTCCGAGACGGCCTCGCGGTTGAGCCGGTCGCCCTCGTCCTCCAGGTCGCGGAGGTCGTGCAGTTGCCTGCTCGAGTCCTTGAAGCCCTCGAGGTGCTCCACCGCCTCGTGGAGCTTCTCAGCGCTGCGGAGAATGACCTCCGCCTGTTCCGCAGCCTTCGGACGGATCTGGTCGATGCCGTAGCCGGCGATGTTGCCGGCGGCCTCGTCGACGTGGTCGCAGACGTCGTCGATCGCCGTGGCCAGCATGTAGATGTCGTCGCGGTCGAACGGCGTCACGAACGTCCGGTTGAGCAAATCGACCACTTCACGCGTCAACCGGTCTCCCTCGTGCTCCAGCTCTTTGATCTCACGCAGTTGGGCGCCGTCGGCGGGGAACACCTCGAGCAGGCCGACGAGGCCGCCTGCGATCACGACCGCGTTGCGCGAAGCCCGCTCGAGCAGCCTGAAGAACTCTCTGTTCTGTGGAACCAGCGAAATGCGTGCCATGCCCCTCCGTCTCGTCGCGACCGCGGGACTCTAACCGGACGTTCACCAGTCGTCTCCCCACGCCCGCCGGCGATCGGGTGAGACTGGCGCGGCGAGCGGCCGGCGATCCACCCGGGGCGGCCACCGGGGATCGTCGGCGTTCGTCACCCGTGCGATCCGAGTTCGTTGCCGCTCCGCTGCCCAGGAAGCTTGACGCGTGGGACAGAATTGGAGCGTGGCTCGCGTCGAGGCCCCCCAATCGACCGGCGAGGCGCGGCCGCTCAGCCGGGAGCTTTCGTGGCTCGACTACGACGCCCGGGTTCTCGCCCGCGCGGCGGATCGGGCCCTTCCCCTCCTCGAGCGGGCGCGGAGTTGCGCCTACTTCTCGTCCAACCTGGACGAGTTCTTCCAGGTGCGGGTCGCGGGCCTCATGGACCAGCGGGAGGCCGGTCTCCTCGTCCGCTCACCGGACGGCCGCACTGCGCCCGAGACCCTCGCGGAGATCCGCGAGCGAGCGCTCGAGCTAACTGCCGAGCAGGCGAAGCTGTGGAAGCGAGAGCTCCGGCCGGCACTCGCCGACGCAGGCATCGTCGTGGCCGAGGTCGAGGACTGCAACCGCAAGGAGCTCGCAGAGCTCGAGAGCGTCTTCGAGCGGGAGGTGTTCCCGATTCTCACGCCGCTCGCCGTCGGGCCCGGCCAGCCCTTCCCGTACATCTCCCCGCTCTCGCTCAGCCTCGGCATCTTCGTCCGGGACCCGGAGACGAGCGAGGAGCGCTTCGCTCGCGTGAAGGTGCCGGAGCTTCTGCCTCGCTTCCTGCCGATCGGCAAGCGCGGGCTCCTGATCCCGCTCGAACGGGTCATCCGCCACTTCCTGCCGCGGCTGTTCTCCGACATGGAAATCGTCGAGTGCTGCGTTTTTCGCGTCACGCGCGACGCTGACTTCGAGGTCTCGGACGAGGCCGACGACCTGATCGAGGCGGTGCAGGACGAGCTGCGCCGGCGCCGCTTCGGAGACGTCGTCCGGGTCGAGATCTCCGGCTCAGCCTCGACGAGGATGCTCGAGCGGCTCGCACTCGGGCTCGACGTCACGAGCGAGCAGATCTATCTGACCCAGGGCCTCCTCGACCTGGCCGAGCTGCAGGAGCTGGTCGCGCTCGACCGCCCCGACCTCAAAGAGGAGCCCTGGTTCCCGATCACGCACCCGAGGCTCGCGGTCGCCGATGCCGACGGGCTCTTCGCCGAGATCAAGCGGGGCGACATCCTCGTCCACCATCCCTACGACTCGTTCGCATCGAGCTTCGAGGCTCTTCTCCGCGCGGCGGCCGGGGATCCCGAGGTGCTCGCGCTCAAGACCACGCTCTATCGTACGAGCGACGACTCCCCGGTCGTGCCGGCGCTGATCGAGGCGGCCGAGCGCGGCAAGCAGAGCGTCTCCCTGATCGAGCTGAAGGCCCGTTTCGACGAGCACCGCAACATCGGCTGGTCACGCTCGCTCGAGCAGGCCGGCGTCCACGTCGTCTACGGCTATCCCAACCTGAAGATCCACGCGAAGACGACGCTCGTCATCCGCAGGGAGGGCGGCGAGCTGAGGCGCTACGTGCATCTCGGCACGGGCAACTACAACGTGCTCACCGCGCGGGCCTACGAGGACTACGGGCTCTTCACGGCCGACCCGGAAATCGCCGCCGATGTCGCCGACCTCTTCAACGTGCTGACGGGCTTCGGCCGCCCGCACGCCTTCCGCAAGCTCCTCGTTGCGCCGTTCGGCCTGCGGGAAGGGCTGGTCGAGCGCATCCGCGAGGTGCGGAGCGCCGCCGCACGGGGGGAGCACGCGCGGATCCGGATCAAGGTGAACAACCTGAACGACGAGCAGGTCATCCAGGAGCTCTACCGCGCGTCGCAGAAAGGCGCGAGCATCGAGATCGTCGCCCGCAGCATCTGCACCCTTCGGCCCGGCCTCCCCGGCCTGAGCGAGGGAATCCGGGTTCGAAGCATCCTCGGCCGTTTTCTGGAGCACAGCCGCGTGTTTATCTTCGAGGCAGGCGAGCAAAGGACCGTTCTGATGGGCAGCGCCGACCTGATGCCGCGGAACCTCGACCACCGCATCGAGCTCGTCGCCCCGGTCGAGGACGGCCGCGCGCAACTGGAGCTCGGCCGCGCCTTCGACGTCATGCTTTCCGACAATGCTTCCGCCTGGGAGCTGAGCCCCGAGGGGCGCTGGATGAAGCTGCGTCCCAAGAAGGGCGAGCGCAGCCGCCAGACCCAGAACGTCGTCATGCGCAGCGTCCAGGCCCGCGCCCGCCGCCGAGCCGTCTCACCTCCGCCGCACTGATCGACGCGCTCCGATCCCTGCTCCACACCGGTACACCGACCGACGCGCAGATCAAGATCGCGGTCGTGCGGGCCGGAGTCATCGACGTGGGCGCAAATACCGTTCGACTGCTCGTGGCGTCTCGAGAGGGGGGTTCGCTCGCAGCGACTCGAGAGGAGCGCGTCCAGCTCGGGCTCGGCGACGACATCGAGCAATCCGGCCGGATCGGGGACGAGAAGCTCGCCGAGGCCGCAGCCACGGCAGTGTCACAGGTCCGCAGGGCGAGAAAACTCGGCTGCTCCAGGGTCGAGGTGCTCGTCACCTCACCGGGGCGGCAGGCAGACAACGGGACGGAGCTCGTAGCGCGGATCGCAGACGCGGCCGGAGTGGCGACCCACATTCTCTCCGTCGAGGAAGAGGGAGAGCTTGCGTGGCGCGGCGCACTCGCTGGTACCGACTGCGCACGCGGACCGGTCGCGGTCTGCGACGTGGGCGGCGGCTCGGCTCAGATAGCCGTCGGTGACAGCTCGGGGCCACCGTCCTCGATCACGTCGATCGACATCGGCTCGCTGCGACTCACTCGACGCGCATTCCGGAACGACCCGCCCGACGCCGAAGACGTCGCGCGAGCTGCGCGGACCGTTGCGGAGCAGCTCGAGGGCATAACACCCCCTGCGGTCGAGAGCGCGATCGCCGTCGGAGGAAGCGCGCGATCGCTGCGCAGGGTCATCGGAGACGAGTTGACCGAGGAGTCGCTGCTGCTCGCGGTCGGGCGCCTGTCGAAGCGATCCTCCAAGAAGATCGCGAAGGAGTACGGAGTCGGCGACGCGCGCGCCCGCACGATGACCGCAGGCGCGATGATCTTCCTCGACCTCCAGCGGCGGCTCGGGGTGCCGCTCCGGGTCGGCCGCGGTGGGCTGCGCGAAGGAGCGGCACTGAGGCTGCTCGAGACCGGCGCGGCCGAGCGCCGTTCGGCCTAGCTCAGCGCCTCCAGCTTTCGCGTCCCTGTTTGTCGAGCCGCCGCCACGCGGCGGGCAGCTTCCGCCTCGCGCGGTCGCGCTTCCTCAGGATCCGCTCCGCCAGCCTGCCGGCGACGAACGCGGTGCCGTTGCTGTTCGACCGCTCGGCGACGCCGCGAAGCCGCTCACCCGCGACCGTGGCATCCTGATGCGCGCCGACGACGCCCTGGAATCTCTTCGCCTCCGCGATGAAGCGGCGCGCCTTCGCCCCGACGATCGGAGCCGCGAGCTCGGCCGCGTAACGGGCGTACTTCGCCCGGATGTGCGCGCGATGGATGTCCGCGTCGTCGGCGTCCGGTCCGATTCGACGCGCGACGCGCCGCAGCCTCGCGAACTCCGCGGCGGCAACCCGCTCGAGCGAGAGCTCGGACCGTCGTACGGGAGGCGACTCGACTCCGTCGGCCAGACGGTCGAGCAGCTCGAGGTAGCGGGCGCTGGAGAGCGCAACGAGTGCCTTCTTCCGCGCGCGCCGCCGGTCGGTCTGCAGGAGCTTGACCACCGGGGCTCCCTCCGGGCCCGCCTCCTTCGCCAATCGCGCGAGCAAGACGTCGGAGCCACGAAGCGCGGAGAGCTCCCCCCCGAGCCAGCGCAGCTCGTCACGCAGCGCGGTCAGCCACCGCTCGTCGAAGATCGCCCTGGTGCTGCGGAGCACGCTTCGGGTCCGACGCACGGCGACCCGGAAGTCGTGCACCGCCTCGGCGTCGTCCCCGATCCGGATGAGAACGTCGGTCCGCAGGAGCTCGTCGAACTGTGCACGAAGGTACTCGCGCACGTGCTCGACCGCCGGAGCGCCGCGCCTCGGGCGCGCGAGAGCCGGGGCCGACACGGCCTCGCGCAGAGCGCTCTCGAGATCGTCGAAACTCCGCAGGACGTGCTGCCCTTCGAGCAGGGCGACGTCGTCGGCTCCGTTGCGAAGACGCGCGACCTCGACGAGGTCGCGGTTTCGGAGGAGAGCGGTCAGCCGCGCGGCAAGCGCGTCCGGGAGGGATGCAGGGCCGCCCGGCTCGGTGACGATCTCGTCACCGATTCGCGCCTCCCACAGGCCCGCGCCCTTCTCCAGCCTGCGCGACAGCGTGACCCGGGCGCGCGCGAGCCGCCGGTCGGGGGTGTCGTGGTAGGTGGCGACGAAGACGTCCGCCGCACCGTTGGAGTCCTCGGTCGGCGGAGACTGGTCTGCCATCGCCCTTCGATCCTAGTCCGAGCCTCCCGCCCGCGCGACGCCCCGGCGTCCCGCGCGCTACCCCCGGGGGCTCGGGTGCGACGCGTCGGTGAACTCCCGGAACTCGGCCGTCAGGAGATAGGCCGTCTGCTCGCCGATGTCGACAGCGTGATCGCCGATCCGCTCGAGCGCTCGCGACACGACGACCATCCGCAACCCGTACTCGCGCATCGCCGGATCACTCCCGAGCTCGAGCACGCGTTCCACGACCCGGCGATTCGCCCGGTCGATGAGCTCGTCGAGATCGACGAGCGACTCGGCGCCGGCGAGATCCCGGTCGCCGAAAGAGTCGAGCGCGACACGGATCATCTCCTCGCACCGCAGTCCCATCTCCTCGAAGCCCTCGACCAAGCGTGGGCCCGGATCGACCTCCGGCACGAGCTTCGACAGCTTCGCGACCGTGACGCAGTAGTCGGCCATCCGCTCGAGATGGAGGTTGACGTGCAGGATCGCCAGGACAAGGCGGAGGTCGCTCGCCACCGGCGTCTGTCGCGCGAGGAGCGACTGGATCCCCTCCTCGATCTGTACGTAACGCGCGTCGACGTCGTCGTCGAATGCGATCACCTCGTCGGCCAGTTCCGCGTCGCGATGGTCGAGCGCGTTCAGGGCACCACGGAGAGCACGTGACACGAGCGCGCCCTCCTCCTGCAACGTGGCCTCCAGCAGATCGAGCTCCTCCTGGAACGTCGTCCTCATCCGAACCTGCCCGTGACGTAGTCCTCCGTCCGCTTGTCCGAGGGGTTCGTGAACAGCTTGTCCGTCGAGTCGTACTCGACCAGGACTCCCGTGCGCCTGCCTTCGGTGACTTCGAGAGAGAAGAAGGCGGTGAGATCGGCGACGCGTGCCGCCTGCTGCATATTGTGCGTGACGATCACCAACGTATAGTCGCGCTTCAGGTCGTGCATCAATTCTTCGATCGCGGAGGTCGCGATCGGGTCGAGCGCAGACGCGGGCTCGTCCAGGAGAAGAACATCCGGCTCGATGGCGATCGCACGGGCGATGCAGAGCCGCTGCTGCTGGCCACCCGAGAGCGCGAGGGCGCTCTTCTTCAGCCGGTCCTTGACCTCGTCCCAGAGCGCGGCGGCCGTCAACGCGTTCTCGACGCGCTCGTCGAGGCCCCTCTTCATCCCCAGCACGCGCGGGCCCCACGCGACGTTGTCGTAGATCGACTTCGGGAACGGGTTCGCACGTTGGAAGACCATGCCGATCCGCCGCCGCACCTCCACCGGATCGACGCCGTCCCCGTAGACGTCCTGGCCGTGATAGAGGACCTGGCCGGTGATCTTCGCACCGGGCACGAGGTCGTTCATCCGGTTCAGGCAGCGGATGAACGTGCTCTTGCCGCAGCCGGACGGCCCGATCATCGCCGTGATGTAGTTGCGGTAGATCTCCAGGTCGACGCGGCTGATCGCGGTCGTCGTGCCGTAGTTGACACCCAGGTTCTGAATGTCGAACACGACCTCGCGCTGCGCGGGCGTGGGCGCTTTGCGCTCCTGGGCAATCTCTACGGGGCCCACGTCGATCGGAATCGTAACGTCGCCGCTCATCATCGTCCGAGGTTCCTCCGTGACCGGGCGAGCAAGGCCTTGGCCGCGAGGCTCGCTACCAGCACGAACGCCATCAGGACGAGCGCGGCCCCCCAAGCCTGCTCGTGCAGCGCCTGATCGGGCTGCTCCGAGTAGGTGAAGATCAGGACCGGGATGTTCGGAAGCGCATGCGTGATGTCGAACGAGACGGATGGGTTGAAGATCGAGGTCGTGAACAGCAGCGGAGCCGTCTCGCCGGCGGCGCGGGCGACGGCCAGCACCGCGCCGGTCAGAATGCCCCCGAACGTTGTCGGGAGGATGACGCCGAGAACGGCGCGCCACCGGCTCACGCCGAGCGCCAGGCTTCCCTCGCGCAGCGCGGGCGGCACGAGCAGCAGCGTCTCCTGCGCCGCGCGCGCGACAAGGGGGAGCATGACGATCCCGAGCGCGAAGGCGCCCGCAAACGCACTCTGGGCGTGCCCGATCACGAGCAGCCCGTAGACGAAGATGCCGGTGATGATGGTCGGGAGCCCGTTCAGCACGTCGAGCACGAGCTGGATCGGGGCCGCTAAGGCGCGCGGCGCGAACTCCGTCAGGTAGATCGCGACTAGCACCCCAAGGGGTAGCGCCATCGCGGTCGCGGTCAGCACGATCAGGCCCGACCCGATGATCGCGCTCGAGATGCCGCCGCCGGGACCGCCGAAGAGATTCGGCGGCTTCGTGAGGAAGTCCCAGCTCAGAGCGGGCGCGGCGCGCACCGCAACGGACCCGATCACAAGCGCGAGAACGCCGACCGCGATCAGCGCGGCGCCCGTCCCGACGCCCTCCATGATCCGGTTGACGATGCGCCGCCTGCGCAGGCGCCCGCTCGGCTGCAGGCTGAAGTGGGGAGCGACCGTGGACATCAGCGGCTACCTCGCAGCGGGTCGAATCGCCGGACGATCACCTGGGCGGCGAGGTTGACGAGGAGCCCGATTACGAGCAGGATCGCGGCGAGGTAGAGCAGGGACGCGGACTCGAGAGCTGTCGCCGCTCCCTGATAGCTGGCGGCGATCTTGCTCGCGAGCGTGTCGCTCGGGCCGAAGATGTTGGAGGAGATCTTGGTTCCGCCGCCGATCACCTGTGTGACCGCGATCGCCTCGCCGATCGCGCGGCCGAGGCCGAGGATGATCGCCGCCGCGACTCCCGTCCTCGTCGCCGGCAGGATCACGCCGCGCACCATCTCCCACCGGGTCGCGCCGAGCGCCATGGCTCCCTCCTCGATCTCGCCGGGCACCTGGAGGAAGAGCTCGCGGCAGATGCTCGCGGTGATCGGGACGACCATGATCGTCAGGATCAGCCCCGCGGTGAAGAGCCCGGTGCCGGTCGCCTGGGGCGCTCCGAAGATGGGTATGAAACCGAGCTTGTCGTGCAGCCAGGGCTCGAGGTGTTGCGCAAGGAACGGGCCGAGGACGAGGATGCCCCAGAGCCCGAGCACCACGCTCGGGATCGCTGCGAGCATCTCGACCAGCGAGCCGATGAGGCCGCGCACGCCGCGCGGGGCGAGCTCGCTGAGCCAGAGGCCGATCGCGATCGCGAGCGGCGTCGCGATCACGAGCGCGACGAGCGAGCTCAGCGCAGTCCCGTAGATGAACGGGAGCGCGCCGAAGACCTTCTTCACCGGATCCCACGTCTCACCGGTGAGGAAGCTCAGGCCGTACTTCGAGATCGACGGCCAAGCGAGGTCGAAGACCTTCCAGACGATCGCGCCGAGCAGTGCGAGGACGGCAAGGGCGGAAGCGAGCGTGAGACCTCGCAGCGAGACGTCGCCGAAGCGATCGCCCAGCCGGCGACGAGAGGCGAGCGATGAAGTCGTCGGGGCGGCGCTCACGCGGACCGCAACCCTAAAGCCGCCGCCAGACCGCCCGGGTGCGAGTCACCAGCCTGTCACCACATCTTCACCTAGAGGCTCCCCACCGGCAACTCGCGCGAGGGCATCCTCGCCCCATCGAACCCGAACTGACACCAAGGGGAGGAAAGACTTGAGCCGGAAGACCATCACGTTGCTCGGCGCGCTTGCGGCCGTCACGGCACTCGTGCTCTCGAGCGTCGCGGGCGCGGCCAAGGCGAAGTCCAACGCGGGCGATCTCACCGGGGCCGGAAGCTCGTTCGTGTCGAAGCTCGTGCAGGCCTGGATCCCCAAGGTCGATTCGGCGCTCGGGATCAAGGTGACATACGGGCCGATCGGATCGGGCGGCGGCATCGCGCAGATCACCAACCGCACCGTCGACTTCGGCGCGAGCGACGCTCCGCTGACTCCCGACCAGGCGGCCGCGTGCAAAGGCTGCGTCCAGATTCCCTGGGCGCTGTCGGCGACGTCGATCCCGTATCGGCTCGACAACGGCCCAAACCGCATCCACTTCAACGGCAAGGTCCTGGCCGACATCTTCCTCGGAAAGATCACGAGCTGGGACGACCCGGCGATCAAGAAGCTGAACAAGGGCAAGGCGATCCCGCACACGGCGATCACCGTCATCCACCGCAGCGACGGCTCGGGGACGACGTACAACCTCACGGACTACTTCAACCGCGTCAGCCCTCAGTGGAAGAGGAGCGTCGGCAAGGGCACGGCGGTGAACTGGCCGACCGGCGTCGGCGCGCGCGGCTCCTCCGGAGTCTCCGGCGCCCTCAGCCAGACGAACGGGGGAATCACCTACGTCGACGTCGCGTTCTCGCTCGTCAACCACTTCAAGTTCGCCGCGATCCAGAACCGGGCGGGCGTGTACGCCCTCCCGGGACTGAAGGGGATCGCCGCGGCGGCGAAGACGATCAACCGAGTGGCACCCGACAACGGCGGCATCTCGATCGTCAACCCGGCGAAGTCCCAGCCGCTCGCCTACCCGATCTGCACCTTCACCTACGTCATCATCCCCAAGCAGACCGGCAAGGCGGCCGACCTGAAGAAGTTCGTCCGCTGGGCGCTGACGTCGGGGCAGACGGACGGGCCCAAGCTGCTCTTCTCCCCGCTGCCCAAGGTCGTCCTCAAGGCTTCGCTCAAGACCCTCAACCTGATCCATACCTAGGTTGACTCCCGGCGCTACGGGGCGGGGAATCTGCACACGATGCGGAGCCCCCGCCCCGGGCCACCGGAGGCTTCGATCTCGCCCCCCGCGGAGGCGACCACGTGCTTGACGATCGCCAGGCCGAGGCCGGTCCCGCGGGATGCGCGCGCCCGGTCGCTGCGGAAGAACCGCTCGAAGAGACGGGGAAGCTCCTCTTCCTCCACTCCGCGACCGTCGTCGGAGACTGCGAGCAGAGCGGGTCGCGCGGCGAGGGTCAGCGTCGAGCCGGGGCCCGCGTAGCGGATCGCGTTCTGTGCGAGGTTCTCGACGATCGTGTGCAGCATGCGCCGGCGCAGCGGCAGCCCGACGTCGGCCGGATCGGCCTCGACTCGAATCGTGACGTCCGCCCGCTCCGCGCTGTCGGCGAGCCGGTCACGAGCCTCTTCGAGCACGGGCAACACGCGCGTCTCGCCGAGCGCGACCACCTCGCGGCCGCTCTCGAGCTCGGAGAGGAAGAGGACGTCGTTGACGAGCTCGGTCATCTCCTCGACCTCCTGCCGCGCCTGGGCAAGCAGGGCGCCCTGGTCGGCTCCCGGCAATCCCGCCGAGTCGAGGAGCGCCATCAGCCGCGCCAGCGGCGTCCGCAGCTCGTGCGAGACCGCGGCTGTGAATCCGACCCGGAGCTCCTCGTAGGCCCTCGCGTCCTCCATCATTCGAGGCGAGTATGGCCAAAGTCCTGATCGTCGAAGACGACGCCGTCATCGCCGAGGCGATGGCGCGGCACCTGGCCACCGCCGGGTTCGACCCCGTCGTGGTCGGGAAGGGCGGGCAGGGTCTCGCACGCCTTCGCTTCGAGCGCCCGGACGTCGTCGTGCTCGACCTGATGCTGCCGGAGCGCGACGGCTGGAGCGTGATCGAGGAGGCGCGCTCCGAGGGAATCGGCACGCCGATCGTCGTCGTCTCGGCGCGCGGAACCGAGCACGACCGCGTCCACGCTCTCGAGATCGGGGCCGACGACTACCTCGTCAAGCCGTTCTCGATGAAGGAGCTCGTGGCGCGGGTGCGAGCCGCGTCGCGGCGAGCATCGCGACGCGAGGAGGCGCCGCGCGGCGAGCCGATCGACATCGAGGAGCTTCGGATCGACCCACGCGAGGTGCAGGCCTTCGTCGACGGCAAGAGTGCCGAGCTGACGCCGACCGAGTTCAGGCTGCTCTACCAGCTCGCGCTCGAGCGGGGCCGCGTGGTCACCCGGGACGAGCTGCTACAGAAGATCTGGGGCCGCCGCGAGTCGCATCGCGACCGGACTGTGGACGTCTTCGTCCGCCGGCTGCGGGACAAGATCGACCGCCGGGCTTCGCTGCACACGTTCATCCAGACCCGCTACGGGGTCGGCTACAGGCTGGAGCCGGTCACGAAGGAGTGAGGGAGGCGACCGTGCGGCGGCCGGCGACCTCGTAGATCACGTCCACGTTCTCGTGCTTCCGGTAGGTCCCGGCGATCCCCAGGAGCATGGAGAGCCAGCGGATCGGCCCGAGGCGGCCCTCCTGGGCGAGGGCCCTGCGGAAGACGAGTTCGTCGCCGATCCGGTCGAAGTCGCGGCCCGGCAGCTGGCGGACGCCGTTCACGTACACCTCGTAACGATCTCCGACCCCCGTCGGCAGCTTCACGCGCGAGCTTCCTTCCATCGGTCCTAAGGCACCGCTTGCGGTGCCGTCTCCAGGACACGCGGGCTCCGCCCGCGTGTCCGTCTGAACTCGCCGACCGACTCACTTTGGCTCATCTCGTCACCATCTCCCAACGCACCGCTTGCGGTGCCGTCTCCAGGCCGCGCGGGCTCCGCCCCGCGCGGCCTGTCTGAAACCGCCGAACGACTCAGCCGAACTCTCTGGCCACCATCTCTTAGGATGCCACCGCCGGTGAGGCGCAAGACATTCGTCCTCCTTCTCGTCCTCGGCGTCGCGCTGGCGCTGGCGGCGGTCGCCTACGCGGGCAACGGCGGCTTCGCGCCAGAGACGCCGGTATCCCCGAACGCTCGCGGCATCAGCGACTCGTACGCGTGGATCTCGATCTTCGCCATCGTCATCTTCGTTCTCGTCGAGGCAAGCCTGCTCTGGTTCATCTTCAAGTACCGGCACGGCAACCGGCCGCGGAACGCCGAAGGGCCGCAGGTCCACGGCGCCACGCGCCTCGAGCTGATCTGGACGCTGATCCCGGTGCTCATCCTCGCCGCGATCGCGAGCTTCATCTTCTACAAGCTCCCTGGGATCAGGGATGTGCCGGCCGCGAAAGCTGAAGGCGGGCCGTTGCAGATCCAGGTCGACGCGCACCAGTTCTACTGGCAGTTCACGTACCCGAACGGCGCCGTCGGCATAAACGAGATGCACGCGCCGGTGAACCGCACCGTGCAGGTCAACATCCGGTCTGCGGATGTCGTTCACAGCTGGTGGATCCCGCAGCTCGGCGGCAAGTTCGACGCCATCCCCGGCTCGCCGCAGCACACGTGGTTCAAGGCGGATCGAATCGGCACTTACGTCGGGAAGTGCGGCGAGTTCTGCGGCGTCTTCCACGCCAAGATGGCCGCCGAGGTGAAGGTCGAGTCGAGAGGCGACTACCAGGCCTGGGTGTCGACCACGGCGCAGCAGAGCCTCGGCCAGAGCGAGTGGCAGGGCGTCTGCGCCACGTGCCACGGGTTCACCGGCCAGGGAGGCTACGGGCCTCCGATCTTCAACAGCTCGCTGCTCGTCCAGCGGGCGAGCCTGCGCACGATCCTCGTGAACGGGCAGAACCGGCTCAAGCCGGTCTCCTCGTACATGCCGCCCGTCGGCAGGGATTGGACCGACGCGCAGTTCAAGGCGCTGGCGGACTTCGTGAAGCAGCACATCTACAAGGTGCAGACCAGTGGCGGCTAGAGCGGAGGTAGACCTCTATCGCGCCGACTGGCGTAAGGGCCGGGTCGCGAGCTGGCTGACGACGGTCGACCACAAGCGGATCGGGATCCTCTACGTGGTCACGTCGCTCGTCTTCTTCGCGGCGGGCGGGTTGCTCGCGCTGTTGATGCGTGCGCAGCTCGCGACTCCGAACGAGCACTTCGTGACTCGGAACTCGTACAACGAGCTCTTCACCATCCACGGGACGGTGATGATCTTCCTCTTCATCGTCCCGTTCTGGGCCGGGCTGGCGAACTTCCTCGTCCCGCTCATGATCGGCGCGCGCGACATGGCGTTCCCGCGTCTGAACGCCCTGTCGTACTGGCTCTTCCTCTTCGGGGGCGGCACGCTCTTCCTCAGCTTCTTCGCTTCCGGGGGCGCCTCGAAGTCGGGCTGGTACGGCTACCCGCCGCTGTCGGAGAAGTTCTACTCGCCGGGAACGGGCCAGGACCTCTGGATCCTCTCTCTGCACCTGGTGGCGATCTCGTCGCTTCTCGGCGCGATCAACTTCATCTGCACGATCCACAACATGCGCGCGCCCGGCATGAGCTGGATGCGCATCCCGCTATTTGTGTGGGCGATCGAGATCTACTCGTTCCTCTTGATCTTCGTGCTGCCGGTGATCGCGGTCGGCCTGACCTTCCTGCTCCTCGACCGGCAGGTGGGAACGCACTTCTTCCTGCCCGACCAGGGAGGGAGCGCCGTGCTCTATCAACATCTGTTCTGGTTCTTCGGGCACCCCGAGGTCTACATCATCATCCTGCCCGCGATGGGCGTGATCTCCGAGGTCATCCCCGTCTTCTCGAGGAAACCGATCTTCGGCTACAAGGCGATCGCGTTCTCGACCGTCGCGATCGGCTTCTACTCCATGCTCGTCTGGGCGCACCACATGTTCAGCGTCGGCCTGCCGAACTTCCTCAACGTCTTCTTCATGCTCTCGTCGATGGTTATCGCCGTCCCGACCGGCGTGAAGATCTTCAACTGGATCGCAACGACCTGGCGCGGGAATCTCATCTTCGACACCGCGATGTTGTGGGCGCTCGGCTTCGTCGCGCTGTTCACGATCGGCGGGCTGTCGGGGATCTTCCTGGCGGCGTTTCCCGTCGACTGGCAGGTGACCGACACGTACTACGTCGTCGCGCACATGCACTACGTCCTCTTCAGCGGGGCGGTCTTCGGAGCGTTCGCCGGCCTCTTCTACTGGTGGCCGAAGGTGTTCGGGCGCATGCTCGACGAGCGTCTCGGTAAGGCTCAGTTCTGGCTCGTGTTCATCGGCTTCAACATCACGTTCTTCCCGCAGCACCTTCTCGGCCTGCTGGGGATGACGCGGCGCGTCTACACGTACGACCAACACGGGCTCTGGCTCGTGTACAACCTCATTTCCACGATCGGATCGGGAATCATGACGATTGGGCTGATGGTCTTCGTCTACAACGTGGTCAAGACCGCGCGCACCGGGCCGCGCGCCGCCAACGACCCGTGGCTCGCCGACACGCTCGAGTGGTACACGACGTCGCCGCCGCCGGCCCACAACTTCGACCGCGTCCCGTACGTGGCGAGCGCGCGCCCGCTGCGCGACCTGCGCCGCCGGCTCGCGGAGGCCGGACGTGCGTAGCGCCGTGAGGCCCGGGCCCTGGCTGCGCCTGACGGCGCTCTTCGCCGCGCTCGCGACACTGCTCGCCGTCGTGAGCGGCGCCGCGTCACTCGGGGCCGCGCACCGGCTGCTCGCTGCGCTCGCCCTGCCACCGCTCGTAGCGCTCGTGGTCGCTGGCCGGCTCGCGCATCGCCGCCTGTTCGCGCCGGCCACGTTTGCGCTCGTGCTCTTCGGCCTGGCCGCCCTGGTCACGACCCGCGGCGCGCACCTGGCCCTGGCTGCGCTCGCCTTCGCGGCCTGTCTCGTCCTGACCGCCGCGACGTATCGCGGCGAGCCCGCGCCGCGTGCGTCCGTGCGGGACTACATCACGCTGACCAAGCCGCGGATCATGTCGCTGCTCCTCATCACCGGCCTCTGCGCGATGTTCGTCGGCGCGGGCGGAGCGCCGTCGCCGTGGCTCGTCATCGTGACCATGACCGGGCTCGCGCTCGCCTGCGGCGGCGCGTCGGCGCTCAACCACGTCATCGACCGCGACATCGACAAGCTGATGGGAAGGCGGACGCGGGCGCGGCCGGTCGCAGCGGAGAGGATGCCTCCATCCCGCGCGCTCGAGTTCGGCCTGACGCTGTCGGCGTTCTCGTTCGTCCTGCTCGCGTCGCTCGTCAACCCGCTGACCGCCGCGCTCGCCCTAGTCGGGAACCTCTTCTACGTCCTCGTCTATACGCGGTGGTTGAAGCGCTCGACCCCGCAGAACATCGTCATCGGCGGAGCAGCGGGAGCCGTGCCGCCGCTCGTCGGCTGGTCGGCCGCAACGGGAAACCTGACGCTGCCGGCCCTCTGGCTGTTTCTGATCGTCTTCTTCTGGACGCCCCCGCACTTCTGGGCGCTCGCTCTCCTGATCAGGCGCGACTACGAGGCGGCGCGGATCCCGATGCTCCCGGTCGTCCGCGGCGAGCGCGAGACCGTGCGGCAGATCCTCCTCTACGCCGGAGTGCTCGTCGCCGTAACACTCATACCGTTCCTGTGGGGGCCGCTCGGTCTCGTGTATCTCGCCGCCGCGATCGTGCTCGGGGTGGCCTTCGTCTGGCTCGCGCTACGGCTGTGGCGCGAATGGACGCCGGGCCGCGCGTCCGCTCTCTTCCACTACTCCCTCCTCTACCTCGCCCTGCTCTTCGTCGCCATGGCGATCGACCCCCTTCTGTAGCGCCCCACCGATGTCCGAGCCGCTTCCCGAGCCCCCGCCCACGCAGACGCGCACCGCGAGCGAGCCGGTGGAGCCAAGCGGCGAGGTCGCACGCAAGAACCTGCGGCTCGCGATCGCCCTGGTGACGATCGCCCTGCTCTTCGCCGCGGGCGCCGTCGCCGTCTCGTTCATCTACCTGCACTACGACTGACCCCGTAGGGATCTTCCTCGCCCGACCGGAGAGCCCCGGGCCCGGCATCCGCCTGGCTGTCAAGGACCTGCTCGACACAGCCGGGCTCACGACGACCTACGGGTCGGCGATCTTCGCCGAGCACGTGCCCAGGGCGACCGCCACGTCGGTCGCGCTCCTCGAAGCCGCGGGCTACGCCAACGTCGGCAAGACGAACCTGCACGAGTTCGCCTACGGCATCACCTCGGAGAACCCGCACTTCGGCACCGTGCCCAACCCGCTCGCCCCCGGCCGGATCGCCGGCGGCTCGAGCGGCGGCTCGGCGGCCGCGCTCGCGGCCGGGCTGGCGGAGGCCGCGCTCGGGACGGACTCGGGCGGCTCGATCCGAATCCCGGCAGCCTGCTGCGGCATCGTCGGCTTCAAGCCGACCTACGACCTCGTCACGACCCAGGGCTGCTTCCCGCTCGCGCCGAGCTTCGACCATGTCGGGCCGATGGCGACCGACGTCGCCGGCTGTGTCGCGATGCTCGCCGCCCTGGCGCCGAGTTTCGAGCCGGCCCAGGTCGAGCCGCTCGAGGAGCTCACGGTGGGCATCGCCTGGATCGACGAGGCCGACCCGCTCGTGCGGGCACGTGTCGGCGAGGCCGCGGAGCTGTTTCCGCGCCGTCGCGACGTCGACCTGCCGCGACCGCGGATCGACGCGCTCTTCATGCGCGAGGTCGCAGACGTGCACCGGGAGCTGTACGAGGAGCACAGCGAGCTGTACGGGGAGGATCTGGCGGTGAAGATCGAGCGCTGCCTCGCCGTCACCGACGGCGAAGCGCGCGAGGCGGAGCGGTCGAGGGCGGAGTACCGCGAGCGCTGCGAGGAGCTGATGCAGGGCGTCGACCTTCTCGTTACGCCGACGCTTCCGGTCGTGGCCCCGAGGACCGGGGTCGGCGACCTGGAGTTGCGCGGAACGCTGACCCGGAACACGCTGCCGGTGAACGCGCTGGGCTGGCCGGCGCTGGCTCTCCCATGCGGCGGCGCCGAGGATCGGCTGCCCGCGTCTGTGCAGCTGATCGGGGGGGCGGGCGCCGACGCGCTCGTCGTCGCCGCGGGCGCAGCGCTGGAGGCGGCTCTACTGGATCGCGCGTAGGAAGCGCCGGCCCAGCCGCTCGACCGGCTCGGGCAACAGGCGCCGTTGCTTCTTCACCGCGGTCGAGCCGAGCCAGAACGCGGTCTTGACGCCGAGGACGTAGCGGTTCCGGGCACGGTCGGCGACCGTGTTGGCGGCCACCTTCCGGGCGACCGTCGTCGAGCCGACGACGAAGCGCGCGTCCTTGAAGCGGCGCGAGCGGTAGATCGCGCTACCGACGACCTTGCGCGGGCCCGCGGTCCACGTCGTGTCGTGGAACGCGACCCATCCTCCCTCCACGACCTTCGGCACCCACTTCTCGAAGTCCTCCAGAACGAGGTCGTACTCGTGCGAGCCGTCCACGAACAGGAGCTCGATCGGCCGGTCGAAATCGTCGGCCGCCGCCTGGGAGAGCGAGGCGACCGGGTGGACGAGGTCGGTGATGCCCGCGCGGGTGACGTTGTCCTTGAAGTCGCCGAACCGATAATCCGCGTGGGGATCGACGGCGTAGACGGGCACCGCCGAGCCCGCCTGCGACCCGAGGCCGAGGCAGATGGTCGACTTCCCCTTCCAGGACCCGATCTCGACGATCACGCCCGCTCCGGTACATGCGCGCGCAAGCTCGTAGAGCGCCTCGCCTTCCTCGTCGGTGAGCCAACCAGGAACGTCCGCGATCAGCGGCTTCACCTTCGCCGCGAAGTCGCTCATAGGCCGAGCTCTGGCCTATGAGCGGGGGATGGGGGATCGGGGGAAACCGGAAGGTTTTCCCTTCCGTTCTCCTCAGCGCTCGCGGCGATTCGAGCGGCGCGAGTGCTGAGGCCACTCGCAATGAAGGGGGCGCGTGGGGGAAACATCGTTTCCCCCACGGGAGCGAGTCGAAGACGAGCGACGTTCATGCCGGGGCGGCCCTGACGGCCGCCTCGTAGATCCGGTCGCGGTCGAGCAGATCGAGCTCGTCCGAGAGCAGATCCGCGGGCGCGGGAGCATCACCGGGCGGAAACGGCGCGGGCCTGCCGTCGAGCTCGACGCCGACAAGCCGGTCGGACGGCTCGTGCTCGAGCGCGATCTCCCGGTGCAGGCGCGACCGTAGCCACCCGGCAATGAGGTGCGCCTGCGCCGCCGTTCCCTTGACGAGCACCCGCTCCACTTCGGCGATCCCCGGCCAGAGCGATGCGAGCTGGGGCCGCCAGCGGCTCGTCCGCGCCCAGGCGATGTCGGAGACGACAACGCGGTCGAAGATCCCGGCGAGCTGCTCGTAGGGCGCCGGCAGGTCCGGCCACTCCGTGCTGTCGACGATCAGCCGGTCGACCACGTCGACGAGACCCTCGAACGCAGGGTCGCCGAAGGGAGGGAGGCCGCGCCAGCGCAGGAACGCGGGCAGATCGGGGAGGAGAAGCGGCTGGACGACGCTCGCGGGAGCGAGCGACCGCTTTCCGTTCAGCTCGATCCGGATCGTCTCGGTGCAGACCTGGCGCTCGTCGCCGACGGGGAAGGAGTCGACCTCCACGGTCGCGTCGAGCCCGTCGCCCTCGTCGGGGTGGGGGAAGAGCACGACCGTCCTCGACGGATGGCGCTCGGCGAGACCCGCGAGCACGTCCTCGGCCGCCTCCGCCCACTCAGGCGGCACCCACGCCGTGTGCGTCATCACGCTCGTGCGCTGGTAGGCGACGTTCGTGCCCGGCACGACGCGCAAGGCGCTCAGCTCGCGCTCGATGCCCCCGATGGAGGCTAGTGTCTCCGCCACGATCTCCCGTCTCGGTGGAGGAGGTCGTCGGCGGAAGGCGGGCCCCACGTGCCGGCCGCATAGTTCGGGAACGCCGGCCGGTCGCGAGGCCAGGCCGCCACGATCGCGTCGACGAGCGACCACTGCTCCTCCACCTCGTCGATGCGCGTGAAGAGGGTGGCGTCGCCGAGCATGGCGTCGAGGACGAGGCGCTCGTAGGCCTCGGGCAGGCCCGTGCGGAAGGCGCCGCCGTAGAGGAAGTCCATGTGCGCGGTGCGGATCGTCGTCCCGAGCCCGGGTGCCTTCACCCCGATCGCGAACGAGACGCCCTCGTCGGGCTGGACGTGGACGATCAGCACGTTCGGCCGCACGCCCTCTGTCGCGAGCTCCTCGAAGGGCGGGTGGGGAGCACGCTTGAACTGGATCGCGATCGTCGTCTCGCGACG
>DASUXI010000125.1:0-2621 GCA_036377995.1 Gaiellaceae bacterium
CCGGCCCTGGCGGACTGTCGCAACCCGTACGGGAAGACGCCTCTGCACCCGGTTCCCGGCCCCGAGTGCGACTGCGGTCTCTATGCCGCCCGCGACCCGGCCGATGCCCTCTCGTATCTCGTCGGCCGCGACGAGCCGTCGACCGTCTGCCGGGTACTCGGCGAGGTCGCGCTCTGGGGGCACGTGCTCGAGACGGAGTCCGGTTGGCGCGGCTCGATCGCGTATCCACTCCGTCTTTACGTCCCCGACGCGTCCGTCGCGGCCGGGCTCGCGGGCTACGGCATGCCCGTAAGCTCGGCCCAGTGCGGATCGCCCTGCTCTCCGACATGCACGGCAACGCGGTCGCGTTCCGAGCGGCGCTCGCCGATCTCGAGGCTCGGCAACCGGACCTGATCGTCTCGCTCGGCGACGTCGCACAGGGCGGGCCGCAACCGGCCGAGTGCGTCGACCTGGTCCGCGAGCTCGCGTGCCCGTGCGTCTTCGGCAACTCTGACGACTTCCTGCTGACTCTCGAGCTCGGCGCGGAGGCGCAGGCGATCGAGGACGAGGATCGGCGTCAGCGGCTTCTCGAGACGGCGCGCTGGTCGCGCGAGCAGCTCGGAGACGACCGTCTCGCTTTCCTGCGCTCGTTCGAGCCGACCGTTGCGGTCGGCCCGTTGCTCTGCTGTCATGCCACGCCCCGGTCCACCGAGGCCGTGGTGCTGCCGGCGACCTCTCATGAGGAGGTCGAACGGGAGCTCGAAGGAGTCGACGCAGCCGTGGTTGCCGCCGGCCACGTCCACCTGCAGTGGTTGCGAAGGTTCGGCCGGACACTCTGGTTCTGTGCCGGCAGCGTCGGCCTCGTCTACGAGCACAGGGGCCCGATGCCGGAGGTGCCGTTCGAGCCCTGGAGCGAGTACGCCGTCGTCGGGGACGATCTCTCGGTCGAGTTCCGGCGCGTGCCTTTCGACGTGGGTCAGCTGCTGGCCTCCGCACGCGAGAACGACTTCCCCCATTTCGAGCGATGGGCGTCCATGTGGCAGCGCTGAAGATTCGCTTCTGCGACGAGCTCGAGGGCGGCTTCGGCTGGATCGTCACCGAGTTCATGGAGCGTTGCTCGCACGCGCTCGTCGTCGAGGATCGTGTCTGGGTGATCGATCCCGTCGACGGCGAAGGCGTGGAGGACAGGATTCGCGCGGCAGGCGAGCCTGCGGGAGTGATCCAGCTCCTCGACAGGCACAACCGCGACTGCGCGTCGCTCGCGGCGCGGCTCGGCGTTCGACATCACGTCGTGCCGACCGAGCCGATCCCGCCCTTCTCGTTCCTGCCGGTCGTCCGGCGGCGCCGTTGGCGAGAGGCGGCACTGTGGTGGCCGGAGCAGCGCCTCCTTGCCTGCGCGGACGCCCTCGGTTCCGCTGCCTACTACTGCGCGGGACAGGAGCGCCTTGCCGTCCACCCTGTCCTTCGACTGCGCCCACCTCGACTCGACGTGCAGCCCGACGCGATCCTCTGCGGCCACGGCGAAGGCGTCCTGACCGGCGCCGACGACGCTCTGCGGGAGGCGCTCAGCACATCGCGGCGGCGGATCCCCCTGCAGCTCGCCACTGCTTTACGCGCTTGGGTGCGTCGACCCAGCTAGCGAGGACGTAGCCGGCGCCGATCGCCAGCGCGCCTCCGGCTGCGTCGAAGAAGAAGTGGTTCCCGGTGCCGACGATGACGACCAGCATCAGCGCGGGATAGCTCCAGCCCGCGACCCGGCCCAGTCGTGTGTGCGCCAGCCTGGCCAGAGTCATGCCGACGAGGAGCGCGTAGCCGAAGTGCAGGCTCGGCACGGCTGCGAACGGGTTGTAGAGGCTGCCGAGAAGGCTCGAGCTGAGATTGACCTTGGCGCTGTGCGAGACCGTGTCCACGAAGCCGAGGTTCGCCAGGCGCGGCGGCGCGACCGGATACAGGATGTAGATCGTGAGCGCGATCGCGGTGGCGCCGATCAGTGTGTTCCGCACGATCGGGAAATAGCCGCGGTGGGACCGGTGGAGCCAGACGAGGAAGACGCCGGTCCCGACAAAATGGAGCGCGAGATACAGGATGCCGAGGAGGGTCGGGATCCCCGGGAGGACATGCGCGGCGTGCTGGACGGCCCGCTCGCCGAAGAGGTGGAGATCGCGCTCCAGCGCGACGATCCCGTCCGTATGGGCACGGGCCGCGCCGAGGGTCGCGTGGCCCTGTCCGCGGACGAGCTCGTAGACCGCGTAGAGGCCGGTGAGCGTGGCGACCTCCACCAGGCCGCGGCGCGGCGCCGAGGCGAGACTCCGGAAGGAGGGAAGGTGGTGAAGGGTCGCCACGGACATGTCACCGAGGCTAGGCTCTGGGCCCCTCCGGCACAGTGCGGTTAGCCCTAGACCGGGCCTGGGGCTGTCCCCCGTGTTTTAGTCTTCGCGACCGTGTGCTTCGACCTCGATTCCGCGCCGCCGGTCCCTCGGATCCGCGGCGCGTCGGTCACACACGAGGAGCTGGTCCTCGAGGCTGCGGACGGCAACCGGCTCGCAGCGTTCGCGGCAGTCCCCGATAGCCCGGCCGCCGTGGGTGTCGTCATCCTCCCGGACGTCCGTGGGCTCTACCGGTTCTACGAGGAGCTCGCACTT
>DASUXI010000126.1:0-6953 GCA_036377995.1 Gaiellaceae bacterium
AGCCCGTGCAGTTCCAGAAGTTGCAGTGTCTGGGCGTAGTCGCGGGCGGTGATCTCGACGTCGTCGCCGCGTTCGCGCAGCAGCCGGATCAACGGCCGGAACACGAGGACATGCGCCGACGCGGTCATGTCGACCCAGACCTTCACCGCGTCATCAGGCGGCGACGCCAACCAGGAGGCGCTCCACCGCCTCGGCGGCGCGCGGGCCTGCTCGTCCATCCCACAGCGGCGGGATCTCCCCTCGCTTCGGCTCGTCGAGGAGCGCCGGCAGCTCCCGAAGCCGCTCCGGCTCGAGCCCGAGGAGCGTGTTGGTGCCGATCTCGATCGTGACCGGGCGCTCGGTGTTGTCGCGCAGCGTGAAGCACGGGATCCCGAGAGCCGTGGTCTCCTCCTGAATGCCGCCGGAGTCCGTCACGACGCCGGCCGCCTTCGTCTCGAGCGAGAGGAACCGGCGGTAGGGCAAGGGCGCGGTCAGATGAACCCGTGTCGCGCTCTCGAGATTGCGGCGAGTGCGCGGATGCACCGGAAAGATCACCGGCAGCGTCTCTGCGACGTCGTCCAGGGCGGCGATCGTCGCAGCGAGCAGCTCGGGGACGTCGACGAGGGTGGGGCGATGGAGCGTGACGAGCACGTACCCGCCCGGCTCGAGCCCGTGCTCGCGCCAGGTCTCGAGCGCGAGCGCCGCGTCCTCGTTCGCCCGGAGCGTGTCGATCATCGTGTTGCCGACGAACGAGATCCGGTCGGCGTCGACGGCTTCACGGGCCAGGTTCCTGTCGGCTTCCTCGCTGTGCGTCAAGAGCAATGCGGACAGGTGATCCGCGATGACACGGTTGCGCTCTTCCGGCATCGACCAGTCACCGCTCCGCAAGCCGGACTCGACGTGACAGATCCGCACGCCGCGCTTCGCGCCCGCGACAGCGCCGGCGAGGGTGGAGTTCACGTCGCCGGCGACGACCACGAGGTCCGGCTCGAGCTCGGCGAACACGCGCTCCAGCTCGCCCAACGCATCCTCCGGCGTCCGCGCATCGAGCTGGAAGTGAGGACGGGGCAGGGGGAGCTCGGCGAAGAAGACGTCCTTCATCAGCGCGTCGAAGTGCTGGCCGGTGTGGATCAGGCGCTGCTCCACCCGCCCGCGACGCTCGAGCTCCGCGTAGACCGGGGCGACCTTCATGTAGTTCGGGCGCGCGCCGACGACGTGCGCGATCAGGGGTCGGCTCATCCGGCGCAGTGTAGGGATGGGCTCAGCGCTCGACGAGCAGCGCCGGCTGTGACGGTTCCTGGGGTACCCGTTCGACGTGGCGCTCGTACCAGAGCGTGAAGGCGAGGAGGCCCCACAGCTGCCGGCTGCGGTCCTCGCGCCCTGCAACGTGGTCGTCGAGCAGGCGCGCGACGGTGCCGGGGCGGAAGAAGCCCTGCCGCTCGAGCGCCGACGGAGCCAGGGTGTCGCGGGCGAATGGCTCGAGCTCGCCGCGGAGCCACGCGGCCGCGGGGATCGAGAAGCCGCGCTTCTTCCCGTGCACGATCTCACGGGGCAGGAGCGGCTCGGCCGCCTTGCGCAGCAGCACCTTCTTCGAAAGCCCGCGCACCTTGTGGCGTGTCGGCAGCGCGAGGGCGAGGTTGGTCACGACCGTGTCGAGATAGGGGACGCGCGCCTCCAGCGAGTGGGCCATCGAGGCCCGGTCGGTCTTCACGAGCAGGTCGTCCACGAGGTAGATCCCGAGGTCGACGTCCTGGAGGCGCGCGAGCTCGTCGGACCCCTCGGTCTCGCCATAGCGCGCGCGCAGGAGGTCGACGGGGTCGAAGCTCGAGGGCCGGCCCGTCAGCTCGCCGCGCGCGTCCTCGGAGAAGATCTCCTTCCAGCCGTGGTGACGTTCGAGCGGTGGCAGGTGCGCCGCCCGGACGAACCGCTTGGCTCTGTAGTCGAAGCTGGCCCTGGCACTCGACGAGGGAAGGCGCTCGACAGCGGGCCGCACGAGCCGCGCCAGTCCACCGAAGCGCGCGGCCAGCAGGTCGGCCGCATAGGTGTAGTAGCCGCCGAAGAGCTCGTCTCCGCCCTCACCGGAAAGCGCCACCTTGACGTCGGCGGCGGCGAGCTGCGAGACGAGGTAGGTCGGGAGCGCGGACGAGTCGGCGAACGGCTCGTCGAACGCGTCGGCGAGCGCCGGAAGGAGCAGTGCTGCGTTCGGCCGAAGGACGAGCTCACGGTGTTGCGTGGCATAGCGCTCGGCGACGCGGCGGGCATCCGCCAGCTCGTCGAAGGAGCGCTCCTCGAAACCGATCGAGAACGTGCGCAGCGGCTCCGAGCTCTCGTCGGCGGCGAGCGCCGCGAGGAACGCCGAGTCGACGCCGCCGGAGAGCAGCACGCCGACCGGGACGTCGCTGACGAGATGGGCACGCACGGAATCGCGCACCCGCGCGCGCAGCTCCTCGACGAGCTCGGCCTCCTCGTCGTCGCGCGTCTCGCCCGAGGGGACCGGGGCGGGGCGCGCGAACCGCTCCAGGCGGACGCGGCCGTCCTCCCACACGAGGACGTTTCCCGCCGGAAGCTTGCGAACCTCGCGGAAGATCGTCAGCGGCGCCGGAATCGAGTTGAAGGCGAGAAACGCCTCGAGCGCGTCGAGGTCGATCTCGCCGCGCGGAAGCGCCCGAAGCTCCGACGCGAACGCGAGCTCGCCGCCCGCCTCGTGATAGTAGAGCGGCTTGATTCCGAAGCGGTCGCGCGCGAGCAGCAGACGGCGCCGCGGAGCGTCCCAGATCGCGAGCGCGAACATGCCTCGCAGGCGGTCGGCGAACTGGTTGCCGTGCTCCTCGTAGAGGTGGAGCAGGACTTCGGTGTCGCCGTGCGTCCGGAACCGGTGTCCCGCGCGCTCGAGGTCGCGCCTCAGCTCGCGATAGTTGTAGATCTCCCCGTTCTGGACGACGTGGATCGTCCCGTCCTCGTTCGCGATCGGCTGGTCGCCGGTCTCGAGATCGATGATGGAGAGCCGTCTGGCGGCCAGCCCCACGGAGCCGTTCGTGTACTCGCCGGCGCTGTCCGGGCCGCGGTGCACGAGCGTCCTGCTCATCGCGGCGATGCGCTCGGGATCGACGAGCCCGCTCGCTGACGCGATCCCGCAGATCCCGCACACCCGGAGCAGTGTAAAAGCGACGTAGGCTCGCGGCGTGCACTTCGGCGTCCACGAGCAGCTGATCCTGATGGCCCTGCTGGCGGCCATCGCGGCTCTGATCGTCGCCGCCCCGATCCTGAGGGTGCCGTATCCGATCTTCCTCGTCGTCGGCGGGCTCGCGCTCGGCTTCGTGCCGGGAATGCCGACGCTCGAGCTCCCGCCTCAGGTCGTCCTCATCGCGGTCCTCCCGCCGCTGCTCTACTCGTCGGCCTTCTTCACCTCGCTGCGGGATCTCCGGGCGAACGCGGTTGCGATCGGGATGCTCGCCGTAGGGCTCGTGATCGCGACGATGACGGTCGTCGCCGTCGTCGCGCACGAGTGGGTCGACAACATGTCCTGGAGCGCTGCGTTCGTGCTCGGCGCGATCGTCTCACCGACGGATCCGATCGCGGCGACCGCGATCATGCGGCGGCTTGGCGTTCCGCGCCGCGTCGTCACGGTTGTCGAGGGCGAGTCGCTCGTGAACGACGGGACGGCGCTCGTCCTCCTTCGTGTCGCCGTGACTGCAGCGGTCTCCGGCGCCTTCTCTTTCTGGAACGCGTCGTGGCACTTCCTCTGGGCCGTCGTCGGCGGAGTCGGCATCGGGCTCGCCGTCGGCTTTCTCGTCGCCGCCGTGCGACGCCGGCTGGAGAACCCGCCGGTCGAGGTGACGATCGCGCTGATGACGGGCTACTTCGCGTTCATCCCCGCGAACGCGGTGGATGCCTCCGGCGTCCTCGCGGTCGTGACGGCAGGTGTCTACCTCGGCTGGCGCACGCCCCAGCTGACGTCGGTCCAGACGCGGCTGCAGGGCGTCGCGGTCTTCGAGATCCTCGCGTTCGTCCTCAATGCGCTCGTCTTCGCGCTCGTGGGCCTCCAGCTCTCGCACATCCTCGACGTCCTGACAGGAGTCTCGACCGGCTCGCTGATCTGGTGGGGTTTCCTCGTCACTGCCGCGGTGATCGTCTCCCGGCTCGTGTGGGGGCCGATCCTGACCTTGCTCCCCAAGCTGCTCTTCCCGCGGTTGCGCCGCGGACGGATCACCGCGGGTCAGCCCGCGGTGGTCGCCTGGTCCGGCATGCGCGGCGCGGTCTCGCTCGCCGCGGCCCTCGCGATCCCCCTGACGACCCATGCAGGCGAGGCGTTTCCCGAGCGGGACCTGATCATCTTCCTCACCTTCTGCGTCATCCTCGGGACGCTGGTCCTCCAGGGGCTGACCCTGCCGTCCGTGATACGCGCCTTCCGCGTCGAGCCCGACGGCCTCGACGAGCAGGAGGACGCCCAGGCGCGCATAGTCGCGGCGGATGCGGCGCTTGCGCGGCTCGAGGAGCTCACGGTCGAGGACTGGGTGCGCGGCGACACCGCCGAGCGGCTGCGAGGTCTCTACGGGTTCCGCCGGAACAGGTTCGCCTCGAGGCTCGACGACGGAGACGACGGGCGCATCGAGCAGCGGTCGCAGAGCTACCAGCGTTTGCGCCGGGAGCTGCTCGAGGCCGAGCGCGCGGCAATAGTCGATCTTCGCCGGCAGGGTGTGATCAGCACCGACGTCGAGCGCCGGCTCCACCGCGATCTCGATCTCGAGGACGCGCGGCTCGAGATCTAGCGACCGGCGGGACCGCCGCGGAGCGATTGGCGCAGCACGCGCCAGGCCGTGACGGCGAGCGTCCGCAGGTAGAGCCGAACGGAGCGGTCGGCGATCCACTCGAGGTCGTGGGCGAGCTTCTCGGCCATCGAGGTCTCGTAGCCCCGGCGGATCTGCGCGAAGCCGGTCAGGCCGGGCCGGACGACGAGCCGCTGCCAGTACGCGGGCAGCTCCCCGGCCAGCTCCTCGAAGAACCGCGGCCGGATGGGCCTTGGCCCGACGAGGCTCATGTCGCCCCGGAGCACGTTCCAGAGCTGTGGGATCTCGTCCAGCTGGGTTGCGCGCAGGCGGCTTCCGAGCGCGGTCGTCTCCTCGTGCGTCCGCCGCACCAGCTCCGGCCCCAGATGCGGCCCGAGTCGCTGCTCGGCGTCCGGCCTCAGCGTCCGGAACTTGAGCATCTCGAACACGCGCCCGCCGCGCCCGACGCGCTCGCCCCGGTAGAGGACCGGCCTGCCGCTCGTCGCGAGGAGCAGCAGGGCGATCACGATCGTGACCGGGAGCGACACGAGGAGGAAGAAGGCCGAGAAGAGGACGTCGAGCCCGCGTAGCGCGACGTCGCGGAACCGCGGGGGGCTTGCCTCCGTCAGCTCGGAGAAGCGGAGGACGAACGAGTCGCTCGGGGCCGACGGCACCGCTTTGATGGTAGAGCGCGCGGCTGTCGACTCTTTGAATAAGCTTTGCTTATGGACACACGGCAGCTGGCGGCGTTTTGCGCCGTGGTCGAGCGGAAGAGCTTCTCGCAGGCGGCCGAGCGCCTCGGTGTGACCCAGCCGGCGGTCAGCCTGCAGATCCGCTCCCTCGAGCAGAGGCTCGGCCGGCGGCTCCTCGATCGCTCCGGCCGCAGGGTGGAGCCGACCGAGGCCGGCCTGCGCCTCTATGCGTCCGCACAGCGTGTGCTCGCCGCCGAGCAGGGCCTGCTGGAGGAGCTCGACGCAGGAGATGACGGCGTCGTGTCGGGGACGCTCGAGCTCGGCGCGTCGACGGGGCCGGGCGGGACGATTGTCCCTGTGCTGCTGTGCGAGTTCCAGCAGCAGCACCCCGATCTTCGGGTCCGGCTGAGCGTGTCCGACACGCAGACCGTCGTCGACCGCGTCGCCGACCGCGAGCTGGAGATCGGCATCGTCGGCGCAGGGCGCAAGCACCGCGGGGTCGTGTTCGATCCGTTCTTCAGCGACGAGGTCGTGCTCGCGTGCCCTGCCGGGCACAGGTTCGCCGGCAAGACGATCACGCTGGAGCAGCTGGGCGGAGAGCCGCTGATCGTGATGCAGGAGGGCGCAGGCGTGCGCCAGGTGATCGAAGACGAGCTGCGCAAGGCCGGCGCCAGGCTTCGAGATCTCGACGTCCGGCTCGAGCTCGGGCTGCAGGAGTCGGCGCGCAGCGCGGTCCTCGCCGGCCACGGGATCACCTTCATCTCCCGGCTCGCGATCGACGCGGATCTCGCAGCCGGCAGGTTGGCGACGGCGCGGGTCCGAGGCCTGGATCCCGTGCGCGAGATCTTCGTCGCACGTGCGGCCGGCCGAAGCGAGACCCGGGCGGCTCGAGCCTTCCTCGCGTTCGCCGCCGAGAACCTCGCCGCATGATCGTCCGCTGCGCATGATCGTCCGCTGGGGTCTCGCCGAGCTGCCCGCGGTCCTCCGCGACCTCGGGATCGAGAGGCCGCTGCTCGTGGCGGGACGACGCTGGGCCGGCCTGCAGCTGGCGGTCGCCCCGGCCGCCCGCTGGGCCGAGGTCCCGACCGACCGGATCGCGGAGGCTGCGGAGCACGCGGGAGACGGAGTGCTCGCGGTGGGGGGCGGCAGCGCGATCGACGTGGGCAAGGCGATCTCCGCCGAGCGCGGCGTCGAGCTCGTCTCCGTCCCGACGACGTACTCGGGCGCGGAATGGACGGCTTTCTTCGGCATCCGTGACCCGGGCCGCAGGATGCGCGGCGGCGGTGCCGGCGCCCGGCTGGGCGGCGTCGTGTACGAGCCGGACCTCACGCTGTCGCTTCCGCGTGGCGAGACGGTCGGCACTGCTCTCAACGCACTTGCGCACTGCGCAGAGGCCTTGTACGTCGAGAATCACAACGCCGACGCGGACGAGCACGCGCTGGCAGGAGCGCGGTTGGTCGGCGAGTGGCTGTCGCGGGTCGTCGAGTCGCCGCACGACCTCGAGGCACGCACGAGG
>DASUXI010000127.1:0-5902 GCA_036377995.1 Gaiellaceae bacterium
CCGCGACCGCGCATCCCCGGTACTCGACGAGGTGCAGAGAGCAGCAGCCGAAATCGGCTTCCCCGTTTCGTCAAGCCGTCATAGAACATCGCGTTCAAGCGGCTCCACCGGCGGCAGGCCTTCATGTGCAAGGGCGCCGAAAACCTCGACCGGGCATACCGGCTCACTGCCGAGCACGAGCCGATGGTGCATGAGTTCATGCCCGGCGGGGACGACTACCTGTGCAGGCTCGGGACCTACGCCGCGGCGGACGGCAGGCCGGTCGCGCTGTTCTTCCGGGTGGAAGATCCGGGAGACGGCGGAGAACATGGAGTGCGGGCTCAACGCAGATTCAACCGACTAAGGTCCGTCGCCGTGCGCCGCGTGCTGCTGATCTGGAATCCCGCCTCAACCGAGGTGACCGGCGAGACAGTCGGTTCGGTGCTCGTGCAGTTGGCGGAGCGGTTCGAGGTCGTCGCGGTGCACACCGCCGGGCCGGGTGACGGCGAACGTCTCGGCGATCTGGCCGTCAAGCAGCGGTTCGACGCAGCATTCGTCCTCGGCGGAGATGGCACCGCCAACGAGGTCGTCAACGGGGTCGGCGACGGGCTGCCGATTGGTGTACTGCCGGCCGGCGGGACGAGCGTGCTACCTCGCGCCCTGGGCATTCCGCGAAAACTTGACGATGCGGTTGCACGGCTTTCCGATGCGCTCGACGACGATTCTGTCCGCTTGATCTCGCTTGGTACCGTGAACGACCGGCGCTTCACGTTTGCGGCCGGGATCGGCATCGACGCGGAGATCGTGAAGCGGATCGACGAACGCGGGCGCGGTGGCAACGGCGCCGACGAGTCGTCGCGCCCCGGTGACGTGTGGTTCGTGCGGGAGGCGCTTGCGTTGCTACTCGACGGCGAGTATGCGGCGCCTTCGATGCGCGTCGAGGTGCCAGGCCGGCAGGACCTGGCGGCCGCGACGGTACTCGTCGCGAACTGCAGCCCGTGGAGCTTCGCGGGACCGGTACCGCTCGACGTTGCCCCGGAAGCGTCGTTCGAGGGCGGCTTTGACCTCGTGGTCGTCGAGTCGATCGAGGTCAGCTCGGCAGCGGGGAAGTTCGCCTCGCTGCTGCGCAAGACCCAGGAGCACGAGGGCGTCCATCGCCTGCATGACCTGGACCGTGCAACGATTCGTTGCGAGCAGCCGATGCCCGTGCAGGTGGACGGCGAGCTGCTCGGCGAGTTCGACGTGATCAAGCTTGGCGTCGTTCGCTCCGCAGCGCGCTTGCTCGTCTAGCCGCCGCCTGACACGGCAAATGCCGAGCGGAGACCGTTCGACGGACCTTCTAGGCCTCGTCGGCTTTCGGCGAGAAGATCACCGCGTGGGATACGTAACTCCGTCGGTCATGCTGCGCGGGCGTATTCGTTGATGAGGCCGCCGAGGCGTACGCGTCGCTGGATCTGGTTGGGCGAACGCGCGCGAACCCACGCGTCCGCCCCATACGTAGCTCTCGGCGCTCGGCTGCGCGAGTCTTTCGCGATGACGCTTCACGAGTCCTTGGGCATGATCGGCCGATCGCCGAACCGTGGGGTTACGATGCCCGCCCGGCCGTAAGTTACGCAATCAACAGATCGGCGATAGATGGCGGAGGAGGCCCAGCGCCCGAGGAGCTCGCCCGCGAGGGTTGTCTTCGCCGACGACGACCCGCGCCTTCGCGAGCTGCTGCGCACGCTGCTTGGGTTACTCCCGCACGTAACGGTCGTCGGCGAGGCCGGCGACGGGATCGAAGCAGTTCGTATGGTCGCGCAGCACTACCCGGACACTGTGCTTCTTGACGTCGATATGCCCAAGCTCGACGGTTTTGCGGCGGCCGACCTGATCCTCAGCTTCCGACCGGAAACGCGCATTCTCCTCCACACTGCGGCGCCAGACGACGAGAAGCGCAGACGCGCAGCGCTCGTATCACTGCCTCTCCTCGACAAGTTGCACATCCCGGAGACGATGGACATGGTTGAGCAGGCTGCGATCGCCGGGATGCACTCTCTCGCAACCGATATCGAGCCGCTTGTCTTGCTCGCGCTCGTTGGCCAGGCTGATGAGGGCGTCATCGTCGTGCGCGCCGATGAGACGATCCCGTTTTACAACCCCGCCGTCGCTTCTGTGCTGGATCTGCCGTTCCCGCCGGAGTCCGTGACGCTCGCTGACCTTCGCGAGCGCAAGCTGGTCGCCCTGCGGGAGGACGGCTCGCCCTATCCGCTGGACGAGCAACCGCTCGCCCGTGCTCTCGCCGATCGAACGATCGTTTCCGATGTCGTGTACCTCCGCGACTCAGCCGGGACTCTCCACCCGTACAAAATGTCGTCGCGACCGTTCTTCGACCCAGACGGAAACCTGATCGGCATTGCCAACTACATCACCGACGTAACTCGCTCGATGCCACGCCCGCGCTAACGCCGACCGACCGGGGCCGACGCGTCACGATAACTCGTCCGAGGTCGCCTCACGGCGAATTCGGCGACGCGGGTGGTCAACCCACCTTCTGAGCCGCAACCTGGGCACGCCGCCGTGGCTCCGATTCCGGATCCTCACCCGGCGACCGATCCCGATGGAGAAGGGAGCGACAATCGAGTATGCGCTCACCACGCACCGGCTCCCGGTCAGCTGGCGCACCGAGATCATCGAGTGGGAACCAGGACGGCGTTTCGTGGACAGGCAGGTCAAGGGCCCGTTCCGCCTCTGGGAGCACACCCATGCCTTCGAGGAGCGGCCGGACGGCACCCTGATTCGTGACACCGTTCTCTACCGGATGCCGTACGGGCCGCTTGGAGCGGTCGCACACCGCTTCCTAGTCGCCCGTGATCTCGAGCGAATCTTCGACTACCGGCGCGACGCGGTCGAGCGGCTGCTCGGCGGGCACGGCACGCCCGTGCCGGCGCCGTCAGGCGGCGGTGCCGGCCGTGACCGGGGCCGTGCGTTCCGTGCAGAGGCGCCAGAGCCTCGCCGCTTCGCGGGCCTCGTCGGGACGACGCGTGCGGCGCAGGCGGTGCTTCGCCCGCGCTCGCCGGTCGAGGAAGAACTGGCCGCTGAGGTCCACGGCGTCCGGGGCGGCGGCCAGCCAGACGATCGTGTCGGCTCCCTGCTCCGCCGTGCGGAGCAGGGAGCCGACGACGCGGCTGAAGCCGGGAAGCGCGGTTCGGAGCCCGGGGGTGTCGGCCCAGCCGGGATGCATGGCGTTAACGGTGATGCCGGTGTCGAGCAGGTCTCGCGTCCACTCCTCGGTCAGCACGACCTGTGCCCGCTTGCAGCGCGCGTATGCCTTCGTCCCGTCGTAGGCGGCGGGTTGCGGGTCGAGGGCGTCGACATCGAGCGGCTGGGTGTACATGCCGCCGGATGCGACCACGATCACGCGCGACGGTGCCGCCGCCTCGAGCAGAGGCCGCAGCGCACGGGTGAGCAGGAACGGCGACAGGACGTGAGTCGCGAGCGTCATCTCGTTGCCCTCGCCCGTGACCGTGTATTCGTGGGTCAGCGCTCCGGCGTTCAGGATGAGCAGGTCGAGGCGGTCGTGATCCTCGGCGAAGCGGGCCGCGAAGGCCGCGGTCTCGGTGAGGGACGAGAGGTCTGCGAGATCGGCCTCGACCGCGGAGCCTGCCGCGGCGGAGATCTCGCTGCGGACGCGTTCGGTTCGCTCCGGGTCGCGCCCGACGATGCAAACGTGCCCGCCCAGCTCCGCGATCAACTGAGCGGCCGCTCGTCCGAGGCCCGAGGTCGCCCCGGTCACGATTGCCACCTTGCCGTCGAGACCGAGCGACTGCAGTGGCGTCCAGTCGTAAAGGCGCCGCCGAATCTGGTAGCCGACCCTCGTGAAGCTGCCGACGACGCTCGCCTCCAGTGTCCGGTCGACGAGGTTCGCCGCGGGCGAGGGCGTCACGGGTTCAGCGCCGTCTGCATCCCGAGCGTCGCGCCAGCGCCGACCCGATTGAAGATGCGTTGCATGACGGGGTCGAACAGCCGGCCGACGCCACCGAACGAAAGCGTCGCGTCGTAACGGACGAGCGACCCGTGCTCGGCGGGCTCGACCGTGATGGTGTCCCTCGAGACGAATCCCGGACGCTGCGCCTCGAGTACGACGCGTCGTGGTGAGTCGTATTCGACGATCTCGTAACGGAGCGGCACGTCGCGCCCTCCGAAGCGGGCGACGAGGTCGAACGCCGAGCCGATCCTGATCGGCGCCTCGCCGACCGGCCGGGCCTCGCTCACGCTCGGGTCCCAGAGGCGGGCATTGGCGAAGTCCGCCATGTAGGCGAACGCCTCGGCTTGCGGAAGCGCGGACTCGATCTTGGTGACGTAGCGGGCCATTCGGGTCGTCTCCACTCTAGCACCGCATAGCCAAGGTCTGTATAGGTACTGTCTAATGTATGGAGGGCGAAGCCAGATGAGGATCGCGGTGATCGGCACCGGCATCTCCGGCCTCGGAGCGGCCTACGCACTCTCGAAGGGCCACGAGGTCGAGCTGTTCGAGCGCGACGACCGCGCCGGCGGCCACTCGAACACGGTCGAGTACATGGTCGCCGGAAGGACGCTGACGCTCGACACCGGCTTCATCGTCCACAACGAAGACACCTACCCGCACCTCGTCCGCCTCTTCCGCGAACTCGGCGTGCGCACGCAGCCCTCGGAGATGAGCTTCTCGGTCGCTTGCGACCGGCACGGCCTCGAGTACTCGGGCAGCCGGCCCCCGCTCACGCGGCTGACGCTCGAGATCGCCCGCTTCTTGCGTCTCGGAGGCCGGGCTCTCGACGACCCGCGCTGCGCGGAGTGGAGCCTCTCCCGCTACGTCGCCGAGGAGGGCTACTCGCCGCGGTTCCGCGACCACTTCCTCGTCCCGCTCTGCGCCGCGCTCTGGTCGACCGCTCCCAGCCAGACGCTCGACTTCCCGCTCGTCTACGCCGTCCGCTTCTTCGCCAACCACGGGATCCTCGGCTTCCGGCGCCTGCGCTGGAAGACGGTCACCGGCGGCAGCCAGAGCTACGTGAGCGCCCTCTCCGAGCGGCTGCGCATCAACCTCTCGACCGAGGTCCTCTCGGTCCGCCGCCTCGACGGCGGCGTCGAACTGCGACTCGCGGGCGACCAACTGCGGCGCTTCGACGGCGTCGTGGTCGCGACCCACGCCGACCAGGCGCTGCGGCTGCTCGAGGATCCCAGCGAGGACGAGCGCCGCCTGCTCGGCGTGTTCGGAACGACCGAGAACGACACTGTCCTGCACACCGACGAGCGCTTCCTGCCCCGCCGCGTTGCCACCCGCGGCTCCTGGAACTACCAGCTGCGCGACTGCGGCTGCGACGACGGCCGCCCGACGATGACCTACTACCTGAACAAGCTCCAGCGCCTCGACGAGGACGAGCATTACTGCATCACGCTCAATCGCACCGCCGAGATCGACCCAGAGCGGATCATCCGCCGCTTCTCCTACCGCCACCCGCTCGTGACGCACGAGTCGATGCGCGCCCAGCCCGAACTGCCGCGCCTGAACGGCCCGCGGCGCACCGCCTTCGCCGGCGCCTGGCAGGGGTACTGCTTCCACGAGGACGGGCTGCGCTCCGGCCTCACCGCCGCGGCGGCCTTCGGAGCGAGCTGGTGAGGTCCGCGCTCTACACCGGCACCGTGATGCACGCCCGCAAGACGCCAAAGGAGAACGTCTTCCGCTACCGCGTCTGCTTCTACCTGCTCGACCTCGACGAGCTACCCGAGCTCGACCGACGCCTGCGACTCTTCGGCTGGAACCGAAGGAACGTGGTCAGCCTGCACGACCGCGACCACATGGACGTGCGCGCCTACCTGACCGAGCACGGGATCGAGGCCGACCGGATCCTGCTCCTAACGAACCTGCGCGTGCTCGGCTACGTGTTCAACCCCGTCAGCTTCTTCT
>DASUXI010000128.1:0-27400 GCA_036377995.1 Gaiellaceae bacterium
AGGCCAGGAGTTCCGTGGCGAGTTCGTCGTCGACTGGACGACGCCGAACGACGCCGACGAGCCGGTGACCCACCTCGCGTACGCCTGGGCGACGCAGGTTGTGACCCTGGACGACGAGGGGCGGCTCGCGAAGGTGATCGCCGCCCACGACGTCGGGCGAGCCATCAACCCGATGCTGGTCGAGGGCCAGATCGAAGGGGGCGTCCACATGGGGCTCGGACAGGCACTCTCCGAGGAGTTCGTCGTCGAGAACGGCGTGCCGGTCACAGAGACGCTGAAGTCGCTCCACATCATCCCGCCGACCGGCATGCCCGAGGTCGAGTGCATCCTCGTCGAGGAGCCGCAGCCCGAAGGGCCGTACGGCGCAAAGGGAGTCGGCGAGGCCTCGATGGTTCCGACCGCGGCCGCGGCCGCCGGCGCGCTGCACGCGTTCGACGGCATCCACCGGGCGCAACTGCCCATGAAGGACTCGCCGGCTGCGCTCGCCGCAGTGCCTCATCTCATTCGCGCGGGGGGCCGGACATGAACCTCAGCGGCGGAACCGTCGTCACGTCACTCGATCCGGTGCACGTCAGCGGAGACGACGTGCACGTGAAGGACGGTCGGATCGTCGCGGAGGGCGGAGGTGAGCGCCACGACTGCTCCGGCTGTCTCGTCCTCCCCGGCAACGTCTGCGCGCACACGCACCTCTACTCGGCACTCGCACGCGGAATGCCGTACGGCCTCGAGCCCCCTGAGGACTTCCTCCAGATCCTGCAGCGTGTCTGGTGGCGGCTGGACCGGGCACTCGACGAGGACAGCGTGCGGGCTTCGGCCCTCGTCGGTGGAATGGAGGCCCTCCTTTCCGGGACGACGACTCTGGTCGACCACCACGCCTCCCCGAACGCGATCGACGGATCACTCGACGTCATCGAGGATGCGCTGCGGACTCTGGGAATTCGGTCCGTCCTCTGCTACGAGACCTCGGATCGCGACGGGCCAGAGCGCGCGCAGGCGGGCCTCGAGGAGAATCGCCGCTTCGCGAGGCGCGCACGCCGCGAGCAGCCATCGCTGGCACGCGCGCTGATCGGGGCACACGCTTCATTCACTCTCTCCGACGACACGCTCGCAGCCTGCGGCGCCACAGCGCGGGAGCTCGAGGTGGGCCTGCACATCCACGCGGCCGAGGATGCCGTCGACGAGCGGGACTCCGTCGTCGCTCATGGCGTCGGAGTCGCCGGGCGCCTCGCGAAGGCGGGAGCTCTGGACCGGCGAACGCTTCTCGCCCACGGCGTGCACCTCGACGACGACGAGATCGCCCTCGTCCACGCCGCGGGGGCCTCGCTGGCCCACAACGCGCGCTCCAACATGAACAACGCAATCGGTCGTGCACGGCTCGATGCGCTCGGTCCGCGCGTCTCGCTCGGAACCGACGGCATCGGCTCCGACATGTTCGAGGAGTCGCGAACGGCTTACTTCCGCCTCCGCGAGGACGACCGAGGTGCGGGGCCCGACTGGCCGCTCCAGCGCCTCGCGGAAGGGGCGCGCTTCGTCGGCGCGGCCTTCGACGAGGGACAGCTCGGGAAGATCGAGCCCGGCGCGCCTGCCGATCTCATCGTGCTCGACTACATGGCTCCCGCGCCTCTGCACGCTGGGAGCTTCCCCGGCCATTGGGTCTTCGGGCTCTCCTCCCGCACGGTGCGTGACGTCATGGTCAATGGCGAATGGGTTGTGCTCGACCGTCGGCTCACGCGCGTGGACGAGCACGAGCTGGCCGCGGACGCGCGTGCTCAGGCCGACCGCCTCTGGCAGCGTCTCGACGAGATCGGGCCACACGAGTTCGAACCGAAAGGAGGCCGGCGATGGCCGTCGCCGTTGACGATCGAGTAGCGCTCTACCTTCAGGACAAGCACCCCATCCGCGACGGCATGCGCTACGCGCAGCTAGCGGAAGAGAGCGGCTTCGAGGCGGTCTGGCAAGCCGAGAGCAGGCTCGTGCGTGAGGCAACGGTTCCGATGGCCGCGTACGCAGCGGCGACGGAGCGAATTGCGGTCGGCTCGGGCGTCGTCAACACGTGGACCCGCAACGTCGGGCTCCTCGCCGCGACCTTCTCGACCCTCGACGACCTCGCCCCGGGCCGGATCAAGCTCGGGCTCGGTGCGTGGTGGGACCCGCTTGCCTCGAAGGTCGGAATCGAGCGCCGTCATCCGGTGCAGGCGATGCGCGAGACCGTCGACGTCACGCGCCGGCTGCTCGCGATGCAGCGGGTCACGTACCACGGCGAGTTCGTCAACGTCGACGAGATCGAGATCGACATCGTGCACGGCGACCGCTCGCCGAAGCACGTCCCGATCTACGTCGCTGCCACCACGGGAATGAAGATGATGGAACTGGCCGGGGAGATCGGAGACGGTGTGCTACTCAACTACCTCGTCGGGCCGACGTACAACCGCCGGGCGATGGAACACCTGGCCGCCGGCGCCGAGCGGGCGGGGCGGACGGTCGACGACCTCGATCGCCCGCAGCTCGTCGTCTGCTCTCTGGACGAAGATCGCTCGCTGGCGCTCGACCGCTCGCGCGAGCTCGTCGCCCAGTACCTCGGACAGCAGCCGCACATCGGGAAGGCGAGCGGCGTCGAGGAGTCTCTGCTCGAGGAGATCGGGAGAGTGCTGACGTGGCCGGCGACCCAGGCGCAGATCGAGCAGGCGATGGGTCTGGTCCCCGACGACGTCGTCCAGTTGATCACCGCCTCCGGAACCGCTGAGGATTGCCGAGCCAAGGTGCAGGAGTACATCGCTGCGGGCTGCACTTGCCCCGTCCTGTACCCGCTCGGCGACGACGTGCCGGCGATGATCGAGGCATTCGCCACGGTGAGGGTCTGAATGGACGTCTTCGCTCCCCGCTCGCTGGAGGAGGCGCTCGACGTCAGGGTTGCGCACCCGGAGGCGACGCCGGTCGCCGGCGGCACTGACCTGATGGTGGACGTGAACGCCGGGCGAATCCGGCCGAAGGCGTTGCTCGACCTCTCTCACGTCGACGAAATCGGATCCTGGGGACGAGACAACGGCCGTGTCTTCCTGGGGGCCGGGGTGACGTTTGCGCGGATCGGGCGCGAGCTCACGGAGTTCCATTCACTGGTCACCGCGGCGCACTCGGTTGCGTCGGCGCAGATCCGAAACCGGGCGACGATCGGCGGGAACCTCGCGACGGCGTCTCCGGCGGGCGACGGCATCCCGGTGCTCGTCGCCTATGAGGCCGACGTGGTGGCCGCTGCGGCTCGCACAGGAAGACGCCGGATTCCGCTGGGCAACTTCCTGCGCGGACCGAAGAGCACGACCCTCGCTCCCGACGAGCTCATCGCCGGCGTGGAGTGGCAGCCGGTGGCGGGGCCTGGATCCTTCGCGAAGGTGGGGCGCCGGAACGCGATGGTGATTGCGGTAGCGAGTGTCTGCATCCAGGTCGACGAGGAGCGCCACAGTGTCCGCCTGGCGCTCGGTTCGGTCGGCCCCACCGTGCTGCGTGCCCGCCGCGCGGAGCGGTTCGCAGAGGGTGCCGATTGGCATGATCCCGCTGCCGTCGCAGAGTTCGCGCGCCTTGCCGCCGCGGACGCCCGGCCGATCGACGACTTGCGAGGAACAGCCGTTCACCGGCGTCACGTGGTGGAGGTGCTCGCTCGTCGCGCGCTCACGCAGGTCGAGGAGGCGCGATGCTGATTCGCGTGGCGGTCAACGGCACCGAGCACGCGATCGACGTGTCGCCCGGGACGAGCCTGCTCACGCTGCTGCGGGACGAGCTCGGTCTCACGGGCACGCGGAACGCGTGCGAGGAAGGTGAGTGCGGGTCCTGCTCGGTCTGGCTCGACGGCGTCCTCGTCTGCTCGTGCCTCGTCCCGGCGCTCCAGGCCGACGGCCGTGAGGTGCGCACCGTCGAGGCGCTCGCCGCGGGCGAGGAGCTCCACCCGTTGCAGGACGCTTTCCTGGCGGCGGGGGCCGTCCAATGTGGGTTCTGCACGCCGGGGCTGCTGGTCGCGGCGGCGGATCTGCTCGCGCGGAATCCGGATCCCGACGACCGGGAGATCCGCGAAGCCCTGGCTGGCAACTTCTGCCGCTGCACCGGATACCAGAAGATCGTCGACGCGGTGCACCTCGCGTCCCGCGGCACGGGTCTCCCGAGGGCCGTCGAGCACGGCGCGGTAGGCGAGAGCGCGCGGCGCGTCGACGGTATTCCGAAGGTGACCGGCGCCTTCGCCTACGGCAGCGACCTCCGTGCCGACACGATGCTTCGGGGCGTCACTTTGCGCAGCCCGTATCCCTCGGCGCGCATCCGCTCGATCGAGGTGACCGAGGCGAAGACGGTTCCGGGGGTGCGCGCGGTGCTTACGGCCGACGACGTCCCCGGCAGGCCGACGTTCGGTCTCGAGTACTGCGACCAGCCGGTGCTCGCGTCAGACATCGTGCGCTACGAGGGAGAGCCTGTTGCCCTCGTGGCCGCAGAGACGCTGGAGCAGGCTCGCCGTGCAGCCGAGCTCATCAAGGTCGACTACGAGCCGCTTCCGGTCTTGTCGGACATGGAGGACGCACTCTGCCCCGACGCGCCTCAGGTGCACGAGTTCGGCAACGTCCTCCGGCATGTCCAGATCCTGCATGGCGACCCCGACGCCGCCGAAGCGGACGTGTGGGTCGAGGGCTACTACGAGACGCCGATGCAGGATCAGGCGGCGCTCGGCCCGGAGGCTGGTCTCGCCGTCCCGACCGACGAGGGCGGCGTCGAGCTGCAGACGAGCACGCAGTGGCTCCATGTCGACAGGCAACAGATCGCGCCTTGCCTCAACCTCCCCGAGGAGAAGGTGAGGATCACGCTCGCCGGCGTGGGCGGCGCGTTCGGATCACGCGAGGACATCCACGTCCAGATCCACGCTTGCCTGCTGGCGCTCGGCACGGGCCGTCCGGTGAAGATGGCCTACGGGCGGGAGGAGTCGTTCCGCGGCCACGTACACCGCCATCCCTCCCGGACGTGGATCCGGTACGGCGCGACGAAGGACGGACGGCTCGTCGCAGCCGACGTCCGCTTGCTGCTCGACGGCGGCGCCTACACGTCGTCGTCGCCCGCGGTGCTTGCCAACGCCTCGACGTTCGCCGCGGGGCCCTACGAGGTGCCGAACGTGAGGGTCGAAGGCACGGTCGTCTACACGAACAACCCTCCCTGCGGCGCAATGCGCGGGTTCGGCGCGCCCCAGGTGTGCTTCGCGTACGAGTCGGCGCTTGACGCGCTGGCGGCGAAGCTCGAGCTCGACCCGGTCGAGCTCAGGTTGAGGAACGCGCTGCGCACGGGCTCGGTGCTGCCGACCGGCCAGGTGCTGGTAGGCAGCGCGCCGGTGCGGGAGGTGATCGAGACGTGTGCCGCGATCCCGCTGCCCGAGCCCGAGCCGGCGAGGGCGAATTGGATCAGACGCGGAGTGGGGTTCGCGGTCGGCTTCAAGAACATCGCCTACAGCGAGGGCTTCGACGACTCGGCAGAGGCGACCGTAACGCTGAGGGCGGGTGCGGACGGGCCCGTGGCGGAAGTTCGCACCGCGGCGGTCGACTCCGGCCAGGGGCTGTACACGGTGCTCGCGCAGATCGTGCGCACAGAGCTCGGGGTCGAGCAGGTCGTCGTGTCGCCGGCGGACACCACATACGGATCGGCCGGATCGACGTCGGCTTCGCGTCAGACGACGATGGCAGGTGCCGCCGTCCAGGCCGCCTGTCGTGAGATTCGCGCCCTGCGCGACGCGAACGGCACGGCTGAGGAGATCACGCGTACGGCCACGTACCACCACCGTGCGACGACCGGCTTCGACGAACAGGGCCAGGGCGACATCCACACATCCTTCGCCTTCGTCGCCGAGCGGGCCGTCGTCGAGGTCGACGTGGAGCTCGGCCTCGCTCGCGTCGTCCAGATCGCCGCCGCACAAGACGCCGGGCTCGTCGTGAACCCGCAAGGAGCAGAGGGGCAGCTCGAGGGCGGTGCCGCCATCGGGCTCGGGCTTGCACTGACGGAGGAGCTCCAGCTCGACGAGGGGCACCTCCACAACGGATCATTCACCGATTACCTGATCCCGACCGCGCTCGACGTGCCTCCGGTGATCACGATGTTCGTGACAGTGCCCGAGCCGGGTGCCCCGTATGGAGTCAAGGGAATCGGCGAACTCGCCACCATCGCGGCGACGCCGGCCATCGTGGCGGCGGTCCGCGCCGCAACCGGACGGGTACTCAACCGGGTTCCCGTCACGCCGGACGATCTCCTCGGCCTTCGGGCGCCTGCCGCCACCGCGGGCCGGGCGCCGATCCCTGACGTCCCCGGCCAGTTGGCCGTTCCCGAGTACCTCGGCCTGGGGATCGGACAGCAAGAGCTGATGAAAGCGAGGTAGCGATGCACCAGGTAGCCACAGACCGCACGACGCTCGCAGGGCGCGACTTCATCGAGACCCTCGACTGGACTGTCGAAGAGATCGAGGAGGCCCTGGCCGTAGCGGGCGAGCTCAAGAGCGCTTTCAAGAACGGGGAGCCGCACCGCCTGCTCCCGGACAAGACCCTCTTCATGCTGTTCCTCGACAAGTCCACTCGGACACGCAACGCCTTCGAGTCCGGGATGACACAGCTCGGTGGTCATGCGATCTACCTGGACGCCGAGAAGACGCAGATCGCGCACGGAGAAAGCCCGAAGGACATGGGCGTGATCCTGTCTCGTTACGGACACGGTCTAGCGATTCGCCACGATCTCGCACCATACGAGGGCAACGCGTGGATGCGCGAGATCGCGCGCTGGGCGGACATCCCGCTCATCAACCTCCAGTGCGACGTCGATCACCCGACCCAGACGCTCGCCGATCTGATGACGCTTCGCGAGTGCCGCGGGGACAACCTGCAGGGGATGCGGGTTGCGGTGTCCTGGGCATACGCGCCGTCCTACGCCAAACCGCTGTCGGTTCCGCAGGGCCTGGCAACGCTGTTGCCACGCTTCGGAATCGACGTCGTCATCGCGCATCCACCCGGCTTCGAGCTCATGCCCGAGGTGGTGGAGCGCGCTGAGGCTGCGGCCGCGGAGGCCGGTGCCTCGATCACATACGTCCACGACATGGACGAAGCGTTCGAGGGCGCAGATGTGGTGTACCCGAAGTCGTGGGGGCGACTCGACGCGTTCCGGGACGAGCAGGCTGCACTCGCGGAGTCGGGTGCGTTCAAGGACTGGATCTGTGATTCCCGCCGCCTGTCGCTCGCGAACGCCGATGCCCTCTACATGCACTGCTTGCCCGCTGATCGTGGCAACGAGGTGACGGATGAGGTCATCGACGGTCCGCAGTCGGTCGTCTACGACGAGGCCGAGAACCGGCTCCACACCGGCAAGGCCCTCATGGCACTCACGATGAACGGCTTCGGGCGATGAGGTAGCTCGAAGGCGCAGCCGCAAGAGAGGAGGAATCGGTGTCCGAGGGGACGCACAGATGCGGAGTCGAGGGATGCCCGAACCTTGCCGCCTACGAGGTGATCCAATACTCCTTCGACCTGGCCGAGGGGGCGGTCATATTCGCGCAAGACGAGAGCTGCCCGTACATCTGCGTCGAGCACGCGCTCGACAACGAGCGCCAGGCTCGCGGCGTCAAGTCACCGGACGCGCTCGTGGACTATCCGTACACGAACCGCTCGCGTCTGCCCGGCATCAGTATCTACCGGCAGGAGGTGCCGGCGTTCGTCGCCTAGCCTGCATCGCCATCTTGTTGCCGGTTTGAAGCGAGCAGCTCGTTCAGGTCGTCTTTGCTGATCCGTTGGTCGTGATGTGCGTGATCTCCGCGCGGCTGAGAGTGAGGAGGTCGGATGTCTTCATCCGGAGCGATTCGGTGTGCGACCCCGCTTCGAGAACGACGGAGTCCTGCTGTGCGAGCCGGCGGTCGATGAGCACGTGGTCGCCGGCGGGGACGCCGAACGGTGGAACTGCGCCCAGCTCGTACATCGGGTAGGCGGCGGCGAGCTCGGCCTCGCTCGCGAGCCGCGCGTGCTTGTCGCCAAGATGCTGTCGGACCAGGTGCAGGTCGAGCTGGTCGCATGCGGGAATGACCGCGCGTACGTAGCGGTCGCTGACGGTGAGGACGATTGTCTTGGCCACTTGCTCGGCTGGGACGCCGATCGCGCGCGCTTCGTCGTCGGCCGTGGCGGTGCGCCGATGCTCGATCAGGTCGTAATCGACGTCGGCGCGATCGAGCTCGTGTCTCAGGTCCCGGGTGAGAGTCATGGCTTGTTCACCTTTCTCTTTCGCCGCCGGACGCGGACGCTCGCGTCATTGCCGGGGTAGAAGATGCTTTCGTGCTCGTCGTCCCAGCGGACGCGGAAGTGGACGTGGTCGGGCTCCCCGAGCACCTCCAGTATCTCGCCGAGACGGCCGGACTCGCCTAGATGGTGGCCATGGACGGTAACGACGTCGCCGACCTTGGCGCGGAAACGTTGACTCGGCTCGTTCATGCTGGGTGCCTCCTTTCGCGGCGCCACCGATGATCGCAGCGGCTCTTCGCGGCCGCCATCCGCGCAGCCACTGATCTGAGATCGGGGTCTCGCCGGATCGTCGGCTGAGGGAATGGCGATCGACACCGAAAGTGGCCAACCGCCAGGAGCCGGATCAGCCACTCGCGACGCGTGCGAGTTTCTGGCTGTGTGTTGCCGCCGGCAGGAGCCCAAGTGCGCCCGCGGCCTCGGTATAGACGTCGTTTCCCGGAAGCGAGTAGTCGCGATCGAACTCGACGGCTCCGTTGAGCTCGAGGATCACGTAGCCGTTCTCGATGGGGAGGAGATCGACGCCGACGAGGTCGCCACCCATGGCCGACGCTGCGGCGACTGCCAGCGCCGCAGCATCAGAAGCCGGCACGTGGTGACGCTTCGAGCCGCCGAGCGAGATGTTCGTGCGCCATTCGCCGGCGGCGGGTGTCCTTTCGATCGCGCCGACGACGGTACCGCCGGCGACGAGAAGACGCAGGTCGTGACCGCACGGCGGAACGAGCTCTTGCACGAGTGCCCCATGGCGCGTGAACCATCCTTTCGTGCGGATCTCCTCGAGGCATCGCTCGAGCTCGGTTTGCGTCTCGCAGCGATACACGTCCTTGCCCCAGCTTCCGAAGCGCGGCTTGACGACGACCGGCGCCGCGAGTGGAGGCGGCCTGCCGCCGGGATTGGCAAGTCTGGTGCGAGGGTGTGGCAGGCCTGCACGGCCGAGCATGTGTGCCGTGCGGAGCTTGTCGTGCACGCTCAGGAGCGTTGAGGCCGAATTGAGGACGTGGAAGCCCCGCCTCTCGACCAGTAGCAATTCGAGGAGACCGGGTTCGACGCCGTCCAGCGTCGGCAGGACGTCGAGTCGCCCGAGCACTGTGTCGCCATCACGAAGCCGGGCTCGGAGCCCACGTGCCGGGACGAGCTCGCTCTCGATGCCAGCCGCGCGCCAGGCGGCGACAACCTCGGCGCTGGTCTCGTTGTCGCCTACGACGATGACGTGAGGCCGTCTCGTGCGCACGACAGGACGGCTGCTCGCGTGGGCGGGCTCGAGTACGAGCATCGCCAGCAGGGCCGCACGGTCTGCGATGCTCGCGATGCTGACGTGTTCGTCGGCCGCATGGTCGCCGTCGCCAATTGGGCCGAGGCCGTCGAGCGTGGCCGTGTAGAGGCTGGTCGTGTTTGCGTCGGATCCGCCGCCGACCAGGCCGGCGTCCTCGAGCGTGAGTCCGACTTCACGGCCGAGCCGCCGCGCAGTCGCAAGCAGGAGCTGGTTGCGCGGCGTCGGTTCCATCGGCGGTCGGCCGATCCCGCCCTCGACCTCGAGCGAGGTTCCTTCGATGACCGGCTGCAAACCGCGGATAGCGCTGTCGAGCTCATGCGCGGCGATCTCGGTCGGCACTCGAACGCCGATGCTCGCTGCCGCCTGAGGCGCGACGACATTCGGCCGCAGTCCCCCATCGACCGTGCCGACGTTGACCGTGATGCCGCGCTCGGGATCGTTGAGCGCGAACAGGCGCTGGATCTGGTGGGAGAGCTCGAAGATGGCGCTGGCTCCCTGCTCGAAGCTCGTGCCCGCGTGCGCCGCAAGCCCGTGTACTGTGAGCTCGTAGCGGCCGACGCCCTTGCGTGCGATCTTCAACCGGCCTGCGCTTCCTTCGCCGCATTCCAGAACGAAGGCTCGCTCTGCTCCACGCGCCAGTGATCGGATCACGCGCTCCGAGTCGCCGCTGCCGATCTCCTCGTCCGAGTTGAGCAGGACGACCGGAGTCACGCCGGGGACGAGCTCGAATGTCTGGAGGGCGCGCAACGCGAAGACGAGCTGGACGAGCCCGGCCTTCATGTCGTAGGTGCCGGGGCCGTACATCTTGTCGCCGACTCGGCGGACAGGCATGTGCCCCAGCGTGCCGAGCGGCCAGACCGTGTCCATGTGGCCGATGAGGAGCTGGAACGGCGCCGCACGCACGCGCTCACGAGGGCGTGCGTAGAGGTGATCGCCGACGCCCGTCCCCCGCACCTGCCGGACGAGGTAGTCGAGCTTCTTGAATTCGTCGGCGAGAGCCCTCAGCGGCCCCTGCTGAGCGGCGGCATCCACAGACGGCGACTCAGCCGAGACAAGCCGCTCGAGCAGCGCAACCATCTCCGGCTCACGGTCGCGCAGCCAGCCGAGCAGCGCGGATCCACGCGCACGAGTCATTGCTACCGTCGGAAATCGGCAGGAAACGGAATCGAGTACGTCTCGCGGACGATCCCGAACCGCCCCGGCGACATGTACACGAGCGGATTGAGCCGGTGCAGGAGATCGGCGTCGTCGACGTCCCGTCCGCGAACCGCATCCCGCGCGACGGCAGCGGCGACGATCGCCCCAACGACCAGGCCGTTCTCGCCGAAGCCCTCGACGACGCGCTCGAGCTCGCACTCGAGATAGAGCACAGAGTCCTCGACCAACACTCCGTCGACGACCGTTGCCGGGAACGTCGGGACGGCCGCCAGTGTCGGCTTCGAGGAGTCCCCGAGCCGCCCGCCGGCGGCCAGGCTTGCCTGCAGGATTCGGTCCGCTCTCGGAAAGCTGACCGTGAATTCGCGGTGGGCGAGCACGTTGCGATATGTCGCGTGCGAAGGGGCGCAGACGAACGCGAAGTAGTTATCCCAGCCGAGCGGCATCGCCAGATGCTTGGGCGCGAGGTCGTAACCGTCGCCTTCCTTCGTGCCGATCAGAACGAGCGGCGCCACGGTGAAGAATCGCTCCCAGATCGGCGTTGCGGTCGAGATCTCCACGAGACGCCGGTCCGAAACGTTCCGCTCTGATGCCTGAGCCTTCACAACTCCATGTTCCCCCCGCGCGGTCTGGACCGCATCGGCCCGGTCGCTGATTGGAGTTTCGGCGAACTACCGAGCGAGGTTCCCGACCCGCCGATCCGGGTCTTCCCCGATGTAACTGCCCAGTAGACGAGCGAGTCTGATGCTGCCGAACAAGGAGGCTGAGATGAAGGTCGAAGACGTCATGACTCGTGACGTGATCACGGTCCGGCCCGAGACATCGCTGAAGGAGGTCGCTTCGATCCTCGCAGGCAAGGGGATCTCAGGTGTCCCGGTCGTCAACGAGGCGAGTGGTCTTGTCGGCGTCGTCTCCGAGGGAGACATCCTCTTCAAGGAGCGGCCGCCCTCCTCGCGCCGCAGGCCCTTGGCCTGGTTGCTCGATCCCTACGAGATGGAAGGGCAGCTGAAACTGGAGGCACGGACGGCAGAGGAGGCGATGACGAGCCCGGCAAAGACGATCGCGCCCGATCGCGTGGTGGGAGCGGCAGCGGCAATGATGGTCGAAGCAGGTGTCAACCGTCTTCCGGTCGTCGATGCCGACGGAAGGCTGGTCGGCATCGTCACGCGTGCAGATCTCGTGCGCGCGTTCATCCGCCCCGACGAGGCGATCGAGCGCGAGATCAAGCAGGACCTGCTGCAAACGCTCTGGATCGACCCGGCTCATGTCTCGATCGCAGTGCAGAATGGCGACGTGCGCCTCGGCGGCAAGGTCGACACCCGGGATCAAGCCGAGCTCGTTACGCGCCTCGTCCAGAGCATCCCCGGCGTCGTGTCCGTCGACTCGCAGCTGACAGCGCCCGGCTGACGAAGCTGTCGATGTCCGTGGTGCGGCTCGGACGGCCCCGGTGGTCCGTGTGGCACATGATTGCGCATGGCGCTTTGGCTAGCAGTCTGTCTCGCGCTGGCCTTCTCGCTCACGAACGGGTTCCACGACGCGGCGAACGCGATTGCCACCCTCGTGGCGACACGGGGCGCTCGGCCTGGACAGGCGATCGTGCTGTCGGCGATCTTCAACATGCTGGGTGCGCTGGTAGTCGGAACGGCGGTGGCCGACACCATCGCCGGGATCGTGACGGTGAGCCCTGCAGACGCCGTGGCGGTGATCGGCTCCGGCGTCCTTGGCGCCACAGTCTGGAACTTGCTCACCTGGTGGCGCGGGTTGCCTTCGAGCTCAGGGCATGCGGTCGTCGGCGGGCTTGTCGGCTCTGCCGTCGCAGCCGGCGGAGCAGGCGCGGTGCGGTGGGGTGGATTGGATGGCTGGAAGCCGGTCGGCGTCTTCGGCGTCCTGGTCGCGCTGGCATTGTCGCCACTGATCGGGTTTGCCTCAGGCTCGATCTTGATCCGCCTCGATCGTTTGCTGCTCAGGCGGGCCACGCGGCGCGTCGGTGGGCCGATCAGGTCGGGAGAGTGGGCGATGTCGGCTGCGCTCTCCTTCAGTCACGGCGCGAACGACGGACAGAAGGCGATGGGTGTGATCGCCGCACTTCTGCTGGCAGCCGGCCGCACAGAGACGCTGACGGTGCCCTTGTGGGTGAAGGTTGGTTGCGGCGCGACGCTGACCGTCGGCACCTTGCTGGGAGGCTGGCGGATCGTGCACACCGTCGGCCGCCGCATCGTCCGGTTGGGGGCGCTCGATGCATTTGCGAGCCAGACCGCGGCGACGGCCGTGATCCTGACTGCCTCCTACGCGGGGGCGCCGGTGTCGACGACGCACGTCGTCGCCTCGTCGGTCGTCGGCGTGGGGGCGGGGCGTCGGCGCTGGCGGCACGTTCACTGGGCCGTCGTCCGCGCGATGACGTCTGCCTGGCTGCTGACGCTTCCGGCAACCGCCGCGCTTGGAGCGGTTAGCTTCCTCGCGTGGAAGGGGTTCGAATGAGGCGTCGACACCGCTGGTTCTTGCCGGAGACGCCCGACCTGCTCTCGATGCTCGCCGAGCAGGTCGCGATCACGATGGAAGGCATGCAGGCGCTCGTTGCGTGGGCCGGAGGCGATGCGGCGGCGGTCGCACGGCTCCGCGAATGTGAGCATCGCGCCGACGACTGCAAGCGCGACTTGCGCACCGCGTTGACCACGGCCTTCACGACCCCGTTGGAGCCGGAGGATATCTTCGAGCTCTCGCGTGGGCTCGACCGGGTGCTGAACAACACGAAGAACGCCGTGCGCGAGGCAGAGGTGATGCAGACGGCGCCCGACCCCGCGATTGCTGAGATGGCCGCGGAGCTCGCAGATGGAGTGGCACACCTTGCCGATGCTTTTGCAGCGCTTGGCCGGGACAGCGACGCGCTCGCGACCGGAGCTGCCACGCGCGCGGCCAAGAGCCAGAGCCGACTCGAGCACAGTTACCGGCAGGCGATGTCGGCGCTGGTCACGGTCGGCGATCTGCGCGAGGTGGCGGCGAAACGAGAGCTGTACCGTCGCCTCGCTCGTACGAGTGACGACCTGCGCGAGGTCGCCGAGCGCGTCTGGTACTCGGTGCTGAAGCAGACCTGACCTTCAGAGGTGCCAGGCACGTGACGTGCCTCAGGGAGACCAGGCTTCGCCGCCCGTGTCCCAGGCGACCAGGCACTGCGGCGCGATGAGGGTCGCTACGCGCTCGAGCAGGGCACGGTCGTCGGCGCCGAAGGCGGCGGGCCGGTCGGAGTCGACGTCGATCTCGCCGACCACCTTTCCTTCGTAGGCGACCGGGACGACGATCTCTGAGCGCGTCGAGGGAAAGCACGCGAGGTAACGGGGGTCGGCGCCGACGTCGTCGACGATCTCGGTGACGCCGCTCGCGGCCGCTGCGCCGCAGATGCCGCTCCCGATCGATATGCGCACGTGCTCGGTCGCTTCCGGGCCCTCCCACGGACCAAGGACCAGGTCCTCGCCCTCGACGAGGTAGAGCCCGATCCACGAGTAGTGCTCGAGCCGATCGTGGAGCGCGCCGACGACCCGGCGCAGGACGTCGTCCGCGTCGCCGCCTCGATCGAGGATGCGCGTGATCTCGTCGAGCGCTTCCGCCTGCGTGCTCATGCTTCGAGCGCGTCTCCTTCGAAGGAGCGGATCACGTCCCGGTAGGCGTCCGGAATCGGAACAGCCTTCCGCTCCTCGAGGTCGACGAGGACAAGCGTCTGTGCCGCCGTGACCATCAGGACATCGTCGCGAGCGCGGTAGGCGGCGAAGTCGAACCTGACACTCGTCCGGCCGATCTTCGCCACGCGCACGTACACCTCGATCAGGTCGTCGAAGACGGCCGGCGCGAAGTACTCGATCGAGCTGGCGCGCATGACGAACTCCTCGCCCTCCTCGCCGATGTCCATGCCGAGCACGCTCAGGTTGCGGTGGTACTCGACACGCGCGAGGTCGAAGTAAGGGAGGTACCGGCCGTAGTAGACGATTCCCTGCGCGTCGGTGTCCGAGAACCCGACCCGCGTCGTGGCCGAGAACCTGTAGGGCGGGCGCTCCTTCAGCTTCGGATCACCTCGAGCACCTCGTCGCGCTTCCGCTCCATCAGCCCGGACGAGAGTGCCTCGAGGTTCAGTCGCAGCAGCGGCTCGGTGTTGGAAGGCCGCACGTTCATGTGCCATTCCTCGGCGTCGACAGAGAGACCGTCCAGGTGGGACACGCTCCCCTCGGGCCCGAACCGCTCCTTGAGCTCCTGGAGCTTCAGGGCGACGTCGTCGACCGGTGTGTTCAGCTCGCCGGTGATGAAGTAGCGCTCGCGGTACGGCCGAAGGATCTCGGATAGCTTCTGTCCGCGTTTCGACACGAGCTCGAGCATGAGCAGGAAGGGGATCACGCCCGAGTCGGCCTGCGAGAAGTCGCGGAAGTAGTAATGGCCGGATACCTCGCCGCCGAACACGGCGCCCTCCTCGCGCATCCGGTGCTTGAAGAACGCGTGGCCGACGCGGTTCACGAGAGGCACGCCGCCCGCTCGCTCGATCGTCTCCGGAACCGCCCAGCTGGCACGCACGTCGAAGAGGATCTTCGCGCCCGGCTCCTTCTCCACGATCGACGCGGCCAGCAGTGCGGTGACGAAGTCACCGGGAACGAACTCGCCGGTGTCGTCGACGAAGAAGCAACGGTCGGCGTCCCCGTCGAACGCGACGCCGAGATCCGCACCCTCCTCGCGGACGCGCTCGACGATGAACGCGCGATTCTCCGGCAGGAGCGGATTCGGCTCGTGGTTCGGGAACGTGCCGTCCGGCTCGAAGAAGCACTGCACCGCATCGACGGGAAGCCGTTCGAGGACAGGGGGAAGCATCGTTCCACCCATGCCGTTGGCCGCGTCGATCACCACCCGCAGTGACGCGACGGCGCCGACGTCGACGAACGATGTGACCCGGTCGACCCAACGGGGCCAGATGTCCTCGCTGCGGACCCGTCCAGGGGACTGTCCCTCGGACGTGTCTCCGAGCGCCATCGCCCGTGCGCGGACGTCGAGGAGGCCCGAGTCACCGCCGACCGGCAGCGCCCCGCGCCTGACGACCTTCATCCCCGTGTACTCCTTCGGGTTGTGTGAGGCCGTCACCATGATCCCGCCCTCGAGCTCGAGGGCGCCGACGGCGAAATAGACCATCTCCGTGCCCACGAGCCCGAGGTCGACGACCTCTGCGCCCGATTCGGCGGCACCGCGGATGACTGCGTCGGCCATCGCGGGGGACGAGACGCGCATGTCGCGGCCGACCGCGATCACGCGAGGCTCGAACTCGTCCACGTAGGCTCGCCCGACCGCGTAGGCGCCGGCCTCGTCGAGCTCGCCGGGGTAGATCCCGCGGATGTCGTACGCCTTGAAGACCTTCGGGTCGAGCACGGGCGGATCGTACGGGAACCCGATCGAGACGACCGGTGTAGCCAGCACCTGTGCGGCCCGGCGGTGACAGGTGCCTCCGTACCTAGAATTTGGGCATGGAGCGCAAGCTGGCGACCGTCCTTTTCGCCGATCTCGTAGGCTCGACCGAGCTTCTCTCCGGTGAGGACCCCGAGGTCGCAAGGCGCCGCGTCACGAGCTTCTTCGACGGCGTCGCCCGCTGCATCGAGGCCTACGGCGGCACGGTGGAGAAATTCGCCGGCGACGCGGTCATGGCCGCCTTCGGGATTCCCCAGGCCCATGAGGACGACGCGGATCGCGCGGTCCGAGCAGGGTTCGGGATCCTCGATCATGTTCGGGAACTCGGGCTCGAGGCCCGGGTCGGGATCGAGGCGGGCGAGGTGGTCGTCGACCAGGCCGACTCGACGTTCGCCACGGGCGAGGCCGTGAACGTGGCCGCCCGCCTCCAGCAAGCCGCGGCGCCGGGCGAGATCCTCGTCGGCGAGGCGGCGCGCCGCCTGACCGCCTCTACGGTCGAGGCCGAGTCTGCAGGCCCGCTCGAGCTGCGCGGCTTCCGTAGTCCGATCCCCGCCTACCGAGCGCTGAGGGCACTCGACGGGCAGCGGCCGCTCTCGAAGGTGTCGGCGCCGTTCGTCGGCCGCGACGCCGAGCTGGAGCTGCTCCAGAACATCCTCGAGCGCACGATCCGCGACCGCAGGCCGCACGTGTTCACGGTCTACGGCGAGCCGGGCGTGGGGAAGAGCCGGATGATCCGCGAGTTCCTCGCCGGGGTGGAGGGGACGACGATCCTTCGCGGCCGCGCGCTTCCGTACGGCGAGGGCGTGACCTACTGGCCCCTCGCGGAGATGGTGAAGTCGGCTGCGGGGATCACCGACGACGATCCGATCGAGACGGCGAAGGCGAAGCTGATCGAGTGCTGCGGCGACGAGGCGATCGCGGAGCTCCTCGGCCTCGCCGCCGGCGTCATGGAGGCTGTCGAGACCGAACGTGGACAGCCCGAGATCGCCTGGGCGGCGCGCGAGTTCGCGGACGAGCTCGCCGACGTCCAGCCGCTGGTCATGGTGTTCGAGGACATCCACTGGGCCGAGGAGCCGCTGCTCGAGCTGATCGATCATCTCGCGCAATGGGTGCGCGAGCGGGCACTTCTGATCGTCTGCCTCGCGCGCCCCGAGCTGCTCGACGTCAGGCCGGGGTGGGGAGGCGGCCGCGTCCGCTCGACCGCGATCGAGCTCGAGCCGCTGGGCCGCGAGGAGAGCGAGGCGCTGGCAGAGGCGCTGCTCGAGGAGCACCACGTGCCCGAGAGCGTCCGGGCGCGCCTGCTCGACAAGACCGAGGGCAACCCGCTCTTCGTCGAAGAGACGGTCCGCATGCTGCTCGAGCAGGGAGTCGACGGCGGCGACCGGATTCCCGACACGCTGCAGGCGATGATCGGAGCGCGCATCGACCGGCTCCCGGCCGGCGAGAAGATCCTTCTGCAGCGGGCTTCCGTGATCGGCCGGACTTTCTGGGCGGGCGCTGTCGACCACCTGTCGCCCGAATACCACGGCGACGAGCTCGAGGACATGCTCGACGACCTGCTGCTGCGGGATTTCCTGACTCGCGAGGACCGGTCGACCATCTCCGGCGAGCCGGCCTACCGCTTCAAGAACGTGCTCATTCGCGAGGTCGCGTACGGAGGGCTGTACAAGTCGGCCCGGGCCGAGTACCACACGCGCTTCGCGGAGTGGCTGCGTGAACGCGCCGACAGGGAGCTGCTCGAGATCCGCGCGTACCACCTCGACCAGGCCTGCGCGCTGTACGCGGAGCTCGACGGGAAGCCTCCCGCAGAGCTCGCGCAGACGGCGGCGAAGGCCCTCGAGGCGGCCGGAAAGCGCGCGCTCGCGACGGAGTCGAACGTCTCCGCGCGCAAGCTGCTCCTGCGGTCGGCCGAGCTCGAGTCCACGCTGTCGCGGCGCTTCCTCGCGGCGCGAGCCGCCTGGCAGCTCGGAGATCTACCCGTCGTGCGCGACGAGATGACCGTTCTCGCCGCGGAGGCCGCGGCGGAAGGGGCGCGTGACATCGAGAGCCGGGCGCTCACTGCCCTGTCCGAGGTGGCCGCTTCACTCGACGGCGAGCTCGTCCGTGCGGCGGAGCTCGCCGACCAGGCGCTTGCCGTCGTCGAGCCCGAGGACCACGACGGACGCTTTCGTGCCCTGGACAGGCGCGCCAGGGTCGCGCGGTGGGTCGGCAGGCTGGCCGAAGCCGAAGACTACGAGCAGCAGGCGCTCGAAGTTGCACGGGCTGCCGGGAGAAAGGACTTCGAAGCACGAGCCGCGCTCCAGCTGGCGGGCATCCACATCGGCCGCATGGAGGACGACAAGGCGGAGCCGCTGATCGACCGCGCGGTCGCGCTCGCCGACGAGAGCGGGAGCATCGTTGCGCGCGCGAGCGCCGCGCAGTCGAAGGGATTGCTCCACCGGGTTCGCGAGGAATACGAGGAGGCAACGGGTTGGTTCACGAAGGCTCTCGATCTCTACCGCGAGGCTGCGTCCGTGTCGGAGATCGCCTGGACGTCGAGGATGGTCGGCCAGGTCGCCTGGATCACCGGCAACCCAGGCAAGGCCGAGAAGCTCTTCCGGGAGTCGATCAGGATGCTCGCGCCCATGATGGAGCGGGGCACGCTCTGCGAGAGCCAGCGGCTCCTGGCGCAGCTCCTGCTCGCCGAGGGCAAGGTCGAGGAGGCCGAGAAGTATGCGCTTGCCGCGCGCGAGACGGTCAGTGCCGAGGACATCACCTCCCGCGCGACGACGCGCGTCGCCCTCGCTCAGGTCCGCGCCGCGCAGGGGCGCGACGAGGAGGCGGACGTGCTCTTCCGGGAGGCGGTCGAAATTCTCAGCAGCAGCGAGCAGTGCAGGGTCCTGCTCGAGGTGCTGCCGCCCTACGCCGATTTCCTCCGGGCCCGCGACCGCGATCAGGAAGCGGCGGAGCTCGACGCGCGCCTCGCGTTGCGCGTGCCGACCGCCGCGTAGAGCTCTTCGCGTATCGCCTGGTTCGACGCCTCGTCGGGCGACTCCGTGATCACGGTCGCCGGACGATCGAACGCCCGCAGCGCTTCGCCGAGCGGACCGACGCGGAGCGTCCCCTCGCCGTAGGGGAGGTGCTTCGTCTCGTTCCTATTGGCGTACGCGATGTCGGAGAAGTGGATGTGGAACGGCGCGCCCGGTTCGATCACGGCGTCGGCACCGGCGAGGATCTCGGTGAACGCAGCCGTATCCGTGAAAGCGCCGTCCGTCACCGCGTGCAAGTGGGCGAAGTCGATCACGGGCCGCACCCAGCCGCAGCGCTCCGAGATCGTGAACACGTCGGCGGCGGTCCCGAGCTCCCGCACGCGCCCCATGACCTCCACTCCGAACGGAACTGCCCGGTCCTTCTTCTCGAGGCGCGCTCGCAGCTCGCCGAGCTGCTCGACGACCGAATCGATCGCGTCCGCGCGCTCGCGCCCGAGCAAGAACCCGGGGTGGAACACGACCGGCTCGGCGCCGGCGGACTTCGCGATCCCGGCCGAGTGGTCGAGCATGCCGACCGCCATGTTGAGCTTCTTGCCACGTTCAGCATGTCCCATGAAGCCGGCGATGGGCGCGTGCACGGACAGGACGATCCCGGCCTCCCGCGCCAGATCGCCGAACGCCGCCGCCCACTCGTAGCTCATCCAGAACTTGCCTTCGAAGTCGATCTCGCACGCCGTGTAGCCCCGCTCGAGCAGCAGGCCGATCGCCTCCTCGGGGCTCTCCCGGGACGGGACGCGGGCGGGCCCGTAGTGCAAAGTGGCCATGCGCACGAGCGTACTCGACCCGCGCAGGATGCCGTCCGATCCTGTTTCTACCCTCAGTTCATGGTCACGAAGCCGTCGCGTATCGATCTGCTGGAGCTCGACATCGATCTCCGCCTCACCGACCTCTGGCGTGAGGCAGCGGAGATCACGGAGTGGAACCTCGACGTCGTCGCCGCATTCATGCGGGCCGCCTACGGGAAGGGCTATTGCGACGCATTGACCGAGGATGCTCCCGGCTCCCTCTGCCACGATCACGGGTACCGCATCCCGGCCAGGCGGCCGGCCCCCGCGCACGACTGAGTCGTAGCCCCGTCCCCGTGGAATGAGGCGGGTAGACTGCTGCCGTGCCCGGCAAGCGCAGCCCGGTCAGGTTGATCATCGCGCTCTCGGTCGCGGCCGCTCTCGCCGTCTTCCTGCTGTACACGTCGATCGCGGGCGGCGGGACGCCCTCGCTGCGTCCCAGCCAACTGCGCGGCCACGACGGACGCGTGTCACTCGCGGGCAAGGTGGTCGGGAGAACGTCCGGCGACGCACATGCTGCCGGTCTTCGCTTCACGCTCCGCGACGTCAACGGGATCGCGACCGTCCCGGTCGTCTACAAGGGATCGGTCCCGGATCTGTTCCGCAGCGGCCGCGACGTCGTCGTCGACGGGAAGCTCACGGGCGGCGTCTTCGTCGCGGTGCCGAACACCCTCGTGACGAAGTGCCCCTCCAAATACACCCCTAAGAGCTAGCTCATGCCTGATCTCGGGCGTGCGGCGCTCGTCACGTCGCTTCTCCTGCTCGTCTACTCGTTCACGGTCGGGTCGTGGGCAGCGTGGCGAGGGCGTCGCCGGCTCGCGGAGTCCGCGCAGAACGCGCTCCTCGGGTCCTTCGCCGCCACGCTCGTCGCCGCGGCCGTCCTGCTGGCGGCCCTGGCCCGCCACGACTTCTCCTTCCGGTACGTCGCCGACCACACCAGCCGCGAGCTGCCGCTCGGGTACACGCTCACGGCCTTCTGGGGCGGGCAGGAGGGCTCGCTGCTCCTCTGGTTGCTCGTGCTCTGCGGCTACTCCTGCGCCGCCGTCCTGACCGCGCGCCGGGCGGGCCGCGAGATTCTCGCCTGGGTCGTCCCCGTGCTCGGGCTCGTCGGGACGTTCTTCGCGCTCCTGCTCGTGTTCGTTGCAAGCCCCTTCGCGACGCAAGCGGCGGCCGCGGACGGAGCGGGGCTGAACCCAAGCCTCCAGAACCCCTACATGGCCGTCCATCCGCCGATGCTCTATCTCGGCTACGTCGGCCTGACCGTCCCCTTCGCGTTCGCGATGGGCGCCCTGCTCGCCGGCCGCACCGACGAGAGGTGGATCGTCGCCACAAGGCGCTGGACGCTCGCCGCGTGGGCGTTCCTCGGCGTGGGCCAGCTGCTCGGGGCACATTGGGCGTACGTCGAGATCGGCTGGGGCGGCTACTACGCGTGGGACCCAGTCGAGAACGCCGCCCTCATGCCGTGGCTCGCCGCGACGGCTTTCCTGCACTCGGTCATGATCCAGGAGAAGCGCGGCATGCTGAAGGTCTGGAACGTGCTGCTCGTCGCGCTCGCGTTCGGACTTTCGCTCTTCGGGACGTTCCTCACCCGGAGCGGGATCATCCAGTCGATCCACTCATTCACGCAGAGCTCGATCGGGCCGTGGTTCCTCGGCTTCATCTGCTTCATCACGGCCGGCACGCTCACGTTGATCTTCTGGCGGCTGCCGCTTCTGCGCGCGAAGACGCGACTGGAGTCTCTCGTCTCGCGGGAGGCGACGTTCCTCTACAACAACCTCCTCCTCGTCGCGCTCGCGCTGACGATCCTCTGGGGCGTCGTGTACCCGTTGCTTTCGCAGTTGGTGACGGGCCAGGCGGCGACGGTGAGCAAGCCCTACTACAACTTCTTCCTGCACGCGTTCGGGCTGCCGCTGCTGCTCCTGATGGGGATCGGGCCGCTGGTCGCCTGGCGCCGGGCATCGCTGCGCGCGCTCGGCCGGACGTTCCTCTGGCCGCTGGCGACCGCGGTCGCGGCGGGCATTGCGTTGCTCGCGCTCGGGGCCGGGTCGTCACGGGTCGGCGTGATCGCGTACACCTTCTCGATCTTCGTGCTGGCCTCGATCCTGCTCGAGTTCCTTCGCGGAACGGCCGCACGCAAGGCGCTCGGCGACTCGGGCTGGCTCGGCTCGTTCTCGTCGCTGATCGCCCGCAACCGGCGCCGCTACGGGGGGTACGTCGTCCACGCGGCCGTCGTCCTCCTCGCGATCGGCGTGGCCGGCTCGAGCGCGTACCAGACCGTGCGCGAAACGCGTCTCCACCGCGGCGATTCGATGACCGTCGCGGGCAACAGGCTCGTCTTCCGTGGGTACGAGACCTCGATGGCGTCGAACCATCGCTCGATTCGCGGCCTCGTCGACGTCTATCGCGGCAACAACTATCTCGGACGCCTCAAGCCGGGGAAGAACCAGTATTTCGCGGAGGATCAGGTCTCGAACGAGGTCGCGATCCGGCACGACCTGCTCACCGGCGGCGATCTCTTTCTCATCGCCGACCAGGTGAACGCCGACGGCAGCATCGACCTCAAGGCGCTGCAGAAGCCGCTGGTCAACCTGATCTGGCTGGCGGGGATCGTCTTCATCGGGGGGTCGCTGATCGCTCTCTGGCCGGACGCCCGCGAGGAGAGACGGCTCGCGGCGCGCTACGCAGGCGCGACCGCGTCGCTGTGACGGTGGCGCTCGCGGTCGGAGCAGTCCTGGCAGTCGTCTGCGTCGTGCTCGTGGCTCTTCCGTTCCTGCGCGAGCCGAAGCCGCATGACGACAGGCTGGCGGTCCCGGACGAGGTCGAGCAACGCCGCCTCTCGCTAGCCGAGGATCGCGACCGCGCGCTCGCCGCCCTCAAGGAGCTCGAGTTCGACCATCGCACCGGCAAGGTCTCGGACGACGACTATCGGGCTCTCGTGGCACCGCTGCGGCGAAAGGCTGCGGAGGCTCTCCGTGCACTCGACCTGCGCGCCGAGCGGACGGACGGGGAACGCATCAGGACCGGCGGTAACCGCTAGGTTCTTTCGGCCTCCTGCTTGGAGGGACGTCCGATGCCTTATCGAACCTGTCCTGTATGGCCCAGCGCGTCGCCCTGGTCCTGATCGCCCTGCTCGTCACCGCCGCGCCTGCGGCCGGTGACAACAGCGGCAAGATCGGTGACCTGCAGTCGCGGATCGCAGCGGCCCGGGCGAAGGAGGCGCGCCTCACCGGTCAGATCTCCGGGATCACCTCCCAGATCCGGAAGCTCGAGGGGCGAGTCGGAGACGTCTCCCAGAAGCTGTCGATCCTCCAGCAGGATCTTTCGCTTCACCAGCGCCGCCTGGATCGCCTCGACGCGCTCTACGCCTTCCAGAGCGACCGGCTGACATTCCTGCGGGGACAGTACGCGCGAGTCCTCAGACAGTTGAACCTCCGCATGATCGACATCTACGAGACGCACGACCCGACGCTGATCGAGGTGATCGTCGAGTCGAGCTCGTTCCAGGACGCGCTCGACCGCCTCCACTACCTCGACGCGATCGCCCATCAGGACAAGCGAATCGCCAAGGCGGTCGGAACGGCGCGCGACCAGGTCAAGGTCGCGCGCGTGCAGACGATGACGGTTCGGGCGCGAGTGCATTCCGAGACGCAGGTAATCGCCGTCCGCACCCAGCAGGAGCGCGCCGCGCGGGACCAGCTGCTCGTGGCGCAGAAGGGCCTGTCGGGCAAGCGCCAGAGCAGGAAGAGCGAGCTCGCGGCGACGCGAAAGCAGAAAGACGCCTTCATCGCCGAAGCGGACGCGCTCGCCGCCGCCGACGCGAGGATCCGGAGCCAGCTCGCCGCCACCCAGGGCGCTACCGACACGACGCCCTCCGCGCAGGGCCTGATCTGGCCCGTGAGCGGTCCTGTGACGAGCCCCTTCGGCTATCGCTGGGGCCGGCTGCACGCCGGGATCGACATCGCGGTGCCGGTCGGCACGCCGATCCATGCAGCAGCGTCCGGAACAGTCGCGCTGGCGGGCTGGGTCGACGGCTACGGGAACTACACCTGCATCGACCACGGCGGCGGCCTCGCGACGTGCTACGCGCACCAGTCGTCACTCGCGGTGTCGGTCGGTACGCACGTGACGCAGGGCCAGGTGATCGGCTACTCCGGCAACACGGGCCACAGCACCGGCCCGCATCTCCACTTCGAGGTGCGGATCAACGGCACCCCCGTCGATCCTCTCGGCTACCTCTAGGCGCTCAGCCGGCGACGCCGAAGGTCTGCGCGAGCAGGAAGACGTTCAGCCCCGAGATCACCGCCGCGACGACGACGGCGGCCGCGATCGTCGCGCGGCGGTTGACCAGGACACCCATCACGTCGCGCCGGCTCGTGAAGATCACGAGCGGGATCAGTGCGAAGGGGATGCCGAACGAGAGGATCACCTGGCTGATCACGAGCGTTCGGGAGGGATCGAGCTGGAGACCGATCACGATGAACGCCGGCACCATCGTCACGAGGCGGCGGACGAAGAGGGGAATCCGCCGCCGGATGAAGCCCTGCATCACGACCTGGCCCGACATCGTCCCGACCGTCGAGCTCGAAAGGCCGGAGGCCGTCAGCGCGAGCGCGAACAGGACGCTCGACGCGCCGCCGAGAATCGGCTCGAGCGTGCGGTGCGCGCCCTCGAGCGAGTCGACATGCGTCAGCCCGCTGCCGAAGAAGACCGTCGCGGCGACCACCAGCATCGCCATGTTGATCAGCCCGGCAATCACCATCGCGATGAGGACGTCGATGCGCGTGTACTTGTAGAGGGTCTTCGCCTCCTCGTCGTTCCTCGGCACGATGCGGTGCTGGGTGAGGGCCGAGTGGAGGTAGATGACGTGCGGCATCACGGTCGCGCCGAGGATCGCCACCGCGAGTAGCACCGACTCGTTGCCCGAGAACTCCGGTACGACGGCGTGCTTGGCAACGGTGCCGAGCGGCGGGTGCGCGATCCAGAGCTCGCCGAGATAGCAGATGCCGATCACGACGACGAACGCTGTGATGACCGCTTCGAGCGGGCGGAAGCCGAAGCGCTGCAGGCCGAGGATGAGGAATGTGATCACCCCGGTGATGACGGCGGCGGGGAAGAGCGGGATCCCGAGCAAGAGCTTGATGCCGAGTGCCGCGCCGAGGAACTCGGCCAGGTCCGTGGCCATTGCGATCAGCTCGGCCTGAACCCAGAGGCCGAAGGACGTTCTGCTCGAGAATTGCTCCCGGCACAACTCGGGGAGATTCCGACCCGTCGCGATCCCGAGCTTTGCCGAGAGCGTCTGGATCAGCATCGCCATCAGGTTCGAGGCGACGATCACCCAGACCAGCGTGAAGCCGTACTTCGAGCCGCCGGCGATGTTGGTCGCGAAGTTGCCCGGGTCCATGTACGCGACGCAGGCGATGAAGGCGGGGCCGAGGAAAGGGAGGAGTCGCCAGCGGGTGTCGCCGCGCAGCACGCGCTCGCCTGCACCGGGCAGGCGGGCAGCCTCCTCCACGCGGGTGGACATCATCCCGCTGCCTATTTTAGCCTAGGCTAACTTTTTGGGCCGGAGCCGCTCGAGCTCCGGAGAACGTGCAGGTCGGGGAGATTTCGGAAGTGCTCCTCCAGGTCGAACCCGTACCCGACGAACAGCTCGTCCGGAACGGTGAAGCCGACGTAGCGGACCGGGAGGTCCTCCACGAGCCGGCGGTACGGCCGGTCGAGCAGCGTGACCGCGGCGAGCGTGGCCGGATCGCGGAGCTTCAGCGTCTTGACGAGGTAGTTCAGGGTCAGGCCCGTGTCGACGACGTCCTCGACGATCAGCACGTGCCGGTCGGCGATGTCCGCGTCGAGGTCCTTGAGCAGTCGGATCTGCGCCTGGCCGCCGGTGTCGGAGTTGGCCGCGTAGCTCGCAAGCTCGAGGAAGTCGATCCCGTGCGGGATGTCGATCGCCCGGGAGAGGTCGGCGAGGAAGACGAGGCTTGCCTTCAGCGGCGCGATCAGCATCGGCTCCCGGCCGTCGTAGTCATGCGCGATCTGCCTCCCGAGCTCCCGGACGCGGGCCTGCAGCTCGCGGCTCGTGAGGTAGACCTCGCCGAGCCTCGGGCTCGCTGCCGCGACCACTAGGACGCGAGCTCGAGCCGGTATCGCTCTGCCAGGCGCTCGATGTCGCGTTTGTAGAAGAGCTTCACGCGCACGTCCGGATAGCGCTCGCGCAGCTTCCTCAGCTTGCGGTTCTTTCGCGTCACCAGCGACTGCTTCATCACCGTGACCTCGACGTAGAGGTCCTGCTCCGGCAGGTAGAAGTCCGGCTTGAAGGCCTCGACCACGCGCCCGTCCTCGTCCTCCTCGAGGACGAAGGTGGTCGGCTCGTAATCCCAAGGGACGCCGTAGTAATCGAGGACCTTGGCGCACTCGAGCTCTGCCCGGTTCGCGAAGCGCGGTGGCTGTTGGCCCCGATATGCCTGGAAATCGGGTGTTTCCAGTGTCACCTCGAATCAGGGTAGCAGCGGCCCCGGATGCCCCTAGACTTCGCCCATGGCCGCGCGTGACGGCACGTTCACGATCGTCCAGATCTCGGACCTCCATTGCGGCGCGCAGTTCTTCCTGCCGAACCTCCTGGAGCGGGCCATCAACGAGGTCAACGACCTCAAGCCGGAGATCGTCGTCTGCTCCGGTGACCTGACCACCTTCGGCTTCAAGGAGGAGTACGCGCTGGCGAAGGAGTACCTCGACCGGATCGACTGCGAGGCGGTGGTGGTGATACCCGGCAACCACGACTCGAGGAACGTCGGGTACGTGCACTTCGAGCAGTTGTTCGGCGACCGGAACTCCGTCGCGAGGGTCGGCGGTGTGACCGTGGTGGCCGTCGACTCGACCGAGCCCGATCTCGACCACGGCCAGATCGGCCGCGGCCGCTACGGGTGGATCGAAGAGAGCTTCGCCGAGCCGGCCGACCTCCGGGTGTTCGTCTGCCACCACCACTTGCTGCCGGTTCCCGGGACCGGGCGCGAGCGGAACATCGTCTACGACGCAGGCGATACGATCGAGTGCCTACAGCGCTCGGGGGTGAACCTCGTCCTGTCGGGGCACAAACATGTCCCGTACGCCTGGCGGCTCGAGGATCTCTTCATCGTGAACGCGGGCACTGTCTCCTCGCTGCGGCTTCGGGGGAACACGCGTCCCTGTTACAACGTGATCGAGTTCTCGGGAACGCACGTGGACGTCTGGCGGAAGTACCCGTTCCACGGCCAGGAGAAGATCATCCAGTTCGCCGTCGACACGCTCGAGTTCGAGAAGTACACGGCTAGGATCGAGGGCGAGGTGACGTCGCGCCGGTGACGAAGGCGTTCGTGGTCATCGACGGCGAGCACTACGCGCCGGTCGTGCGCGACGCGATCGCCGGGCTGCCCTACGAGGTGGTGGGCGCCTGGCTGGCCGGCGGCACCG
>DASUXI010000129.1:0-6957 GCA_036377995.1 Gaiellaceae bacterium
AAGTATGGAGGTCTCGACGTCGCTGCAATCGACGTGGTGCCGATGCTGGAGGATGCGCTCGACCGTGGCCTCGAGCTCACGCCGCCCGGCGGCGAGCTCATCCTGCTGCCGACCTACACGGCGATGCTGGCGCTGCGAAAGATCGTCGCGGAGCGCGGGTTCGTCCGCCCCTACTGGGCGGAGTCGGCATGAAGATCGTGGTCGGACACCTCTATCCCGACTACCTCAACATCTACGCCGACCGGGGCAACATCGCCGTGCTGACGAGGCGGGCGGCCTGGCGCGGGCACGAGCTCGACGTGCGCGCTCTGTCTCTCGGTGACGCGATCACGCCGGGCGAACACGACCTGCTCTACATCGGCGGCGGCCAGGACCGGGAGCAGGAGCTCATCGCGCGGGACCTCGTCGAGAAGGGCCCCGACATCCTCGCTGCCGTCGAGCACGGCGCGGCCGTGCTCGCAGTCTGCGGTGGGTATCAGCTGCTCGGCCGGGGCTATCGCGATGCGTCCGGCGGCGAGCTGCCGGGCATCGGGCTTTTCCCGCACGAGACGACTGCCGGGTCGAGGAGGATGATCGGCGACGTCCTACTCGAGTGCGAGCTCGAGCCCGGGACGCGGCGCCTGCTGGCCGGGTTCGAGAACCACGCCGGCCGGACACACCTGGATCCGGGAGCCGAGCCGCTCGGGCGCGTCGTGGCGGGCTTCGGGAACGACGGCTCGAGCGGCTGGGAGGGCTGCCGGGTCGGTCGTGCCGTCGGCACGTATCTGCACGGTCCGTTGCTCCCGCGCAACCCGTGGTTCGCGGACTGGCTGCTCGCCCAGGCGCTCGCTCGGAAGCTCGGTGATGCGCCAGTGCTCCCTCCTCTGGAGGACGAGTTGGAGCTGCAGGCGCAGGCAGTGTCGGCGCAGCGCGCGCGAACGCGCGGCGGCCGAAGCTAGCGGCGCGGCGCGCTTGGGAGGGTAGCTCGTGCGCACCCCCCACCCTCGAGGGTGGGGATGACTCCCTCCTCCCTCGGCATCGACGCTACCGGAGTGCCTGTGGCCGGCGTGTCAGCAGGACGCGCCGACTGTGGATCAAGGTGCCCACAACGCCCCGAGATAGACGGCGGGGTCGCCCGGCTCCCATCGGCTCAGAAACCGTTGGATCGGCGGATGCAGGATGACCTCGTCGAGGTCGCCGAGGCCGAACAGACCGTGTCCGCGGACAGCGTCGTCGAGCGACGTAACATCTTCCAGCGACCTTTCCCCGAGATCGCAGGCGAAGATGATGTGAACGACGTGCTTCGGTGCGAAGCTCCTGGCGGGTGAGATCGAGTCGACGATCGCAACGGGCCCTTCGAGGGGGAGCTGGTCACCGATCCCGATTTCCTCGGCCAGCTCCCTGCGTAACGCGTCGACGAGGCTCTCCCCTGGGTTGACGCCGCCGCCGGGGAGCAGCCAGTACTCCTTTCCCGGCTTCTCGTGCCGACAGAGAAGGACTCTGCCCTTCCAGCGCAGGATCGCGGAGACGCGAATGCGCGGCTCGGTGCCGGTCATGTTGCCGACGACCCGAAGCCTCGGCCGCCCCGCTCGCTCTCGGGAAGGTCTTCGACCTCGCTCAGCTCGACCTGCGGGATCGCGAGGACGACCAGCTGGGCGATCCGCATCCCGGGCTCGATCACGAACGCGTCCACTCGGTCGGTGTTGAGCAGAACGACGCGGAGCTCGCCTCGATAACCGGAGTCGACGAGCCCCGGAGAGTTCACGACCGCGATGCCGTGCCGAGAGGCCAGCCCGGACCGAGGCTGCACGAATCCTGCGTAGCCCTCGGGAATCGCGACCGCGACCCCGGTACCGACGACCGCCCTCTCCCCCGGACCGATCTCGATCTGCTCGGACGCCGCCAGGTCGAGGCCGGCGTCACCCGCGTAAGCACGTTCCGGGATGACCGCATCTGGCCCCAGACGCTGAATCAGCAGCTTGATCAACGGGCTTTTCGAACGGGCTCGCTATGCGCCTCGGCGACGAGGAATCGGGCGAATCTCCGCAGGTCTCGACGCGGTAGCCGGGCGCGCAGGAAGACGCCTCCGGCCCGGTCCTCGCGCTCGTCGACAGGCGCCCCAAGCTCGTAGAGCTCGGCGAGCTTTGCACCGTCCTCGTACGGGACGAAGAGATGGACCGCCTCGTACCGGTCGGCGAACCGCTCGGCGATCCGACCTCGGAGCGCGTCGACTCCGGCCCCGGACAAGGCCGAAACCTGAACTGCTTCGGGGAAGCGGTTTGCGAGGCGTCGCCGGCGAAGTGAGTCGACGGCGTCGATCTTGTTGACCACGACCTCGAGCGGGAGCCCGTCCGCGCCGATTTGACGCAGGACGCTGGCGACGGCGGCAGCCTGCTCGTCGAGCTGCTCGTCGGGCACGGTCGCGTCGACCACGTGAAGGATGAGGTCGGCGACGACAGTCTCCTCCAGCGTCGCGGCGAAGCCCTCTACCAACTCGGTTGGGAGGCGCCGGATGAAGCCGACGGTGTCCGTCACCAGATAGCTGCGGCCCTCGTGCTCGAAGGAGCGCGTCGTCGGGTCGAGAGTCTCGAATAGCCGGTCGTTGACCGCGACGTTCGCTTCCGTCAAAGCGTTGAGGAGCGTCGACTTGCCGACGTTCGTGTAGCCGGCAAGCGCGACGGTCGGCGCTTCTGACCGCCTCCGCTCCTTCCGGCGAACCTCGCGCTGCTTGCTCAGGTCAGTCAGGCGCCGACGCAGGAGGGTGATCCGCCGGCGGGCGATGCGGCGGTCGCTCTCGAGCTGCGACTCGCCGGGGCCTCGCGTTCCGACACCGGCTCCGAGCGCGCCGGTGCCGCCGCCGAGGCGCTCGAGGTGCTGCCACATCCCGCGCATCCGCGGCAGGTTGTATTCGAGCTGGGCGAGTTCGACCTGAAGCTTCCCTTCCGCGCTGACGGCGTGCTGGGCGAAGATGTCGAGGATCAGCTGCGTCCGATCGACCACGCGCGCCTTGAGCGCGTCCTCGAGGGTGCGCTGCTGCGCCGGCTGGAGCTCGTCGTCGACGAGTAGCACCTCCGCGCCGGACTCGCGGTAAAAGCGCTTCAGCTCCTCGAGCTTGCCCTTTCCGAGATACGTCCGCTGCTGGGGACGAGCCCGATGCTGGACGAGCTGGCCTACCGGCTCGACGAGCGCGGTACGCCCGAGCTCACGGAGCTCACCGAGCTCCGCCTCTGCATCGACCCCCTGTGCGAGCACGGCGACGATGAACCCGCGCTCGAGCGCGGGGTCCGGCTGGCGCTCGCTCACGATCGGATTATGCCGCCAACCGGGCAGAATCCCACTATGCGCCTCTCTCCCGCCCTCGCCGCCACGGGCACATACCCATTCGTGCGGCTCGAGCAGGCGAAACGAGATCTGATCGCACGGGGCGTGGAGCTGATCGACTTCGGGAAAGGCGACCCGCGAGAGCCCACCGATGCGCGCATCCGCCAGGCTCTCGCCGAGAGCCTCGCCGAGATCTCCACCTACCCGCTCGCGGAAGGCCTTCCCGAGCTGCGCCGGTCCGTCGCTGCCTGGTGCGAGCGCCGGTTCGGAGTCGACCTGGATCCGGACACGGAACTGATCCCGACCTACGGGTCGAAGGAGGCGATCTTCCTGCTCGCGCAGCTCGTCGTCGATCGAGAGAGCGATCGCCGCCTGGTGGTGACGACGGAGCCCGGGTATCCCGTGCCGGACCGCGGGGCCGTCTTCGCAGGCGCCGAGGTCGTCCAGCTTCCGCTGCTGGAGGAGAACGGCTTCCTCCCCGACCTCGACGCCGTCGACCGGGATGTGTGGCGGCATGCCGCGATCGTCTGGATCAACTACCCGAACAACCCGACCGGGGCGGTCGCACACCTCGAATTCCTCGGCCGCCTCGCCGACCTGTCGCGCAAGCACGGGTTCCTGCTCGCGAGCGACGAGGCCTACACCGAGTTGTGGTTCGAACAGCCTCCCCACTCCGCGCTCGAGGTCCGAGACCGTGGAAGCGTCGCCGTCTTCAACACGTTGAGCAAGCGGTCGTCGATGACGGGCTACCGGTCCGGGTTCATCGCGGCCGGCAGCGATCTGATCGCGGCGCTCAAGCAGTTCCGGCCGTCCGTCGGGACCGCGCCACAGGAGTTCGTCCAGCGTGCTTCGATCGTCGCCTGGGACGACGAGGAACACGTCGAACGTATGCGCTCGGCGTACCGTCGCAAGCGCGAAGCGCTTCTCCCGACCCTTGCTCGGAAGGGCGTGAGGCTCGCCGGCGGAGCGGCGACCATGTTCCTCTGGCTCGAGGTGCCGCGCCGTGAGCCGGCGGAGGCCTTCGCCGCACGCCTGCTCGAGCATGGGCTCATCGTCTCGCCGGGGACGTTTTTCGGGCCTGCCGGCGAGGGTTACTGGCGGCTCGCCCTGGTCCCGACCGAGGCCGAGTGCCTCCGGGCGGCCGAGATCCTGGACGAGGTCCTGTGACCCCTGAGCGTGCGGAGGAGCTCGTCGCGGCGCTCGACCGAGGGGAGCTGCGCGTGGCGGAGCCCGCCGGCGGGGAGTGGCACGTGAACAGCGAGGCTCAGGAGGCGATTCTCGAGTACTTCCGCCTGCGCCGGGTGGAACCAGAGCACAGCGGGCCGTTCGTCTACAACGACAAGATTCCGCTGAAGCGCGACTACGAGCGCCTCGGCGTTCGGGTCGTTCCACCGGCGGCTGCGCGATACGGGTCGTTCCTTTCGCCCGGTGTCGTCCTCATGCCGAGCTACGTCAACATCGGCGCATGGGTCGGCCCGCGCTCGATGGTCGACACGTGGGCGACGGTCGGCTCCGGAGCGCAGATCGGCGCGGATGTGCACCTTGCCGGAGGCGTCGGGATCGGAGGAGTGCTCGAGCCGCCCGGCGCCCGGCCCGTGATCGTCGAGGACGGAGCGTTCATCGGCTCGCGTGCGATTCTCACCGAAGGCGTGCGCGTCGGCGCAGGCGCCGTGCTCGGCCCGAACGTGGCATTGACTTCGACCGTCCCCGTCATCGACGTGACGGGGGATGTGGCTGTCGAACACAGAGGCGTGGTTCCGGCGCGTGCGATCGTCGTCCCCGGAACCCGGCCGAAGACCTTTCCAGCGGGGACGTACCATCTGGCGTGCGCACTCATCATCGGATGGCGCGACGCGTCGACTGACCTGAAGGTCAGCCTGAACGACGCGCTCCGCGAGCACGGCCTGGGCGTCTGAGAGTCGGCACGAAGTCGGAGCTCACTCGGGCGTCGCGCCGCGGTATCGTCCCTCTCGAGGGCGGCGGGATCTTTCCCCACCCTTGTTGGGTGGGGATGCGCGCGCGAGTACCTAGTTGTCGCTCCCGGCTCCCGGCACCAGCTCGATCCGGCAGACCTCCTCGACCGGGCCTCTGAGGGTTGCGCCGCCACTTCCGTCGAGCTCCACCGTCAGGTCGCCGCCGGGCAGATGGACCGTAATCGGGCTCTCGCACCAGCCGTTCGCGACCGCCGCAGCAGCGGCTGCGATCGAGCTCGTCCCGGACGACAGGGTCTCCCCCGCCCCGCGTTCCCAGACGCCGACAGTCAGGTGGTGCCGGCTGTCGACACGCACGAGCTGGACGTTGGTCCCGCCGGGAAAGCGCGGATGGCGCTCGACGAGCGGCCCGAGCCGGAGGAGCTCGGCGCGCTCGGGATCGCGGCGGATGACGGCGTGGGGATTACCGGTCGAGACGGGAGTGAGCTCGACGGGCTCGCCCGCGACGTCGAGCGCCTCGGTGTCCCCCACCTCGACCTGGCCGACATGGAGCTCAACGTCACCGTCGCCGCCCACCTCGCCCTCGACCACACGACCGCCGACGCGCAGGCGGACACGACCTGTGCCCGACCGCCGTGCCGCCCACGCGATCGCGATCCTCGCCCCGTTGCCCGACAACTCTGCCGTCGAACCGTCCGGGTTCCAAATGCGCAGATCCAAGCCGTCATCATCGACGCCGGCGATCTCCAGGACCCCGTCGGATCCGACTCCGTAGTGGTAGTCGCAGAGAAACCTGACGCGCTCTGCCGTGAGCGGCTCCGTGAGCTCAGCCGGCTCGACCAGCAGATAGTCGTTGCCGAGCGCTTGCCATTTCGACAATCTCATGTGCGATCTCGCTCGTGGGGCGGTCGGCATTGACGCCGACAAGGCCGGGAATGCGACGCATCCACTTCCGCTGATACGCAGCGTAACGGCGCGTGCGGCGAACGAGCGCGGCCAAGGCCTCGTCTCGCGGAAGCTCCGCCACGTCACGAAGCCCGAGGGCGCGCACGGCCGTGGCCGAGATCGGCGCGTCCAGCGCTGCCCTCGCCTCCTCGGCGACGCCGGCGTCGAACATCTCCCGCGCCCGCTGCTCGATTCGCGAGGCGAGGACGTCACGCGGAAGCTCGAGACCGAAGATCATCGTCGGCAACCGGGTCTCCGCCGTCCACAACCGGTCGGTCTGCGGGCGAAGCGAGGACCCGAGCTCGGTCAGCTCCAGCGCCCGGACAACCCGCCGCCGGTCATTCGCGTGAAGCCGCGCCGCGGCGGCCGGGTCACGAGCGGCGAGCACGGCATACGCTCCTTCAGGCCCCAGCCGATCGTACGTCTGGCCCCAGGCCGCGCGGCGCTCGGGCGTCGGCGCAGGCGGGAGCCGAAGGTCACAGAGGGCAGCGCGAAGATACAGCCCCGTGCCGCCGGTGACCACAGCAACCCTGTTGGCCGCGTTGAGGTCGTCGACCGCCGCGTGGGCAATGCGCGCGTAGCGCGCCACGGATCCGGCCTCGGAAAGCGGCCAGATTCCCACCAGCCGCGTGGGTCTCGTCGGCTGGGCGGTGAGGATGGGCAAGCCGGCATAGACCTGCATCGAGTCGGCCGACACGACCTCGCCGCCCAGCCGGTCCGCGACCGCTTCGGCAACCGAGGTCTTGCCCGAGGCGGTCGGCCCGAAGATGGCGACGACGCT
>DASUXI010000130.1:0-8761 GCA_036377995.1 Gaiellaceae bacterium
ACGCCCGGCCCAGGTCTCGAGCTCGTCCTTCATGCGCTCGATGCTGACGCCGGCCAACGCGGCAAACGGGGGCACCGGCGGCGCGACGGTGATGACGGTCAGCTTCGAGTTCTGCGTGCGGGCGAGGTCGATCGCCTGCTCCCAGGCTCGGTGTGCGGAGCGCGAGCCATCGTAAGCGACCAGGATGTTCAGGAACACAGGCGTCTGACCGAATGCAAGACCTGATCCCGGTTCATTTCCCCTCGCGCAACCGGCGCTGCCGCCAACGGTGGAGTGTCTTCGACTTCGTCGCGGCCTTCGGCGCCTGGGGCGGGGGAGGGGGATCGTTCGAGGCGAGCCAGCGCGCCGCCTCGTCGTCGGGATCGAGCCCGGCCTGACGCTCCCGCTCCTGCCGCTTCTGCGCGCGTTGCCGGCTCAGGTCCTTCCCCATCCCGAGCAGCGTAACCCGAGTTATCGCGCCAGGGTCTCGGCAGCTATCTCCGCAAGGCGGGGAACGCCCTCGGCAAAGCGCTCCGCGCCGGCATCGTCCGCCGTCAGCTCACCCCGCACGTAGCGGCCGTAGATCGCCTCGCAGAAGACCGCCGCCTTCCAGAGCGCGAGCGCCTCGAACCATGCCAGCGGCTCGACGTCGAGGCCGCTCGCCGACACGTAGCGGTCGACCAGCTCCGCGCGGGACGGGAAGCCCGGCGTCGCCGTCACCGGGGACGTGCCGAGCGGGTTCGGATCTCCGCCGGGCTCGGAATACGTCGCCACGAGATAGCCGAGGTCCGCGCGTGGATCGCCGATCGCCCCCATCTCCCAGTCGAGCACCGCCGCGATGCGGTCGGGCTGCTCCCGCGTCGTGATCATGTTCCCGAGCCGGTAGTCGCCGTGGACGACCGCGGGCGGCAGCGGTTCGGGGAGGCGGCGCGCCAGCTCACGCCCGACCTGTTCGACGGTGGGGAGGTCGCGGGTCGCGTTCACCGTCCACAGCTGGCCGAAACGGCGCACCTGTCGCTCGAGGTAGCTTCCCGGGCGCGCGAACGCAGCGAGCCCGGGATCCGACACGTCGGCGGAATGGATCTCGACGAGCGTGTCGACGAGGTCATCGCCCAGCCTCCGGCGCGCATCCTCGTCGGACGCGAGCTCGGCCGGAAGCTGTGTGCTGATCACGTGTCCGTCGATGAAGCCCATGACGTAGAAGGGAACGCCGAGGAGCCTCTCCTCCTCGCACACCGCGAGGATCGTCGGCACCCGGATGCCGAGCGGTGCGAGGGCCAGCTGCAGGCGGGCCTCGCGGACCATGTCGTGAGCCGACGGCGGCAGCGGCGGCCTGGGGGCGCGCCGCAGCACGAACCGCCCGTCGTCCCGTTCGAGCAGGAAGGTGAAGTTGGAGCCGCCGCCCTCGCCGATCCGTCTCGCCCGTACCGGTCCCGTCCCGAGCCCGTGCGCGTCGAGGAAGTCGCGGACGCGGTCGAGCACGAGCAGCGGTGCCGGGCCTTCGGCGGGCGCCGCGAGCGTCTCGACGATGTCCGGCATTGTGTGATCCTGCCACCATCCGCGAGATGCAGACGCTCCTCGACGGCGGTGCGTTCTTCGAAGGCCCGCGCTGGCGTGACGGACATTGGTGGGTCTCGGACATGTTCGGTCGCGTCGTCCTCGCCGTCGACGGAGACGGGCACTCCTCGGAGATGGCCCGCGTCGAGGGCCGGCCCTCCGGCCTGGGGTGGCTGCCGGACGGCTCGCTGCTCGTCGTCTCGATGCTCGACCGGCGCGTCCTGCGACGCTCGGCGTCGGGAGCCCTGCGCATCCATGCGGATCTTTCCACGCACTGCGACTGGCACGCGAACGACATGGTCGTCGCGGCGGACGGCTCGGCCTACGTGGGCAACTTCGGCTTCGACCTGGCGAAGGGCGCGGAACCCAAGCCGACCGGGCTCGCCATGGTCGATCCAACCGGCGCGGTGACATTCGCCGCCGGCGGGCTTCTGTTTCCGAACGGTTCCGTGATCACTCCGGACGGACGCACGCTCGTGGTCGCCGAGACTTTCGGCCGACGCCTCACCGCCTTCACGATTGGCGATGACGGATCACTCTCCGATCGGAGCGTGTGGGCCGACCTCCGCGCGGCGGGGATCGCACCCGACGGCTGCTGCCTCGACGCCGAGGGGCGGATCTGGGTCGCCGACGGCGCTGGCCACCGCTGTTGCCTGGTCGCCGAGGGCGGCAACGTAATCGACGAGCTCCCGTCGCCCCCGGGCCTGCGGTTCTACGCCTGCATGCTCGGCGGGGACGACGGCCGGACGTTGCTCCTCTGCGCGGCACCCGACTACGACGAGGAACACCGGTCACGGGAGCGGGCTGCGAGGCTGCTCACGGCGCGGGTCGATGTGCCGCGCGCCGGTCTCCCGTGACTCAGTTCGGGGCGAACGCGTCGATAACGTCCGTCGTCCGCCCGGGCGGACAGATCAGCGTCAGGACGGCGGTGTCGATCCCTCCATCGGCGAAGAGCGCGAGCCGCTCCCGCTGCGCCTCGGCCGGGCCGAGCAGGAAGATCTCGCGGATGAGCTGCTCGGGTGCGAGCTCGAGCGCGCGCTTGCGGTCGCCGGCCGCCCACGCGGCGACGACCGGATCGATCTCCTCACTCCAGCCGAGCCAGCGGAAGAACTGGCTGTAGACCGGCACCGTCGCGTATGCGACGAGGATGCGCTTCGCCGTCACGAGCGCCTCCTCCTCGGGGCCGTCGATCGAGAAGAAGCGGCACGCAAGCTCCTTGTCCGGCGCGCCGAAGGCTTCGACGACACGAGACGCGCCGCTCAACGGCAGGAAGTTCGTGAACACGCCGTCGGCGTGGTCGCGCGCGAGCCGGAGCATCCTGTCACGGAGCGCTGCGAGCACGATCGGGATGGGCTCCGCAGGAGGCGGGTTGAGCTTGAAGCCGCCGTCGACCCGCTCTCCGGCAAACGCCCGGCGCAGATAGTCGACGGTCGTCCGCACGCGTGCGAGAGGACGCTCGAAGGGAATGCCGTTCCACTGCTCCACGATCACGTTCGACGACGCGCCGAGCCCCAGGGTGAACCGGCCGCCGCTCAGCTCGGCGAGCGCTGTCGCGCTCTGCGCGAGGAGCGCGGGGCCGCGCGTGTAGACGCTGACGATCCCCGTGACGAGCCGCAGGCGCTCCGTGTGCTGCGCGGCGACGGCGAGAGGCGTGAACCCGTCGAGCTCGGTCGCCTCCTGCGACCAGAGGCTGTTGTAGCCTGCCTCCTCGGCGTGACGCGCGAGCGCCGGCAGATCCTTCAGCGGAACGCCGGTGAACGGAACCGTCAGAGCGGTGCGCATGCGACGATGTTCCCATGTTTCCGCGCACCGCTCTCGTGACAGGTGGATCGTCCGGGATCGGCGCTGCGATCGTGTCGCTGCTGGAGGAGGACGGCGCCGACGTGCAGGTGCTCGATCTGAGCACCGGCTTCGACGTCGCGGATCCCGCCGCGTGGGAGGAGGTCGGCCCGGTCGAGCTCGCGTGTCTCAACGCCGGCGTCGTCACCGGCCAGAGCGAGCTCGTGCGGGTGTCCGACGCCGACTACCGCCGCATCCTGGGCGCGAACGTCGACGGCGTCGTCTTCGGGACGCGCAGGCTCTCCCGCGTGCTGGAGCCGGGCAGCGCCATCGTCGCCACCGCGTCCCTCGCCGGTTTGACCGCGATGCCTAGCGACCCGCTCTACACGCTGACGAAGCACGCGGTCGTGGGGTTCGTCCGCAGCGTCGCGCCGCAGCTCGAGGAGCGCGGGATCAGAATCAACGCCGTCGCGCCGGGTATCGCCGCCACTCCGTTGATCGGCGACGCGAAGGACACGCTGGAGCGGGAAGGCTTTCCGCTGTTGCAGCCGGTCGACGTTGCGCGTGCGGTGCTACTGGCTGCAAGGAGTGAGGAGTCCGGTCAGGTGTGGGCAGTTCAGCCCGGCCGCGAGCCGCTTCGGTTCCGCTTTCCGAACGTCCCGGGCCCGCGCGACCCGAGCGGCGCCCCGGTCGGGCCTCCGCCTACGTAAACGTCCAGCGGCCGCCGTCGGCGAACGCCTTCAGGATCCGGCGCGAGACGACCATGCGGTGCACCTCGTCCGGGCCGTCGTAGATGTGGGCGCCACGGGCAATCATGAACATGTGTGAGAGCGGCGACCGGTCGGTGAGGCCGAGCGCGCCGTGCACTTGCACCGCACGGTCGATCACGTCGGAGAGCACACGTGCGGCGTAGAACTTGATCACGGAGATCTCGACCCGCGCCTCGGAGCCCTCGTCGATCTTGCGTGCGGCGTCGAGGGTCATCAGTCTGCATGCCTGGATCTCGGCGGCCGAGTCCGCGATCCAGTTCTGGACCGTCTGCTTGTCGGCGAGCGGGCCGCCGAAGGCCTCTCGCTCGAGGGCGCGCTCGCACATGAGCTCGAACGCGCGCTGCATCTGTCCGAGCCAACGCATCACGTGGTGAATCCTCCCCGGGCCGAGCCGTTTCTGCGCGATGCGGAACCCGTCGCCGCGCTCGCCGAGGATGTTGCCGGCCGGAACGCGCACGCCGCTGTACCGGACCTCGCAGTGAGTCGACCAGCCGCGGCCCCGATGGCCGAGCGTCCGCACAGCTTCGATCTCGATGCCGGGCGCGTCCGCCGGAACGATGATCTGGCTCATCCGCCGGTGTGGCTGCTCGTCGGGCTCCGTCACCGCCATGACGATGCCGAATGCTGCATCCTCCGCGCCCGACGAGAACCACTTGCGCCCGTCGATCACCCACTCGTCCCCGTCGAGCTTGGCGGTCGTCTTCAGGCCGGTCGGATCGGCACCGGACACGTCAGGCTCGGTCATCGAGAAGAACGAGCGTGCTTCGCCCTCGACCAGCGGTCTGAGCCAGCGCTCCTTCTGCTCCTCGGTGCCGAACATGTGGAGGATCTCGCCGTTGCCGGCATCCGGCGCCTGGCAGTTGAAGACGTACTGCGCCCAGGTGACGCGGCCGATCTCCTCGTTCAGGTTGGCGTAGGCGAGGAAGCCCTGGCCGGTGCCGCCGGCCTCGGGAGGCAGGTGCGGAGCCCAGAGCCCGTCGGCCTTCGCGCGCGCCCGCAGGGCGCGGATGAGCTCCTGCGCCGCGTCGTCCTCGCGTGACAGCTCCGCCTCGACGGGGAGGATGTGCTCCTCCATGAACGCCCGGTACTCGGCGCGCTGGTCGGCGATCGTCATGGTGCGAGGATCGCACAGAATGGCAACGTGATCGACTGGCACGAGGCGATGCCGCTGGCGGGGTTGCTCGGCGTGGAGGGCATTGAGGCCCGGGCAGACGAGGTTCGCGCGCGCCTGGCGTGGCGCGAGGAGCTCTGCACCGCGGGCGGGGTCATGCACGGCGGCGCTGTGATGTCGCTCGCGGATTGCGCGGGCGGGCTGTGCGCGTATCTCAACCTGCCCGACGGCGCTACGGGTACGGCGACGATCCAGTCGGGAACGAACTTCCTCCGTCCGGTGCGGGAGGGTTACGTCGAAGCGACCAGCCGGCCGGTCAGCGTGGGCCGGACCGTGATCGTCGTCGAGACGGAGCTCGTCGACGCGGAGGGGCGCGCGGTCGCGCGCGTCATCCAGTCACAGGCTGTCCTGCGCTAGAGCCGCTCGACGAGCATGGCCATGCCCTGGCCGCCGCCGACGCACATCGTCTCGAGCCCGATCGTCCCGTCGATCGCATCGAGGTCGTTGAGCAGCGTGCACATGATGCGCGCGCCCGTCATGCCGTACGGGTGCCCCAGCGCGATCGCGCCGCCGTGCGGGTTCAGCTTTTCCCCGAACGGGTCGACGCCGAGCTCACGGCACACCGGCAGCACCTGCGCGGCGAACGCCTCGTTCAGCTCCATCACGTCGACATCGTCGATCGTCATGCCCGCCCGCTTCAGCACCTTGCGCACCGCCTCGATGGGGCCGACTCCCATGATCTCCGGCTCGACGCCTGAGACGGAGGACGCGATGATCCGGGCCCGCGGCGCAATGCCGAGCTCGGCCGCTCGCGTTTCGCTCATGACGACGACGGCAGCGGCACCGTCGTTGAGCGGGCACGAGTTCCCCGCGGTCACCTTCCCGCCCGGCTTGAACGCCGGCTCCAGGGTCGCGAGCGCCTCCAGCGTCGAACCGCGCCGCGGCCCGTCGTCTCTGGCCACGCCGTCCCAGGGCGTCACCTCCCGGTCGAAGAACCCGGAGTCCTGGGCTGCCACGGCGCGCTCCTGCGAGCGCTGGGCGAAGCGATCCATGTCCTCACGCGAGACGTCCCAGCGCTCGGCCACGTTCTCGGCCGTCATCCCCATCGGGATGTAGACGTTGGCGATCGGCGCGTCGTCGCCGAACAGTTTCGGATGCAGCTCCTCGGCGTCCTTGGGATAGCCGTCGACCTGGGAGATCGACTCCACGCCGGCGGCGACGAACGCGTCGCCCTCGCCGGCCTTCACCGCGTGGAAGGCCATCCGGATCGTCTGCAGGCTCGACGCGCAGAAGCGGTTGACCGTCGTTCCCGGCACCGTCTCCGGAAGCTCGGCGAGGAGCGCGGCGCGCCGGCCGAGGTTCATGCCCTGACGCTCCTGCGGAAAGCCGCAGCCGACCATCACGTCTACGATCTCTGCCCGGTCGAGCCCAGGGACCCTGTCCAGCGCGGCGTCGATCGCAAACGCGACGAGGTCGTCGGGACGGGCGTCGACGAGCGAGCCCTTGCGCGCACGCCCGATCGGCGTCCGTGCAGCCGAGACGATCACGGCCTCAGGCATCAGGCCCTCCCGCGGCGAGATACACGACCTCGCCGACGAGCGCCGGCTTCTCCTGGCCGTCGACCTCGATCTGCACGCCGACGTAGTAGACGAGGTTCGGGCCTCGTCGCTCGCTGCGGAGCAACTTCGCCTGCAGGCGCACGCGCGAGCCGACCGGGACGGGCGCGGTGAACCGGATCTTCTCGGTGCCGTAGTTGACGCCCATCCGGGAATCCGTGACCGAGATCACCTCGCTCAGCAGCATGGGGAGCAGAGACAGAGTGAGATACCCGTGAGCCACCGTGCCGCCGAACGGCCCTTTCGCCGCCGCCTCGGGATCGACGTGGATCCACTGGTGGTCGCCGGTTGCCTCGGCGAACAGGTTGATGCGCTCCTGGTCGATCGTATGCCACTCGCTCGTCCCGAGATCGCGCTCGCCGGATTGCTCGAGCTCCGAAATCGTCAGTGCTGTCGTCATCCCACCCCTCCTTCGACGGTGAGGAGCTCGCGCAGTGCCGTCCGGTCGACCTTGCCCACCGGGGTCAGCGGCAGGGACTCGAGGATGGTCAGCTGACGCGGGTACTTGTAGCCGCCCAGTCGCGCCTTGCCGAAGGCGAGCAGCTCCTCGACCGACGCCTCCACTCCTGGAGCGAGCGTAACGAACCCGATCACTTCCTCGCCATGCACCGGATCCGGGCGGCCGACGACGCACGCGCCCGAGATAGCCGGGTGCTCGACGAGCGCCTCCTCGATGTCACGCGGGTAGACGTTGAAGCCCCCGCGGAGGATGAGGTCCTTCTTCCGGTCGACGATCGACAAGTAGCCGTCGGCGTCGAGGCGGCCGACGTCACCCGTGTGCAGCCAGCCGTCCCGCAATGTGGCCGCGGTCAGCCCGGGATCGTCCCAGTAGCCGGACATGACGAGATCCGACCGGATGCAGACCTCGCCCGGCTCTCCCGTGGGCACGCCCTCGCCGTCGTCGTCCACGACGCGGATCTCCGTCCCGGGCACGGCCACGCCGACCGTGCCGCGCCGAATGCGCCCCGGGGGATTGGTGGTGGCGAGCGCGGAGCTCTCCGTCAGGCCGTAGCCCTCGCGGATCGCGACGCCGGGCACGCGGCGCTCGAGCTCGGAGATCGCGTCGGGCGTCAGCGGTGCCGCGCCCGAGGCGACGAACCGCAACTCGGAGAGGTCGTAGTCCTCCAGCGGCTCGGCGAGCAGGAGGTACAGCATCGAAGGGACGACCGGCGCGATCTGCGTACGGTGCTCCTGCGCGAGCTCGAGCCACGACCTCGCGTCGAACCACCGCATCAGCACGGATTCCGGCGGCTCGGGCGAGTGCATCCCGACGCCGAGCACCAGCAGCCCGTACGAGTGGGACAGAGGCAGGCAGGTGAGCGAGCGGACTATGCCGGGGACATGCCCGACGTCGCTCCCGTGGCGGCCGGCCTCCCAGAGGTTTGCGTGCGTGAGCATGACGCCCTTCGAGCGCCCCGTCGTGCCACCGGTGTACACGAGCGCCGCGAGGTCGTCGTCGGCGCGGGGCACGATCGGCAGGGGGTCCGCATCGGCGCTCGCGGCCTCCTCGAGGCTGAGCACGTGCCGCACCGTGTCGACACCCTCGGCGGCCGCGTCGACGACGTCGCGGAAGTGAGGCGAGGCGAGCACCACCGATGCGCCCGAGTCGACGAGGATCCGGCGCAGGTCGCCGGCGGTCAGGAGGAAGATCGCCGGCGTGACGACCGCGCCGGCGCGTGAGATCGCCTGGTAGGCGACGGGCACGTCCGGCGAGTTCTCCGCCATGACGACGACCCGGTCGCCCGGCGCGACCCCGAGGCCGACGAGGGCAGAGGCGAGCCGCTTGCCGCGCTCGTGGAGCTCCGCCGAGCCGTGCCACCGGCCCTCGAAGCAGAGCGAGCGGTAGTCGCCCCGCCTGTCCATCGCCTCCTCGGCGAGGCGAGCGAGATTCCGCGGCCCGACGCTCGTCACAGGGTCCGCATCGACTGCCCGCCGGCCTGCTGCATGGA
>DASUXI010000131.1:0-7425 GCA_036377995.1 Gaiellaceae bacterium
TCGCCGTGCACCTCCCGATCGGGGCGGAGCACGAGCTGACAGGCATCGTCGACCTGCTCCACATGCAGGCGTACATGGATCCCCAGGGCGGGCGCGAAGGGGCGCCGACCGACATTCCGGCCGACATGCAGGCGGTCGTAGCCGAGTACCGCGAGAAGCTCCTCGACTCGGTCGTGGAGACGGACGAAGGTCTGATGGAGCGCTACCTCGAGGGGCAGGAGCTTTCAGCGGAAGAAGTGGCCAGCGCTCTGAAGGAGGCCGTGACGCGGGGGGACGTCTTCCCGGTCGCCTGCGGGGTTGCATCGAAGAACCTGGGCACCACAGCGGTGCTCGACCTCATCGTGGAAGGCGTGCCGTCGCCTGCCAAGAAGGGCGCGCCGATCAGCGTCGACGGCGACGGCACGGCCGTGTTCGTCTTCAAGACGATCGCGGACCCCTTCGCGGGGCGGATCAACCTCTTCCGCGTCCTCAACGGAACGCTGAAGGGCGACTCGACGATCGTGAACGCCCGCTCACACGGGAAGGAGCGGCTGGGCCAGCTGCTGCAGGTGCAGGGCAAGGAGCACACCCAGGTGACGGAGTTCGGCGAGGGAGACATCGGCGCGGTCGCGAAGCTCAAGGAGACGCAGACCGGTGACGTCCTCCTCGACGCGGAGCGTCAGGTCGAGATCCCGCAGATCGGCTTTCCGGAGCCCGTGATGAGCTTCGCGGTGACGCCGAAGTCGAAGGGCGACGAGGAGAAGATGGCGGCCGGCCTACGACGGCTCGGCGAAGAGGACCCGACCATCCAGATGAGGCGCGACCAGCAGACCGGCGAGCAGCTCCTGAGCGGGCTCTCGCAGATGCACGTCGAGGTCGCCGTCGACCGGCTCAGGAGCCGGTTCAACGTCGAGGTCGACTTGCACCAGCCGCGCGTGCCCTATCTCGAGACGATCCGCAAGGAGGCCCGCGCCCAGGGGCGCTACAAGAAGCAGACTGGAGGGCGCGGGCAGTTCGGCGACTGCGTCATCCGGCTCGAGCCCCTCGACGGCCACCAGGGCTACGAGTTCGTCGACAAGATCGTCGGCGGTGTCATCCCGCAGAGCTTCCGTCCTGCCGTCGACAAGGGGATCCAGGAGGCGATGGTGCACGGCGAGCTCGCCGGCGCGCCCGTGCAGGGGCTGCGGGTCGTGCTCGTCGACGGCTCCTACCACACCGTGGACTCGTCGGAGATGGCGTTCAAGATCGCCGGCTCGATGGCTTTCAAGTCGGCCTACGAGCAGGCCGACCCCGTGCTGCTCGAGCCGATCATGGAGGTCGAGGTGACCGCGCCCGACGAGGCGGTCGGCGCCGTCAACGGCGATCTCAACTCGAGGCGCGGACGGCTGCAGGGGATGGAGCCGCGCGGCGGCATGACGACGATCAAGGCCGAGGTGCCGATGGCCGAGATCCTCACGTACTCGCAGGCGCTCACGTCGATGACCGGCGGCCGCGGCGACTATCACATGCATTTCCTGCGCTACGAAGAGGTTCCCTCGCACATCGCCCAGAAGGTGATCGACGACGCGAAGAAGGAGAAGGAAGAGGCGAAGGTCTAGCCCTTCCGGGGTGCTCGACGCACGGGGGAGCGGTCCACCTACGATGGACCTCTCGGATGATCCGTTTCGCACCGACACCCGAGGCCGCCGCAGGCGCGGGCACGGCCGTCCAGGGGAAGCCGGAGCTCGAGCTGGAGCCCTATAGGGCCGAGCTCACCGCTTACTGCTACCGGATGCTCGGCTCGCCGTTCGAGGCCGAGGACGCGGTGCAGGAGACGATGGTGCGCGCCTGGCGGAGCTTCGACCGCTTCGAGGGACGTTCCGCCCTCCGCACCTGGCTGTACAGCATCGCCACGAACGTCTGCCTCGACCTCCTGGGCGGCAGGGAACGTCGCGTGCTCCCGATGGACCTCGGCCCGGCGCAGACCGCCGCCGCGCCGGTCGGGCGCACCCTCCCCGAGGCGACCTGGATCCAGCCGATCCCCGACGGCCGCGTGTCGTCGTCGGAGGACGATCCCGCCGAGGTCGCACTCCGGCGCGAGACGATCCGGCTCGCCTTCATCGCGGCGCTCCAGCACCTCCCGCCGGCTCAGCGGGCGGTGCTCATCCTCCGCGAGGTCCTGCGGTGGAAGGCGAGCGAGGTCGGAGAGCTGCTCGGCACCTCCGTCGCCTCCGTCAACAGCTCGCTCCAGCGCGCCCGTTCGACGCTCGCCGCCGGCGACCTCGATTCGGCCGACGCAGCTCCGGAGCTCGGAGAGGAGGAGAACGCGCTGCTCGCCCGCTACCTGGACGCCTTCCAGCGCTACGACATGGAGTCGCTGACCACGCTCATCCACGAGGACGCCACACAGTCGATGCCCCCGTACGAGCTCTGGCTCAGCGGGCGTCAGGACATCCTCGGGTGGTGGTTCGGCACCGGAGCAGGCTGCCGCGGCTCCCGCCTCATCCCGACCGTGGCGAACGGATCGCCCGCCTTCGGCCAGTACCGACCGACGCCGGACGGCTCGTTCGAGCCGTGGTCGCTCCAGGTGCTCGAGCTGTCGGGCGGCCGGATCGTCGGCTTCACCTTCTTCCTCGACACCGACACGCTCTTCCCGCTCTTCGGCCTACCCGACCACCTGGGTTAGCCCTGGGGCCGATGAGTTTTCCGCCCGGCCGCGGTCCGAGCAAGGTGAGGAATCGAGGACTAGGAGTGGTGCGATGAGGAAGATCGTGGTTTCGGAGTTCGTCACGCTCGACGGCGTGATGGAGGACCCGGGCGGCGGCGAGGGCTTCGAGCACGGCGGGTGGAGCTTCAAGTTCCCGAGCGACCAGGCGATGAAGGTCAAGTACGACGAGCTCTTCGCGGCCGACGCGCTCCTGCTCGGCCGCGTCACCTACGAAGGATTTGCCGCCGCATGGCCGAGCATGGCCGACGAGAGCGGCTTCGCAGACCGGATGAACGGCCTCCCGAAGCATGTCGTGTCGACGACTCTGCAGAAGGCCGACTGGAACAACTCGACGGTGATCGGGGAGAACGTCGCCGAGGAGGTCGCGAAGCTCAAGGAGCAGCCCGGCCAGGACATCCTCGTCGCGGGCAGCGCGCGCCTGATCCGCACGCTGAGAGAGCACGGGCTCGTGGACGAGTACCGGCTGATGGTGCATCCGATCGTGCTCGGCAGCGGCAAGCGCCTCTTCGAGGGCGGAGCGCCGACGACCCTTGAGCTCGTCGGCTCGCAAGACCTCGGCTCCGGGATCGTCCTGCTCACCTACCGAGCGTGAGCCCGGCCCATGCAGCCGCCGTTTCGGCTGAGGATCGTCGCCGTCCCGCCGGAAGCGGAGCGTGTCTACGATTCGGAGGAGTGGCGTGACGCCCTGGTCGTCGTCGAACGCGGAGAGCTGGAGCTCGAGGCGGTAAGCGGAGCCAGGTGCCGTTTCGGTCACGGCGACATGCTGTGGCTCGTCGGGCTTCCCCTGCGGGCTCTCCGCAACTGCGGAAAGGAGACGGTGGTGCTGGCCGCAGTCTCCCGCGATGAGTTTCCCGCCGGCGCGGCGTCCAAGACTCAAGGTCAACGAGGAGAAGGAGAAGGACACGATGGGCAGGCATGAAGGCGAAGTGGAGAACCACGTGACATCGGAGGCAGACACGCGCAGGCGCTGGTACGCCCTGATCGTGCTGTGCATGGGGAGCCTGATGATCGTCCTCGACTCGACGATCGTGAACGTCGCGCTGCCGTCGATCAGGCAGGACCTCGGCTTCTCTCAGACCTCGCTTGCGTGGGTGGTGAACGCTTACCTGCTCACCTTCGGTGGCTTCCTGCTCCTCGGAGGGCGGCTCGGCGACCTCTACGGGCACAGGCGCCTGTTCCTCACCGGGATCACGCTCTTCACAGCCGCGTCGGTGTGCTGCGGCCTCGCGACCTCGCAGGGATTCCTCGTCGCTGCGCGTGCCGTGCAGGGGCTCGGCGGCGCCGTCGCGTCGGCGGTCGCGCTCTCGCTGATGATGAACCTGTTCACCGAGCCCGTAGAGCGCGCGAAGGCGATGGGCGTTTTCGGGTTCGTCGCCGCCGGCGGCGGCAGCCTCGGCGTCCTTCTTGGCGGCATCCTGACCGACGTCCTCAACTGGCACTGGATCTTCCTCGTCAACGTCCCCATCGGCGTCCTCGTGTACTTCCTCTCGGTGCGGCTCCTGCCGACGGCGCGCAGATCGGTCGCCGGCACGCGCCTCGACGTCTGGGGCGCCGTGACCGTGACCTCGTCGCTGATGCTGGCGGTCTACGCGATCGTGAACGGGAACCAGAAGGGATGGACATCCGGGCAGACGCTCGGCCTGCTCGGCGGCGCGGTCGTACTGCTCGTGGCGTTCCTCGCGATCGAGTCACGCGTGAGCTCGCCGCTGGTGCCGCTCCGTCTGTTCAAGCTGCGCAACGTCGCGACCGCGAACGTGGTCGGCGTGTTGTGGGCCGCGGCGATGTTCGCCTGGTTCTTCCTCTCCGCCCTCTATCTCCAGCTCGTGCTCGGCTACAGCCCCCTTCAGGTCGGGCTCGCCTTCCTGCCGGCGAACCTGATCATGGGCACATTCTCGCTTGGGCTGTCGGCGAGGATCGTGATGCGGTTCGGCATCAGGAAGCCGCTAGGGATCGGGTTGCTGCTCGCGGCGACCGGCCTGGTGCTCTTCGCGCGCGCTCCGGTGGATGGCCACTTCGTCGTGGACGTCCTGCCGAGCATGATCCTGCTCGGCTTCGGCGCCGGCCTGGCGTTCAACCCGGTGCTGCTCGCAGCGATGAGCGACGTCGCGCCGGAGGAGTCCGGGCTCGCGTCGGGGCTCGTGAACACGTCCTTCATGATGGGCGGTGCCCTCGGGCTCGCGATCCTCGCCAGCCTCGCGGCGTCCCGCACCGACACGCTGACGGCGTCGGGCTACGGGCCGCTCGCCGCGCTCAACGGCGGTTACCACCTGGCCTTCCTCGTCGGCGCGGTCTTCGCGCTCTCGGCGGGAGCGCTCGGCGCGGGAGTCCTGCGCACGTCCGCTGTGGCCGTGCAAGGCCACGCCGAGGCAGAGCCCGTGTCCGAGGCCGCGTAGCCCGACTCCGTGACCGAGTCGGCGATTCGCCTGCGTAGCGTGGTCAAGCTGGGGGAGCTTCGGGATCGCGGTCGCTGGCTTCGCGAAGTCGATCGAGAACTTCAGCTACGTCGTCAGCGCGATCTACGCGATGACCCGCAAGCTCATCGACTGACCCCCGAATCGGCGGCAGCGCTCTGGTTGAGGGCGAGGAGGAGACGGCGGAGGTCGTCGAAGCGCTTCCGGCCGAGCTGCTCGGCCCAGGCATCCTCCAGCTCGCCGACGGCCTCTCGGATCACGTGAATCGCGGAGATGCCGCGTGGCGTGAGGGCGACTCGCTTGGAGCGCAGGTCGTCGGGATCAGGCCGGCGCTCGAGGTAGTCCAGGCGCTCGAGCTCGCCGAGCAGGTAGTTGAGGGCCTGTTTGCTGATCCGCAGCCGGACGGCCAGCTCCGAGGGCCTCGCGCCCTGCGGCCCGGGGTACTGGAAGACGTTCAGGTGCGCCGCGTCGAGGTCGTCGAAGCCGTGCTCGTGGAGCCTGTCGAGCATGTGGCGCTGCACGGCCTCCCACGGCATCCGGAGCAACGCTCCGATCAGCGGCGGCCCGAACGGCTCCGTCTGAGGAGAGTTAGTAAAAGGACTTGACGGATCGTGTGCGGACATGTATGGTCAAGTCACTTTACCATCAACGCACGAAGGAGGAACCACCGATGGCGACAATCACGCGCGAAGAGATCAAGGTCGGGCAGCTGGCGATCCGCTTTCTGGTCGAAGGCGACGAGTCGGGTGGGACGGCCGCGGTCTTCGAGTTCGACGTTCCCGCCGGCGCGAACGTCGCGGCCGGACACAGCCACGACGGCTACGAGGAGACGATCTACGGACTCGAGGGCATCCTGACCTGGACGATCGAAGGCACGCAGGTCGACGTCGGCCCCGGCGACGCACTCTGCATCCCCCGTGGCGCCGTCCATCAGTTCGACAACCTGCAGGACGTGGACGCAAAGGCGCTCGCGATCGTGACTCCCGGCATCCTCGGCCCCGACTACTTCCGCGAGGTGGCTGCCGTCCTCGACGCGGCGGCCGGCGGCCCGCCCGACTTCGCCGCGCTGGGCGAGGTCATGCGCAGGCACGGTCTCACCTGCGCCGACTGAGCCTATGGGATCAGGTCGCTCAGGCGGATCCCCCCTCTGATCAGCACGTCGATCGGCGCGTCGGCGACGACGCGCCGGGCGGCGCGCGCGATCAGCGGAGGGATGTCCCCGCGGCGCTCGGCCTCGTCGACCGAACGCCGGAGCCCCGAACGGATGGCGACCTCGATCGTGTGCTCGTCCCACCGCCTCGGGCGTGCATCGCTCTCGGGCCCGAGCGAGAGGACGAGCTCCTCGCGCGTCGTGCGCAGGCTGCACGCGGCGCCGTCGAGACCGTCGAGGACGATCCGCTGAACCGTCGCGTCGAGCCCGCTGCCGGGGAACGGCGCCCTCGGCTTGCACGGGTTCGCCACCGTCGGGCCGCTGCTCGCCGCTCCCTTTCCGAGCTCGACGGCAACGAGCGCCACGGCTGCGACGAAGAGCGCCAGGAGGATGACGAGGGCGGAGGTGGGGCGGGCCGTCATAGGAAGTTCTCCCGGCGCCGAAAGGCCAGGGCGACGGCGAGCGCGGCGGCAGCCAGCCCCGCCGAGAGGAGGAACGCCCATCGGAACGAGCGCGTGATCGTGTCCTCGATCGCCGAGACGAGGCGGTCGCGCACGGCCGCGAGGGCCGGATCGTGCTGCGCGCCGTGCGCGTCGAAGGGTCGGTTGAGATCGGGGATCGCACCCGCCTTCGCCCGGGCGAACTCGGTCCGGGCGTCGAGCGCGACGGGGATCTTCTTCGACAGGCCGACCTGCCCGTCGAGGAGCACGGCAGTCGCCTTCAGTTCCGCGCGGTGTCCCGCCGGCGGCAGCTCGGACGCGAGCAACGGCGCGATCGACGCCAGCGCGAGGACGAGGCCCAGGTGACGGACGCCGATGGACAGCGTCCCGGTGCGGGTCAGGCCGGCACCGAGGTCGAGCGCCGCGGAGGAGAGGATCGGGATCGCCAGGCCGAGCCCCGCCCCGCAGAGCGCGAGCGAGCAGAGCGCGAAGCCGACGCTCGCCGACGGGAGCAACGCGAGCCCGACCAGGCCGAGGGAGAGAAGCCCGGCTCCTCCGCAGACGGCGGTCAAGCGGGGCAGGCGCTTTTCCAGGGGACGCGCCGCGAGCGTGCAAGCCGGGAGGACGCTGACGAGGCCTGCTCCCGCGATCGGCGAGTAGCCCCAGACGGTGATCACGAGCAGGACCGAGAGGAAGAGCACGCCGACGAGGGCGCCGAACAGGAGCCCGATGCAGGCA
>DASUXI010000132.1:0-3482 GCA_036377995.1 Gaiellaceae bacterium
CTGCGCAGCGAGCACGGCATCCCGCCCGTCGCCGACGGGCCCGATCGGCTCGTGCCCGAGCGAGCGAACGCGCCGTTCGAGGCCGAGGGCGACGACCGGATCGTCCTCGGCGATCAGGACTCTCATTGAGTCGCCGCCGGAATGACGACCTCGGCGCGCGTGCGACCGCCTCGACGGCGACTCAACTCGAACCTGCCGCCGAGCCCCTGCTCCACCAGCCGCCGCACGAGCTCGAGGCCGAGCCCGGCCCGATCGACGGCTGCTGCGCTCCCGCTGTCCTCGACCGTGAGCCGAAGCTCCGGCTCACGGCTGAGACGAACGGCGATGGGAGCGGTCCCGTGTTGGAGCGCATTTGCGAGCAGCTCGTTCGCGACCATGCCGAGCCTCTGCGCGGACTCGGGCTCGAGCACGACCCGGTCGGCCTGGACGCTGACCTCGTAGGGTGTCCCGGCGGCGATCGACTCGAGCAGTGACTCCGCAAGCACGGGAGCGCCGTCGTGCTCGGATAGCAACCGGTGCACGGCCGCAATCGAGCGAATGCGCATCGCGCTCTCGTCGAACGCCTGACGTTCTTCTCCGTCGGGGCGGGCCAACAACAAGAGGTCGGCCACGGCCTGCAGGCTGTTCTTGATCCGGTGATGCGCCTCGGACACGAGTGTCCTGTCGAGCTCTGCACGGGCCGCCGCTTGCCCCATGCTCCCGGCGAGGAGAACTGCGAACGCGACGACCGCCGCGACGAGGCTCAACCTCATCACGGTCGCCGCGACGGGCAGCGAAAGGGACGTCGCGACCAGCACACACGTGAAGAGGCTCACCGCCAGCCAGAAGGCGCGCCGCCGTCCGGAGTGAGCGACCGCGACGAATGGGAGTGCAAGGAACAGGAGCAAGCTGAAGCTCGAGCCGTCCAGGAGAACGAGCGCGGCGACGAAGGCGATCAGGGCGCCAGACCAGAGATCGAGCAGCAGCTCACCGCTCTTCGCAGCGAGCCGGTTGCGCCACTGAACGCGCCTTGCGAGCTCGTTCCCCGTAGCCGCGATCGCGATCAAGCTGAGCAGGAGCCAGAGATGCGTGGGGATCGCGCGGAGCGTCAGGCCCACGACGACCACGCCGATCGAGATCCAACCGATCCAGATCCCCATGCGCAGAACCGCGAGCCGGAGATCGAGGTCGGTGACCGTACGCACAAAGTGAGTCAACGATCCACTTGAAGCTCGTGTTCCCGCTCTCGTCCTTGCGTAGCGTGATTCGGGACCGCTAGCGTCGAAGGGCGGCGTTCACGAGTGACGTCGCGCGAGGCCATGACCGCCTCCTCCATGGAGCCCACCGGGCTCTGCTTCCTCGAAAGGAGAAGGTCATGGCGAACAGACGAACGAACTTGCGCAGCGAGACCGCCACGATGTGGCCGATCATCTTCGCGGCGGGCGTGGCGACCCTCCTCGCCGGGCTGATCGTGAACGTGAAGGTCGTGGCGCCGCTCGGCGGCGCGATCGCGGTCGTCGCGGTCTTCGGCTGGGTGCGGAGCGGCGAACGGCCGAGGTCCCGCGAACACGTCGACTCCTCCCGACGGCCCCCGCCCCGCAATGCCGAGCGATATTCGCGGGGCCGCTTCCTCGGCCGAGCGACCCTCGGGCTGGGTGGGCTCGTCGCCGCGGGCGTCGCCGTCCCGGCCGCCGGACTTGCGCTTCTCTCCGGGGTCCGAGGTCAGCGACAGCGCCGCATCGACCTCGGCCCGGTGAGCGCGTTCCCCGAGGGGACGTTCGTGATCGCGACGTTTCTGCTGGATCCCGCGGAGGGCGAGGTCTCGCGACGCGCGGCGTTCATTCGCAACAACGGCTCTCGCGACGGTGTTCCGAGCTTCACCGCGATGTCCAGTCGCTGCACGCACGTCGGCTGCCCGACTCAGCCGAACGGACCGGTGTTCGCCGACAAGCACCGGTCGATCCGAACGGCCGACGGCGACGTCGGCATCGTGCCGACGCTTCCGGCCGGCGGTTTCGGCTGCCCGTGCCACGGGAGCCAGTTCGACAGCGAGGGCAATCGTACCGCCGGTCCGGCGGCGCGGGCACTCGACCGGTACGCGTTCTCGATCCGCAACGGCCATCTCTGGCTCGAGCGCCTCTTCAGCGTCAGCCGTGTCGAGGGAAAGGGCGCGAACGCGCGCATCCACGCCTTCGGCCGCCGCGGGGCAGGCGAGCCGGTGACCGGGCCTGAGTCATGGCTCTATCCGATCGACACCGCGGCCTGAGCCAACTCCGCACCACCACTCAACCAACGAACGAGAGGAGCTCACATGAGACGCAAGGCCTGGACAATCCTCGTCGCTGCCTCCCTCGCCCTGACGGTGGTCGCAGCGAGCGCAGTCGGGGCGACCGGCTCGGCCGCCTCGACGCGGGCCTCCAAGGGAGCGCTCGTCGTCCTGCGGGCGACAGGGCTCGGCCGGATCCTCGTCGACGCACATGGACGCACCCTCTATCTGTTCGAGAAGGACCAGCACGGCAGGAGCGCGTGCGACGGCGCCTGCGCGGCGTACTGGCCGCCGCTCCTGACCTCCGCGAAGCCCCGCCCCGCACGTGGAGTGCAGGCTTCTCTGCTGGGCGTGAGCCGCCGCTCCGACGGCAAGCGCCAGGTGACCTACGCCGGTCATCCGCTCTACAGGTTCATCGGCGACAAGAAGGCCGGCCAGACCACCGGAGAGGGCTTGACGGACTTCGGCGCTTCCTGGGACGCCGTCGGCGCGAACGGCCGCGCGATCGAGCCGGCCGCCTCGAGCCCCCGTAGCTCCGGGGGGTACGCAGGCCCGTACGGCTCGGGCGGCTGAGGACGATGCGGGCCGGGCGGACGACCGCCCGGCCCGCTCCAGACCGCATTCTTAGGCGTCTTTTAGCCTGCGCTCATCGTCCTCTCATTCTCCGTCGTGAGAGTGATCCCGACCACACGATGAAGGACAGGACCACCTCACCCTCACCCGGGCGGGCGGCGCTCGCCAGAGATGCAGCCCTGCTACGACAGCGCCGACTCACGGGCGGCGTGCTCGTGGTCGCGTTGGCGCTGTCCGGCATGTTCGCGGGTGTCGCGGCGAGCTCGACCCATGCGAAGAAGGCCGTCCGCCGCGCACGCCGCATCGCGCGGACGACCTCCTCCTCCTCGACCATTCCCGCCCTCCCGCCGGCGCCTTCGGCGCCGGCAGAGGGAACCCCCGCGCCGCCGGCCGCCGCCCCCTCGGTCGCATCCTCCCCTCCGGTCGTTTCCAGTGGAGGCTCATAAGGTTCTCGAGCTCGCGCCGGGGGTCGACTCCTGGCGCGCGCTCGGAACGAGCGCGGTGCTCGCGGTCACCGAGCCGAGTGCGCTCGAGGCGGGAAAAGCCCTCGTGAAGCGCGAGCTCGACGCGATCGACCTCGCGTGCAGCCGCTTCCGTCCCGATTCGGAGCTCACGCGCCTCAATGCGGCGGCGGGCGAGGAGACGGAGGTCAGCCCTCTCCTGT
>DASUXI010000133.1:0-11361 GCA_036377995.1 Gaiellaceae bacterium
CGTGGCACTACTACGACCGCCTGCTTGCGTTTGAGCAGGAGGAGATCCTGACGGTCGACAAGCTGTTCGCCCAGCTACCAGTCGGCTAACGGCAACTGCGAGCGGAGCGGAGCCGCTCTGCATGGGGCGGCTCCGCTTCCCGACGCGGGATCGGAATCGGGGAACACCGGGCGACCACCGCGACGCGATCCAGCGACCCCCACGGCGGGTACCACCGGATGCTTGAGCGAGAGCCGCCTGGTTGCAGGGGTCTGCGACTAGCTTTCCTGAAGCGTCGTGACGGTCAGGCTGTGTGCCGCGAGTCGTGATTGGCAGCTCTCCCTGGCTTGGCCTACAGCCAGGGAGAGCTAGAGGCCGTCAGTGCTTACTTCGCAGCTCTGAACGCGACCTGGATGTTGTACGAGAGCCCAGGCGCGGAGAACCCGAAGACGTCGGTGCTGCTGTAGTGCCCGGGGGTGGCGGGAATCCCCGTGTCTTGATTCTCCGGATCGAATGTCTGTGACACCGGAGAGCCGTGTCCGACGAACGTGTCCGTCTCGCCCGTGACCCAGAAGTTCCCGTTCGGGCCGATGTACCAACTGTGGACGTCGATTGCGAAGTGACCTGCACCGGCACCGCCGGGCCCTCCGACGCCGCCGACCGTGTGACCGCAGCCGGTCAACTGGGCGTCGCCCCAAGTCTGCGTGCCGGCGCGGTCGAACTCGCCCCATCCCCACATCCCTCCGGTCCCTCCGAAGGAGTCACAGAATCCCGGCGTCGGATTCGTGCAGTTGAACGAGATACCAATCTGCCACATGTCGTGCGCCGCCCCGCCGCCGTACGCCCCGGCAGAGGACGCCACTCCACCTGCGAGTGCTGCCACCGAGGCAAGCGCAGCCAACATCACAGCGAGTCGCTGCATAAGTCTCTCCCCTCTCTCGTTGAAAACGGCTCCTCCGAGCCGACGACCATCGTGAAGGAGTCGCGGTCCGAGGACAAGACCAGGTTCGAGACGAACGGCCTTCTTAACCCAAACTCAACACGGACACTTGGCGTTAGCTTTCTCGGGCGTGCTCCGCCGCGTCCTCGTAGTCGGTGTCCTTAGTGTCCTGCTCCTTCCCGCGGCGGCGTGGGCGCACGCGAACCTCGTCAGCACCCAGCCTCGAAACGGCGTGGTGCTCACCAGAGCGCCGCCGGTTGCCCGCTTCGTGTTCGACGACACCGTTCGGGCTGTCTCCGGAGTGAAGGCGATCCGGAACGGCGGCGGATCGGTGCTTGCCGGCAAGCCGCGGATCGTGAGGGGTCGCACCCTCGTCGTTCCTCTGCGCGGAAATCTCGCCGACGGCGACTACACGATTCTGTGGCGAGCGCTGTCCGACGACGGCCACAGGCTCGCCGGGGTCATCGCCTTCAGCGTCGGCGCCGGGCGATCGCCGCCCGTGCCGGCACTCAGCGTCCGCAATCGCCCCGGCTTCACGGACGTCCTCTCGCGCTGGCTCTTCTTCGCCGGGCTTCTGACGGCGGTCGGGGCCGCGGTGTTCCGCTTTCTCGTCGGCCCGGTCCCGTCGCGTCTGTTCCTCGCCGCGTTCCTGCTCGTCTTCGTCGGCGTCTCGGGCGCGATCCACGACGTGTCGGTGTCGACGCGCTTCGGTGAGGCGATGACCGCGGCCGCGGTCGTGTCCGGCTGCGGCGCCGTCGCCGCCGTGATCGCGCCGCTCGCTCCGCGCGTGGAGCGGCTGCCCCCGCTCCTGGCGCTGCTCCTCGTGCCGATCCCGTCGGTCGCGGGGCACGCGCTCGACCCCGGGCGAGGGAGGATCCAGGTCTTCGTCGACATTGCCCACGTTTCGGCGGCCTCTGTCTGGGTCGGAGGCCTGGTCGCTCTCGCGCTCACGCTTCGGGCCCGCAGCGACAGTGCCGTGAGTCTGCGGCGGTTTTCCAACGTCGCGCTCGCGTCGGTGCTCGTCCTCGCCGCCACGGGAGTGACGCGCGCCGTCACGGAGCTCCGCTCGGCGGAACAGATCTGGACGACCGGCTACGGCCGGGCGCTGATCGTGAAGACCGTTCTCCTGCTCGCGCTCGTCGCGATCGGGTGGGTGAATCGCCACCGCCTCGTGCCGCGCTCGGCGAAGGGCGCTCTGCGCAGGAGCGTGGCGGCGGAGCTCGCCCTCCTCGCCGTTCTGATTGGAGCGGTCGCCCTCCTGACGGATGTCCGGCCCGGGCGCGACCGCGTCGCCGTCGCCGCCGTGTCGCACGCGACCGGGCCTCCGCCCCTGCCGGCAAGGGAGATGGTGGTGCAGGCGCAGGAGGACGGCGACTACGGCGTCGCGCTCGCCGTCCATCCGCCGGGCGCCGAGGTCGTCGTTCTCGGGCCTGACGGCCAGGGCATCAACGGGCTGACCGTCGAGATCGACGGGAAACCGGCGGCCCCTTGCGGTGCGGGTTGCTACGGCGCCTTCGCCTCCTTCGGGCCGCGGGTGACCGTCTCGGTGGACGGGAGGAAGCTCACGTTCCGGCTGCCGCGCAAGCCGCGGCCTGCGGGGTCGCTCGTCGCCGGCGCGACGGCGGCCTTCCGGCGCCTGCGGAGCGTCGACTATCTCGAGCGGCTCGCGTCGAGCCCGCGGAACCGCGTCGTGTCGGCATTCACGCTCGAGTCACCGAACCGTCTCGAGTATCGGATCCGCGGCGGCGCGTCGGGAATCATCATCGGCTCTCGGCGCTGGGATCGCTCGCCGGGCGGGAAGTGGGAGCCTTCGACCCAGACCCCGACTCCGCAGCCCGAGCCGATCTGGGCAGGGCACTTCACCAACGCCTACCTCCTCGCAACGACTCCCTCGACGTATGTCGTCTCCTTCCTGAAGCCGATCGGCCCGGCGTGGTTCACTGTCGTCCTCGACCGCCGGACGCTGCTCCCGCGCACGCTGCAGATGACCGCGACGTCGCACTTCATGAAGCACCGCTACACGCGTTTCAACGCGCCGCGGACGATCCGGCCGCCGCGCTAGAAGCTACAGCCCCAGATGCCGCGCGATCACCATGCGCTGCACCTCGTTCGTGCCCTCGCCGATCTCGAGGATCTTCTGGTCGCGGAAGAGCCGCGAGATCGCGTACTCCTCCATGTAGCCGTAGCCGCCGTGGATCTGGAGCGCCGAGTTGGCTGCCCGGTTCGAGAGCTCGCCGGTATAGAGCTTCGCCTGAGCCGCGGCAAGAGCGAAGTTGCGTCCCTGATCCTTCAGCCACGCGGCCTTGTAGACGAGACTCCGTCCCGCCTCGATTTCCGTCGCCATGTCCGCGAGTCTGAACTGGACGGCCTGGAACTGCGCGATCGGGCGCCCGAACTGCCGACGCTCCTGCGCGTAGGCGTAGGCAAGGTCGTAGGCCCCCTGGGCGAGCCCGACGCCCATCGCCGCGACCGAGATTCGCCCGCCGTCGAGGATCTCGAGGAACTGCTGGAAGCCCTTGCCCCTCGGCCCGAGCAGGTTGCCCCCGGGCACGACCACGTCCTTGAAGGCGAGCTCGCGGGTGTCGGACGCGCGCCACCCGAGCTTTTTCATCGGCTTCGAGATCTCGTACCCAGGCGTCCCGTTCGGGACGATCAGATTGGAGATCTCGTCCTCGCCGGTGAGCGCGGTGATCGTCACGCAGGAGGTGATGTCCGTTCCGGCGTTGGTGATGAAGATCTTCGAGCCGTTCACGACCCAGTCGCCGTCGCGCGGCTCGGCGCGCGTACGAGTGGCGCCCGCGTCCGAGCCGGCGTCGGGCTCGGTCAGGCCGAATGCGGCAAGCCGTTTCCCCGACGCGAGATCGGGCAGCCAATGTTGCTTCTGCTCCTCTGTCCCGAAGTAGTAGATCGGGAGCGTTCCCAGGGAGTGGTGCGCGGCGACCGTGATCGCGACCGACGAGTCGATGCGCGTGAGCTCCTCGACCGCGATCGCGTAGGAGACGGTGTCGGCGCCGGCGCCGCCGTACTCCTCGGGGATCGTCATTCCCATCAGCCCCAGCTCGGCGAGCTCGGCGACGAGCTCGTAGGGGAAGCGCGCCTCGCGGTCGAGCTCCTCGGCGACCGGCGCGACGCGCTGCAACGCGAAGTCGCGGACGGTGGAGCGGACGAGCTCGTGCTCGGGGGCGAGGTCGAAGTTCAAGTGCTGAGGCGCTTGGCGAGCTCGACGATCAGGCGCACGCCGTAACCGGTGCCCCCGGCCTGGGTCAGGTAGTCGCCGCGCGACCGCTCCAGGAAGCCCGGGCCCGCCATGTCGATGTGCGCCCAGGGCCCGTCTCCGGCGAACTCGCGCAGGAACTCGGCCGCCAGCACCGGGGAGCCCTGTCTCAAGTCGGACGAGTTCATCAGGTCGGCGAAGTCCGATTCGACGTAGCGCCTGTAGCGGCGGTGCAGCGGGAAGGGCCAGGCGTGGTCGCCGCTCGCCTTCGCAGCTTCGAGGATCTCTTGCAGCCACCCGTCGTCGTTCGAGAAGAGGCCCGCGTAGAGATCCCCGAGCGCGAGCTCCATCGCGCCCGTGAGCGTGGCGAGATCGAGGACGTGCGTCGCGCCCTCCCTGCGCGCGTACCAGAGCGCATCCGCGAGCACGAGGCGTCCCTCGGCGTCCGTATTGGTGATCTCGATCGTCTTGCCGTTGGCCGCCCGGAGGATGTCGCCCGGCCGGAAGGAGTCGCCGCCGACGAGGTTCTCGGCCGCCGCGACGACGGAGACGACCCGGACGGGGAGCCCCAGTTCCGCGAGGGCGGCCGTCCCCGCGATGACCGCGGCGCCGCCGGCCATGTCGCCCTTCATGTCCTGCATCTTCAGGGCCGGCTTGAGCGAGATTCCCCCTGCGTCGAACGTGATCGCCTTCCCGACGAGGCCGAACACGAGGTCGGCGCGCGCCGGCGAGGCCGGCTCGTAGCGAAGGACGATCAGGCGCGGCCCGTTCGCGCTCCCGCGCCCCACCGCGGAGAGCGCGCCCATCCCGAGCTCATCGATGCGCGACGGATCGAGCACGTCGACCTCGACCGTGGGGCCGGCGAGCTCCGCGGTGCGCTGCGCGAGGAGCTCGGGCGTCAGCTCGTTGGGCGGCGAGTTCGCGAGATCGCGCGCCGCGTTGACCCACTTGCCGACGCGTCCGGTTTGCGAGGCGATCTCGCCGAGGCCGTCCGGATTCGCCGTGAAGAGGACGATCTTCTCGAGGCGCTGTTCGGGCTTAGCCCCGGTCTTCCACCGTCCGGGCGCGTAGGAGCCGAGCACCATTCCTTCGACGACCGCGGTCGCCTGCTCTTCGAGTGGGAGCGGCAGAGATTCGTCGAGGGCCCAGCCGATCGTGCGGCCGGCCTCCCCGACGCACCGGGTTGCTGCAGCCGCCGCGGTCCGAACGGCGTCGGCATCGATGTCTGCCCGCTTGCCGACCCCCGCCACGACGATCCGCGGTGCCGTTTCGTCGGCATCGGTGTGCAGGAGGAGCGTCTGTCCGAGGTCCGACTTCAGGTCGCCGTCGCCGGCGAGGCGCTGCAGTTGCTGCTGCGCTCGCTCGCTCACGCTCCCCGCGCCGACGTCCCCGCCCGCATCGTCCTCGGCCAGGGGGACGGCGAGCGCATCCGCCTCCGCCTCGCCCGGCAGCCTGACCTCGATCGCGACCTCGCCCATCGGGCCGCGATCGTACCCGAGCAGGGATTTACGCCGTCTTTACGAAATCCTCCTAACCGGGCGCGCGCCCGGCCGTCAAATGCCGATGGTGAACCCCGAGATGAGTGCAGCAGATCCCACCGTCGAGACTCTCCTCGACCAGATTTCCGAGCTCACGGTCGAGCGGCAGCGCCTGCGCGAGCAGGGCATCAACGGCTCGAAGCTCGAGCAGAATCGCGTCGACCTGGCCGGCAAGCAGTGGGAGCTCTCGCACGCGCTGATCGCCAGGTACCGCCCGTCGGTCGCGCCGGCCGTCTAGCAGCACCGCTGTAGCCTGCAGCCGTGCGGGCCGAGATCGATCGCCGGGCGATGGCGCTGCTGTCGAGCGGTCACCTCGCCACGGACTTCGCCGGCGGCGCGCTTCCGGCGCTGCTTCCCTTCCTCAAGGACCGGTTCTCGCTCTCGTACACCGCCGTCGGCGGAGTGATCCTCGCGTCTCAGGCGTCGTCGTCGCTGATCCAGCCGCTGTTCGGCCTCTGGTCGGATCGCCGCGGAGCCATGTGGCTGCTGCCGGGTGGGGTCGCCGTCGCGGGTGTCGCGATCGCGTTCGCGGCCGACGCGTCGAGCTACTGGCTCGTCCTGCTGCTCGTCCTGCTGTCCGGGATCGGCGTCGCCGCCTACCATCCCGAAGCCTCGAAGTTCGCGGGATACGTCAGCGGCCGGAAGCGGGCGAGCGGCATGGCCTGGTTCTCGATCGGAGGCAACCTCGGCTACGGGCTCGGCCCGATCGCGACCACCGCGATCGTCGCCGCGCTCGGCCTCCGCGGCGGCCTCGTGCTCGCCGTCCCGGGCCTCGTGGCCGCGGCGGCGATCGTCATCGGGACGCCGTACCTGCGTGGATTCAGGCCGGGGCCCCACGCGGCGCGCTCTGTCGGGGGCGTCGACGACCCCGGTGCGATGAAGCTCCTCCTCGGCGTGATCGCACTTCGCAGCGTCGCCTGGTTCGGGCTGATCACGTTCGTCCCGCTCTGGGAGACAGGTCTCGGGCACTCGAAGTCGCACGGCAACCACCTGCTCGCCCTCATGCTCTTCGCCGGTGGGATCGGAACACTGGCGCTCGGCCCTCTCGCCGACCGGTTCGGCAGGCGGCCCGTGCTCCTGGCGAGCGTCGTCGCAACGGGACCGCTCATGCTCTTCTTCCTCGCCGTCGGTGGGATCCCGGGCTCGATCGCGCTCGCCCTCGTCGGCGTCTGCGTGGTCGGGACGTTCGGGGTGACGATGGTCATGGGCCAGGAGTACATGCCGCGTCATGTCGGAACCGCCTCGGGGCTCGTGATCGGCCTGTCGGTCGGTCTCGGAGGCGTCGCTGCGCTCGCGCTCGGCAGGCTCGCCGACGCGACAAGCCTGCGCACCGCCCTCTACGTTGCCGCGGCGGCGCCGATGCTCGCCGTCGTTCTCGCCTTGCAGCTTCCGCGGGCACGGAAGAGCGCCCGGCTCGAGCCTGCCACTGAGATAGGCTTGGTGCCATGACAGTGAAAGAGTTTTTCGACAGCCTCGAACAGCGCGCGGACTCGTCGAAGACGGCCGGAATGACCAACTCCTACCTCTTCGACATCGAGGGCGCGGGCAAGTGGACCGTGAGCGTCGCAGACGGCAGCGTCAGCGTCCGCGAGGGCGGGGAGGACGCGGACGCGGTCATCACCACCTCCGAGGACACCTTCGAGAAGATCGTCAGCGGCGAGCAGAATGCGACGAGCGCCTACATGACCGGCAAGCTCAAGGTCAAGGGCGACATGGGCGCCGCCATGAAGCTTCAAAAGCTGTTTTGACTTCCGAGGAAGAGCTTCGCTCTTCCTCGGAGTTGGATACGCCGGCTCCGCCGGTCAACGCCCATGGGCTCAGCCCGTGGGCTTCCATTTTGGAGCTCCGGGCGAGTGTTCCCTTCCGCGTGGGCGCGGGCCTGGAGCTGGAGCGTCCGCGCCCACGTCAGTGCGGCCTCGGTTAGAGCGCTTGCGCCGGCTCTAACCTCGGCCCTTGATGTTCCGGGCCGAGGCTGCGTTGCTCTTGAAGGCGTCCGGGCGCCACGCTTGAATGCGCGCATGACCTGGTACACGTTCTTCAAATGGATACACGTCGCCGCCGCCGCGACCTGGGTCGGCGGCGCCGTGATGATTCAGGCCTACGCGTTCCGGATCCTCGGTACCAATGACGGGAAGCGCCAGGCCGATTTCGCGAAGGACACCGAAGTCGTGTCGACACGCCTCTTCATTCCCACGACCTGGGTGCTCCTGCTGGCGGCGATCGGGATGATGATCAACCTCCACTGGTCCTGGGGTCAGAACTGGATCGTCTTCGGCCTCATCGCCTGGGCGCTCTCGTTCGTGATCGGCGCCGGCTTCCTGGGGCCCGAGGGCGGCCGGATCGCGGCAATCATCGAGCAGCACGGTCCCGAGTCACCTCTCGCCCAGGCGCGCATCCGGCGGATCCTCATGGTCTCTCGCGCCGAGCTCGTCGTCCTCCTCGGGGTGATCTGGAACATGGTCGTCAAGCCCGTCGGCATGGGTGGTTGGTTCTGGGGCGCGCTCGTCGTGATGGTGCTCGGCGTTGTTGCGGTTGTCGCCTCGTACCTTCGCGCGGAGCAGAACGTCCCGAATCCCGCGGCGCAGTAGACAGAGCCGCGCGAAGGCTCCGCCTTCGCGCGGCTACTCCTCCAGCTCGACGAGGAGCGTGCCCGCCGTGACAGCAGCGCCCTCCTCGACGTGCACGGCGCGGACGACCGCGTCGTAGGGGGACGTCAGCGGCGTCTCCATCTTCATCGCCTCGAGCACGACGAGGGGCTGCCGCGCCCGAACCGACTCGCCCGCCTTCACGAGGAGGCGTATGACCGTCCCGGGCATGGGAGCGGTCACCGTGCTCTGCTCGCCACCGACACCGTGGTGATCCGCAGCCAGCGCGTCGACATCCGGAGGAGGAGACGGCGCGGGCGCCGGCAGGTTGAGCCGGAACGGCCGGCGCCACGGGCCCGGGGCGACGTGCGGTGTCAGCGGTGACAGGGGCGGGTGCTCGACGAGGAACGCGGTCGTCGTGTCGCCGGCGCGCACGAGCGGATGCGAGACGAGCCAGCGCAGGAACGGGAGATTCGTGGTGATGCCCTCGACCACGGTCTCTTGCAGCGCATCCCGCAGACGGTCGAGTGCGTCGTCGCGCGTGGGCCCCTGCGCGACCAACTTCGCGATCAGCGGGTCGTAGGCGAGCCCGATCTCGTCACCCTCCTCGACGCCTGCATCGATCCGGATGTCGCGCGGCAGCTCGAGCCTCTCGACGCGGCCCGTCTGCGGGAAGAACGTCTTCGGGTCCTCGGCGTAGAGACGGGCCTCGACGGCATGGCCGCGCCGGTCGGGGCGAAGATCGAGCGAGCCCCCGCCGGCGATGCGGAGCTGCTCCTGTACGAGGTCGATGCCCGTGACGAGCTCCGTCACAGGGTGCTCGACCTGGATCCGCCCGTTCAGCTCGAGGAACCAGAAGTCGTCCCCGTCGACCATGAACTCCGCGGTCCCGGCATTGACGTAGCCGATCCGCTTCGCGAACGCCACCGCCGCGTCGCTCATCGCGGCGCGGAGCGCGTCGCCTACGGCGGGTGAAGGGGACTCCTCGAGCACCTTTTGATGGCGCCGCTGGATCGAGCAGTCCCGCTCGCCGAGGGCCAGGACGTTCCCGCCCGCGTCCGCGAGCAGCTGGATCTCGACGTGACGCGGCCGCTCGACATAGCGCTCGCAGAAGACGCGGTCGTCCCCGAAGGCAGCCTTCGCCTCCCGCCGCGCGGCCTCCAGCGCCTCGGCCAGCTCCCCCGGAGCGCGGACGACGCGCATGCCGCGCCCGCCGCCTCCCGCGGCAGCCTTGACGAGGAGCGGGAAGCCGATTTCGTCCGGCTCTCCCGTCGGGACGACCGGCACGCCGGCCTCGCGGGCGAACCGTTTCGCCTCGAGCTTGTCCCCGCCGGCGCGGAGCGCCTCCGGCGGCGGCCCGACCCACGTCAGCCCCGCGACCTGTACCGCCTCGGCGAAGTCAGGGCTCTCGGCGAGGAACCCGTAGCCCGGGTGGATCGCGTCGGCTCCGGCTTGCTTTGCCGCTCGAATGTGCTCCTCGGAGGCGAGGTAGCTCGCGATCTCGACGGTCTGGTCGGCCGACCGCGCATGCAGGGACCCCGTGTCGTCCGGCGAGACCACCGCGACCGTCGCGACGTCGAGGCTTCGGCATGTTCGGAAGACGCGGAGCGCGATCTCGCCGCGGTTCGCGACGAGCAGCTTCCGGATCAAGCCTTCTTTCCCGGATTGAGGAGGTTCTTCGGGTCGAATGCGTGCTTGACGGCGGTGTGCAGCTCGAACGCGCGCGGCCCGAGCTGGCGCGCAAGCCAGTTGCGCTTGACGAAGCCGACGCCGTGCTCGCCCGAGATCGTCCCTCCGAGTCGCAAGGCGAGCTCGAACAGCTCGTCGGAGAGCGTCGGCGCCAGGGCGAGCTCTCGCTCGTCGCTCGCGGACAGGAGAAACGTCGTGTGCAGATTGCCGTCGCCGGCGTGGCCCCACGAGCACGTGACGACGCCGAGCCTGCGCCCGATCTCCAGCGAGCTCTCGATCGCCTCGCCGAGCCGATCGAGCGGGACCGCGATGTCCTCGCTCGCCTTTCCTCCTCGTTGTGCGTCGACGACGAGCGCGAGGCCGTGGCGCCAGCGCCAGAGGGCGGCGATCTCGGCCTGGGTCTCCGGCGCGTACAGGCCCAGGGCGTCCTCGCCGAGGACCTCGAGCACATCGGCGCGAACGCGCGCCGCCTCGTCGACCGACCCGTCTGCCTCCGCGATGACGGCGAAGGCGCCCGCCGGAACGTCGCCGGGGAAGCCTGCGCCGCCGTAGCGCAAGGTCTCCGAGTCGAGGTACTCGAGCGCGGCGACCGGCAGCCCGTTTCCGACGAGACGCTCGATGGCAGCCGACCCGCCCGCGACTCCGTCGAAGAAGCCGACGACCGGCCAGGCGGCCTCGGGCGCCGGGACGAGTCTGAGCCAGGCCGAGGTGATGACGCCGAGCGTTCCCTCCGAGCCGACGAGGAGGCCCTTCAGGTCGTAGCCGGCCACGTCCTTCGAGAGCGGCCCGCCGAGGCGGACCACGTCTCCCGGCGGGACGACGGCCTCGAGCCCGGTGACCCACCTGCCCGTGACGCCGTACTTGAAGGCGTGCGGTCCTCCCGCGTTCGTCGCGATGTTGCCGCCGACCTGGGACTGCTCGGCCGCGCCGGGATCGGGCGCGAACATCAGGCCGCTCTCACGCGCGATTCGATGCAGCTCTCCCGTGCGGACGCCCGCTTCGACCTCGATCCTCCAGACGAGCGGATCGAACGACCGCACCCGGTCGAGCCGCTCGAGCGAGAGGACGACGCCGCCGTCGAGCGGCACCGCTCCTCCCGCGTAGCCGGTCCCACCGCCCCGCGGAACGATCGCCACGCCGTGCGCGTAGCACCACGCCAAGACCTCTGCGACCTCGTCGGCCGATCGCGGCAGAGCGACCGCGTCGGCCCGGCCGTGCACGCCTCGTGCCTCGGTCTCGTCCGTCAGATAGGCGGCGGTCGGGCGCTGGATCTCCGCCCCGACCGCGGCCCGCAGGTCACGCTCGACGGGCGCGACGGCTGTCATGCGAGCGCGCGCGCGAGCTCTGCGCGGCCGCCCGCGAGCAGAGGCTCACCATGGGAGACGAGCACGAGCTCGATCGGGAGGTCGAGCAGTG
>DASUXI010000134.1:0-3860 GCA_036377995.1 Gaiellaceae bacterium
CAGGCGGAGCGGACCGCCGCGTCGCTCGCCGGCGCTCGTGCCGCGCGCGTCGCCTACCTCGCGTCGCTGGCCGGCCAGAGGCGCCTGACTACCCGCGAGATCCGTGCGCTCGACGCTCGCGCTCGGCGCGTCGTCGAGCGGGCACAGGCCGTCCAGGCCCAGGGAAGCCCGGACAGTCCGAAGGTCACGCCGAGCGCCGCCGCCTCAGGCCCCCGCACCGTCACCGTCACGGCCTCGGGCTACTCACTGCCCGGGAGGACGTCGACCGGCCTTCCTGTCGGAGCAGGCGTCGTCGCCGTCGACCCGTCGGTCATTCCGCTGGGAACCCGGCTCACGATTCCGGGCTACGGCGAAGGAGTCGCCGCCGACACCGGCAGCGCGGTCAGGGGCAACGCGATCGACCTCTGGTTCCCGACGCTCGCCGACGCGCTCGCGTGGGGCCGGCGCACGGTTACCATCACCCTCCACTAGGCTTTCAGAGGCCCCTGCGGTCGGGAGGAAAGAACGCCCAGCATGAGTGAAACGGTCAGAGCGGAAGAGCAGGCGCTGACTGACGTGCGCGTTCTGATCGTCGACGATCACGACCTCTTTCGGACCGGGCTCCGGAACCTGCTCGAGGACGAGGGCGTGCAGATCGTCGGCGAGGCCGCGGCCGGCCAGGAGGCGCTCGACATCGTCCGGCAGAACCCACCCGACGTCGTGGTGATGGACCTGAACATGCCCGGCATGGGCGGCGTCGAGGCCACGCGGCACATCTCGACGATCGCGCCGCTGACGAGAGTGCTCATGCTGACCATCTCGGATCAGGACAACGACGTCATCGACGCGATCCTGGCCGGAGCGTGCGGCTACCTGCTCAAGGACTCGTCGATCCACGACCTGATCGCAGGTATTCGCGCGGCCTCGCTCGGCGAGTCGCTGATCTCCCCGACGATCGCGGCCAAGGTGCTGCAGCGCCTCCGCGCGGCGAGCACGCAGCCGGAGATCGAGAGCACGATCCGCGCAGAGCTGTCCGACCGCGAGATCGAAGTCCTGAAGCTGATCGCGAACGGCAAGGACAACGCGAGAATCGCCGCCGAGCTCCACATCAGCCCGAAGACGGTCAAGAACCACATCAGCAACATCCTGATGAAGCTCCAGATCGACAACCGCATCCAGGCGGCCGTCTACGCGGTGCGAAGCGGGATCGTCTAGAGCGTCGCGCGGGTCGCGTCTGCGCGGGTGCGCAGCGTGGAGAGGAGAGCCCGCAGGCTCGTGAGGTCGCCGTCGGCGGCGGACAGGCGCCGGCCCAGCGTCGCGAGCTCGGACTCGGATCCCCCGCCGTTACCGGAGCGTTCGCTGAGGTGCGCGACCACGTCGGCGATCTTCTTCTCGAGCTGCCGCCGCTCGCCGTCGAGCGCCAGCGCACGCGCGTAGCCGACTGTGAGCGCGTCCTCGATGTCGCCGAGGCTCGGCGCCTTGTCGCCGGAAGGCGGGGCGTCGAGCAGGTTGCGGATCTCGTCGTGAATCACTGGCGGCAGGGATACTCGAGGGCTCTGCACAAGTATCGAGGCCGGCAGGGCCTACTGCATGGGCCGCCCGGCCCATCTTGGCGGTGGCATCGGCCTACCTCCTTGACGCCGGCTGATCATGTTCGAAAAATGCAAATCGCCGTGCGTCGTCGTCAGCTTGCCGTCGTCTTCGTGCTCGTGGTTCTGGTCGGGCCTGCCAAGACGACCGCCGCCTCGACCGAGCAGACGCCGCTCCAGCGAAGCCTCGCTCGGGCGCTGCGGGTCCCTCACGTCGCGACGGCACGCTCGGCGGCCCTTGCCCTCGACCTCGAGACAGGCTCGGTCGTCTTCGTCCAGAACGGCCACCGGTCGCTCGCGCCCGCCTCCAACGCGAAGCTGCCCCTCACATACGCGGCGCTCGTGAAGCTCGGCCCCGCGTACCGCATCGAGACGGATGTCTACGGTGAGGGCGTCCAGGACGGCGCTATCTGGAGCGGCGCCCTGGTGCTGAAGGGGAACGGCGACCCGACGCTCTCGCGGGCGGATCTGCGGGCGCTTGCCTCACAGCTGCGAGCTGCCGGCATCCGGCGCGTGACCGACGGAGTGATCGGAGACGAGGACGCCTACGACACGCGGCGAATGGTCTCCGGCTGGAAGGCGGGCTTCTACATCGCGGAGTCGCCCCCGCTCTCCGCCCTGATCGTCGACCGCGGCCGCGTCGGCCGCTACACGACGAGAGCACCTGCCCTGGCGGCAGCGACGGCATTCAGGACCGCCTTGCGCAAGGCTGGCATCGTCGTGACCGGCACCGTCCGGACGGGACGGTCCGAGGACTGGCTCGAGCCGCTCGCCTCCGTGTCGTCGCCGCCGCTCGCCACGATGCTGCGCTTCATGGATAGAGAGAGCGACAACTTCACGGCGGAGATGCTCCTGAAGCAGCTCGGGCTGGAGGAGCTCGACCGAGGCACGAGCGCGGCCGGTGCCTCGGTCGTCACGCAGGTGCTCACAGACGCGGGCGTGCCGATGGCCGGCGTCCGCATCGTCGACGGCTCCGGGCTGTCGCTTCTCGACCGCCTGACGGTCGACGCCATCGGGGCGCTGTTGAATCTCGCCTGGGCCGACCCGGACATCCATCCGCTGCTCCTTGCCTCCCTGCCCGTCGCAGGGGTCAGCGGGACGCTCGAGAAGCGGCTGCAGAAGGCCTCGACGCGAGGGCGGGTGATCGCGAAGACGGGGACGACGGATGTCGCGTCCGCTCTGTCGGGCTATGTCGGCGACCGCTTCGCGTTCGCAGTCCTGCAGAACGGGCATCCGCTCGCGTACTGGTGGGCGCGGCGCGCCCAGGACCGCTTCGTCTCGGTGTTAGCCGCGCAGTAGCTCGAGGAGCTCCTGCTCGGTGAGCAGGGGAACCTCGAGCTTGCGGGCCTTCGTGAGCTTCGAGTTGCCGGGCTCCTCGCCGACGACCAGCCCGGTCGTCTTGCCCGAGACGGAGTTGACGACCTTCGCGCCTCGCGCCTCGAGCTCCGCGGCGGCCTCGTCCCGCGAGTAACCCTCGAGCGTTCCCGTGATGACGTAGGTCTTGCCGGTGAGGGGGCCGTCGACGGGCTTGAGCTCGTCGCCGATCTCAAACCGGAGCCCGAGCGAGCGCAGCTCCTCGACGAGCTTGCGGTTGGCATCGTCGGCGAACCATTCGGCGATCGCCTCGGCGCGTTCCGGCCCGATCCCCTCCACCTCGAGGATGTCCTCCTGGCTCGCGTCCATGAGCCGGTCGACCGACTCGAAGTGCCGGGCGAGGTTCTGCGCCGTCACCCAGCCGACGTCGGGGATGTTGAGCCCGAAGAGCACGCGGTGGAAGGGGACCTGCTTCGACGCCTGGATCGACTCGATCGCGTTCGTGGCGGAGATCTCCGCGTAGCCCTCGACCTCCAGCAGTTGCTCCTTCGTTAGCCGGTAGAGCTCGGGGAGCGAGCGGACGAGGCCGAGCTCCCAGAACTGGCGGACTGACTGCTCGCCTACGCCCTCGATGTCCGCGGCCGCCTGCACCCAGTTGATCAGGGACTCGAGCCCGCGCGAGGGACAGGCCCGGTTGGGACAGCGGTGCATCGCCTCGCCCTCGGGCTTGACGACGTCCGCGCCGCAGAGCGGGCACTTCTTCGGCATCTTGAACCGCTTCGTCCCGGGCTGATGCTCTCCGGCCGGGCCGACGATCTGCGGGATGACGTCACCAGCACGCTGCACGACGACGACATCACCTTCGCGGATGTCCTTGCGGTTGATGTCCTCCTCGTTGTGGAGCGTCGCGCGTGAAACGGTGACGCCGCCGACCTCGACCGGCTCGAGCATCGCCCAGGGGTTGAGCGCGCCCGTCCG
>DASUXI010000135.1:0-6329 GCA_036377995.1 Gaiellaceae bacterium
TGCTCGATCGGCTGGATCAGCTCGCCGAGCGCGGTCTCCTCACGGGCCTGGATGATCGGGAAGCCGCAGCACTTCACCTTGGCCGGATAGTCGATCGCCTCCCCGCCGCAGGCCTCGATGATCCGCTCGAGCGACCAGGGCCGGTCGGGATCCTCGAAGCCGAGGATCTTCGACGGCCGCAGGATCTGGCAGCCGTAGAACGGGGCAATCTTGAGTCCCTTGAGCCCCTTGTGCGCGGCCGCCTTGAGCAGCTCGTAGCCCTCGCCCTCGGCGATCTCCCAGAGCAGGTGCCGCACCTCCACCGTGCCGTTGTAGGGCGGAGCGCCGACGCGTTGGAGGTTCGTGCTGACGCGTTCGCGCAGCGCCTCGTCCTTCTTGAGCTGCCAGTTCGCCTGCCGCAGGTTGAGCGTGCACACGTTGCAGACCGTCAGCAACGTGTCGCACTTCTCCGCCTCAGCGTAGGCGAGGATGCGCGCGTTCAGGTGCAGGTAGTAGTCGGGCTCGGCCTCGTGGATGTCACCGGCACCGCAGCACGTGACCGACTCGAGGTCGACGAGCTCGAGCCCGACCTTAGGCGCGAGCGCCTGCGTCGACGAGTCGAGCTCCTTCGCCGACAGCGACGCGAGACAACCCTTGTAGTAGGCGACGCGTTTCATCCCTCTGCCGGCCCCTCCTCGTCGTGCTCGATGCGGCCGAGCGCGCGCTCTCCCTGCACGATGCCGAGCGCTCCCGCGCGACCCTCCTCCTTGACGAGATCGTAGAGGGCGCGCGCCTCCTCGACCTTCTCCGCGACGTGCGGTGGGAAGGGGAGCGGCACCTTGCCGCGGCGGGCGAGGCCCAGCGCGAACTTCATCTGCTTGACGGACGTGACGATGCCCTGCGTCTTGGGCACGAGCTCGGTCTCGCGCAGCCAGCCGGTCGTCTTCGCCGAGGTCACGAACCAGTTCGCGTGCTTCGCGCCCATGTCGCGGTCGATCCCCTCGGCGATCGACTCCGCACCGAGCTTTGCGATCGCGTCTCGCGGGTCGACGCCCTTGGGACAGCGCTCGTTGCAGAAATAGCACCGCGTGCAGTCCCAGATGCCGTGCTCGGAGTTGTATTCCTCGAGCCGCTCCACCTTGGCGCCGTCGCGCGGGTCGCCGACGAACCGCATCCCCTTCGCGAGCGCCTGGGGCCCGAGAAACTCGGGATCGGACTCCATCGCGTTGCACTCCGACACGCAGCAGCCGCAGTTGATGCAGAGCGACTCCTTGTGGATGACGTTCATGCGCTCCTGCGGGATGACGAACTCCTTGTCTTCGGGCGGCTCCTCGTAGCCGGGCTGTAGCCACGGCTTGACCGCGAGGAACTTGTCCCAGAACGGCGTCATGTCGACGACGAGGTCCTTGATGATCGGCAGGTTCCCCATCGAGGAGACGACAGGGACGTGGCCCGCCTCCGCGATGGGCGCCATCCGCGTCTGGCACGCGAGCACCGCGGCGCCATCCATGCGCATGCCGCACGAGCCGCAGATCATCATCCGGCAGCTCTTCCTGTAGGCGAGTGAGCCGTCGATCCGGTCCTTGACGATGTCGAGGCAGTCGAGCAGCGTCGCTTCCTCGGGCGCGTCGAACTCGTACTCGCGGAGCGCCTTGTCGCCCGCGACCGGGTCGTACCGCCAGATCTTCAGCGCGACCTGCATCAGGTCAGTACTTCCGCTCCTCGGGCTCCCACCTGGTCATTCTGACGTCCTTGTACGAGAGCTCGGGACCGCCGTCGACCCAGCGGGTGATCGAGTGCTTCATGAAGTTCTCGTCGTCGCGCTTCGGGTAGTCGTGCGGGCGGGCGTGAGCTCCGCGGCTCTCCTTGCGCGCGAGCCCCGCCTGGAGCATGCAGGCGGCGACGTCGAGGAGGTAGCCGAGCTCGATCGCCTGCGTCAGGTCGGTGTTGAAGATCTCGCCCTTGTCCTCCACCACGACGCGCGGGTAACGCTCCTTGAGGCCGGCGATGATCTCGAGCTCGTTCGCCATCTTGTGCTCCTCGCGGAAGACGCCGAAGTTCTCGAGCATCGAGGCTCCGAGCTCGTCGCGGATCTTCCACGGGCGCTCTCCCTCCGTGCGGTCGAGCAGTTCCTTCAGTTCCCGCTCGGCGTCCCGCTCGATCCCCGGAGGGACGGCCACGGTCGTGTTCGCCAGCGCCCATTCCGCCGCCGCACGCCCCGCGCGGCGCCCGAACGTGATCGTCTCCATCAGCGAGTTGCCGCCGAGGCGGTTGGCGCCGTGCACCGACACGCAGGCGACCTCTCCCGCCGCGTACAGGCCGGTCAGCTCGGTCAGCCCGTCGTTGTCGGTCTCCACACCGCCCATGTGGTAGTGGGCGCCGGGCCGAACGGGCACCGGCTCGAGGAGCGGGTCGACGCCGGCGAAGGTCATGGCGAGCTCGCGTGAGCTCGGCAGGCGCTCGAGGAGCCGCTCCTTGCCGATCGGGCGCATGTCGAGGAGGATCGACCCGTTCACGCCGCGGCCCTCGTCGATCTCGGTCTGCTCGGAGCGGGAGACGACGTCGCGCGAGGCGAGCTCCATCGCGTTCGGGGCGTACTTCTTCATGAAGCGGTCGCCCTCGCTGTTGACCAGGTGGCCGCCTTCGCCACGGATGCCCTCGGTGAGCAGGATCCCGCTCGGGTAGAGCGTGGTCGGGTGGAACTGCATGAATTCCATGTCCTTGAGCGGCAAGCCCGCCCGGAGCGCCATCGCCATCCCGTCGCCGGTGCAGGCGTACGCGTTGGTCGTCGTGCGGTAGAGCCGGCCCGCGCCTCCCGTCGCGAGAACGACCGTCTTCGCGCCGATCGTCTTGAGGCCGCCGTTGACGAGATCCCAGGCGATCACGCCCTGGCACCGGTCGTCGTCGACGACCAGCTGCCAGGCGAAGTACTCGTCGTAGACCTTGATCTCGCGCTTGACCAGCTGCTCGTAGAGGACCTGGATCAGCACGTGGCCGGTGATGTCGGCCGCGAAGACCGTGCGCGGGGAGCCGGCGGCGCCGAAGGGACGCTGCGACAGCCGCCCGTCCGCGCCACGCGAGAACACGGCCCCCCAGTGCTCGAGCTGGTAGATGTCGCCCGGAGCCTCCCGGGTCAGGATCTCGATCGCGTCCTGGTCGCCGAGGTAGTCGGAGCCCTTGACTGTGTCGAAGGCGTGCGTCTCGGGGTCGTCGTCGCCGGCGTTTCCGAGTGCCGCGTTGATGCCCCCCTCGGCTGCCCCGGAGTGGCTGCGGGTCGGATGCAGCTTCGAGACGACGCCGACGTCCGCGCCCGCGTCGTGCGCCTCGATGGCCGCGCGCATCCCAGCGCAGCCGGCGCCGACGAGGAGCACGTCGTGCTTGGCCTCCATACGACGGACGCTATCGAATGGCCGCGGGCTGCGGGTGCACACTCGCGGCGCTCGGCTTTCCTCGCAACTAGCAGGAGGAATGCGGCCTCGGCCGGGGTAAGATCCCGGAGTCCCGACCGTTCGACAAGGAGCGACTCAACGTGGCGAAGATGCTGTTCCGACTACCGCAGGCGAAGCGGGTGATCGAGAACCCGACCCCTGAGGAGCTCAAGGAGCTCGCCGCGAAGATGCCGACCGCCCGCCCGACGAAGTACGGGAACCTGAACGTGCAGACAGAGGTGCTGGCGCGCTCGAAGGGCTCGACGTTCCTTGTCACCGACGAGCCCGACGGACAGAACCAGGCCGTCTCCACCGAGCAGGCGGCCGAATGGGTCGAGCGTCAGGACGAGTACATCGCCGGCCGGGAGATGGTCGTGATCGACGGCTACATCGGCCTCGACCCGGACTTCCGCACCCCCGCGCGTGTCTATGTCGAGGCCGCCAACGGCAACATCGCGGGCATGCAGCAGCAGCTCTTCTTCGGACCGCCGGAGGAGGACTTCGAGCCTGAGCTGACCGTCGTCTACACGCCCAACCTGAAGGCGGAGGGCTTCCCCGACGACCGGCTGATCATGGTCGACCTAGGGCAGGGCGTGACACGCGTCTTCAACTCCGACTACTTCGGCGAGTCGAAAAAGGGCGGCCTCCGGATGTGGAACAAGCTCATCTACGACCGGGGCGGCCTGCCGCTGCACGCCGGCTGCAAGATCATCCCGACGAACGACGGAGACAAGATCGGCCTGGCGGTCGGGTTGTCAGGGACGGGCAAGACCACGACGACGTTCACGAGGCAGAACGGCTCGCTGCCGGTACAGGACGACTTCGTCGCCTGGATGCCGGACGGCCGCATCTACGTCACGGAGAACGGCTGCTTCGCCAAGACGTACGGGCTCAACCCCCAGGACGAGCCGACGGTCTACGGCGCTGTCACGCAGCCCGACTCGTACCTCGAGAACGTCTCGCAGAACGGCGACGACGTCGACTTCTACGACGAGAGCTACACGCAAAACGGACGCGCAACGTTCTCGTTCGACGTGATCGAGTCCGCGGCCGACCGCGAGATCGAGAGGCCTCATTTTCTCCTCATCCTCAACCGCAACGAGAACGTCATCCCTGCCGTCGCGAAGCTCGAAGGGCCGCAGGCGGCGGCCTACTTCATGCTCGGAGAGACGAAGGGAACGGCGGCCGGGGGTGTGGACGAGATCGGGAAGTCTCTGCGCGTGCCCGGGACGAATCCGTTCTTCCCGATGCCGCACGACTTGCAGGGCAACAGGTTCCTCGAGCTCCTCGAGGATCATCCGCTCGAGGTGTACCTGCTGAACACCGGCCGGGTGGGCGGGCCCGAGGACGACGAGACCTCCAAGAAGGTGAAGATCAGGCACTCCTCCGCGATCGTCGAGGGAATCGCCGAGGGCACGATCGAGTGGGAGACGGATCCCGACTTCGGGTATCAGGTCGCCCGCGCGGTCCCCGGGATCGACGACGGCGAAGTGCTCCAGCCGCGGAAGCTCTACGAGCGTCTCGGTCGAAGCGAGGAGTACCGCGCGCACGTCGAGCGGCTCAAGTCGGAGCGCGCCGAGTTCCTCGGCCAGTTCGCGAGCCTCTCGCCCGAGATCGTCGCCGCGGCGAGCTAGTCACGCGTAGGTCCTGCGGGATCCCTCGAACGAGGCTCGGGGGTCGTGCGGCCTACCCCGATACGGGGGAGTGTGGCGTCCGCGGCTTGCGCAGCCGGCATATTCTTGCCGCCGCACGCGCGAGCGCCATGGCAGAAGCCGTCTCCGGTCCCGGTCAAGGTTGCCGCAGGCCTTGCCGGGGCCGGATCGGCAAGCAGCCGCCCGTAGCTAGCCTCGAAGGATGATTCACGAGCCGAGCCCCCCGCTCTCCGATGGGGTCGTGTCTCTGCGCGCGTGGCACGCGGGTGACATCCCGGCTCTCGTCGACTCGCTCGACGGAGACGAGGAAATCACGCGCTGGCTGGAGTTGATCCCACAGCCGTACACCGTCTCGGAGGCCCGGATGTGGATCGAGCAGTCCGCGTCCTACTGGCGTGAAGGAACAGCCGCGCCGTTCGCGCTCGTTTCCGCCGAGACCAACGATCTGGTCGGAGGCGTTGGCTTTCGCTGGGTCGACGTCACCCATGCGATCGGCGAGGTGGGGTACTGGTTGCGTGTGGATGCGCGCGGTCGCGGGCTGACGACCCGCGGCGTGCGCCTGGTCTCGGACTGGGCGCTGCGGACGCTCGGCTGCGAGCGGCTGCAGCTACGTGCCGACGAGCTGAACCTCGCTTCTCAGCGCGTGGCCGAGAAGGCCGGCTTCAGACGGGAAGGGGTCCTGCGCGCGTCCCAGCTCAGCGTCCGCCACAGCCGGCGCATCGACTTCGTCATGTACTCCCGCCTGCCCGGCGACCGAGCGTCAGATCTGCCAGGCGGCGTTGCGCAGGACCGGGACTCGTTCCCCGTCCGCGGTGACACCGGTCACGTCGACCTCGGGTGAGCCGACCATGAAGTCGACGTGGATCGCCGAGCGATTGAGCCGGTCGCGGTCTTCGTCCCCGACCGCGGAGTCGTACGCAGACCCGAGGGCCATGTGCGAGGCCGAATTCTCGTCGAGCAGGGTGTCGTAGAAGACGGTGCCGAGCGGGCCGATGCGGCCTTGCCCGTCGACGAGGGCGAGCTCGCCCAGCCGGGCCGCGCCGTCGTCCTGCTTGATGAGCGTGCGCAGGATCTCGGCCCCGGTGCCGGCGTCGAGCTGCACCGCGCGGCCCCCCTCGAAGCGAGCGGTGAGACCGTCGATGATGCGTCCTTGAGAGTAGAGCGGCTTCGTCGACGTCACGAGCCCGTCCACCCGCTCGGGATCGGGAGAGGTGAAGATCTCCTCCGTCGGCAGGTTCGCCATGTGGGGTATGCCGCCGACCGTCTCCTC
>DASUXI010000136.1:0-3344 GCA_036377995.1 Gaiellaceae bacterium
GCTCGCCTTCGCGATCACGGGCGTGGTCGGCCTCCTGTTCGGGATCCCCGCCCTGCGGCTGGCAGGCGTCTCGCTCGCCTTGGCAACCTTCGCGTTGGCGGTCTCGTTGCCCGCGATCGCGAAGAAATTCGAGAACGTGACGGGTGGGGGCGGAGGCGTGAATCTGCCGCTGCCTCATACACCGTTCGGCTGGGACATCTCGACGAAGCGCTGGCTGTACTACGAGGCCTGGGGCGTAGCCGCGATCCTGTTGCTGCTCTCGTGGCTACTGGTGCGCGGCCGCGTCGGTCGCGCCTGGCGTGCGATTCGCGATCGCGAGATCGCCGCGACCGCGTCCGGTGTCAGCCCGGCGGTCTACAAGACGCTCGCCTTCGCCGTCTCCTCGGCGTACGCGGGCGCCGCCGGAGCGCTGCTCGCGATCCAGGTCTCCTTCGTCAATCCCGACACGTTCCCGCTCCAGCTGTCGATCCTCTTGCTCGCGAGCGTGGTGATCGGAGGGCTCGCGTCGCTCTCCGGCGCCCTCTTCGGGGCGCTGGTCTACGAGTTTCTCCCGATCTATGCGCAGGAGCCGCCGCTCGTCCACTTCGGGTTCGGTAAGCAGGCGCCGGCCGTCGTGTTCGGCGTTCTCCTGATCTTGATCATGTACGCATTTCCGGGCGGCTTCGCCGGAGCGATCCGTCGCGCTGTCGCCCCCTTAACAAGGTCCCTGCGAGCACGTCAAAATAGGGGGAAGCCAATCCTGGCACCCGCACGGAGAGGGGAAGCATGAAGAGAACGCTGACTCTGATGGCGTGTTGCGTCGGCGCCGCCATCGCAATGCTGTCTTCGGCGTCGGCTGCACGAGACGGGGCAGGCTCCGCGGCCGCGACGCCGGGCGTCACGAAATCCTCGATCGTGATCGGCGGAACGTTCCCGCTGAGCGGTCCAGTCTCTGGCTACGCACCGATCGCACGCGGAATGGAGGCGTACTTCAACTACGTCAACAACCGCAAGGGCCCCGACGGGAAGAAGGGGATCCGCGGACGCCAGATCGTGTGGAAGTACTACGACGACGCGTACAACCCCGCGAACGCGGTGCAGCTCACGAACAAGCTGGTGCTCGACGACAAGGTCTTCGCAGTCGTCGGCACGCTCGGCACGGAAAACAACCAGGCGATCCGTCCATTCCTGAACGAGCGGAAGGTTCCTCAGCTCTTCGTGTCGACCGGTGCGAGCTACTGGGGCCTGCAGTACAAGCAGTTTCCGTGGACGATCGGCTGGCAGCCGGACTACATCGCCGAGGGGCGCGCGTACGGCGAATGGATCAGGAAGAACGCGCCCAACGCCAAGATCGCGGTCTTCTACCAGAACGACGACTACGGCAAGGACTACCTGCGCGGAGTGAAGATCGGTCTGGGCTCGAAGACGAGCCTGATCGTCTCCGAGTTGGGCTACGAGGTCACCGACACGAGCTACGCGTCCCAGATTGCCCGTCAGAAGGCAACGGGTGCAGATACATGGGTGCTGCTGACGACGGCTGGAACGCCGACGGTTCGCGCCATCGCCACCGCGAAGGCGCTCAACTGGAAGCCGGACACCATGGTGATCAACTCCGTCGCCGCGACGGACGGGGTCATGAAGGCGGTCGTCGCCAGCGTCGGACCAGACTTCGTCAGCGGTGCAGTCAGCAGCGCGTATCTGAAGAACGTCACGAATCCGAAGTACGCAAACGACGCCGCGGTCAAGCAATACCGTGCGCTGCTCGCAAAGTACGGCCCGAGCAATGCGGATGCGAACAACGGCTTCTATTACTACGGGGTGGCGAAGGCATACGACACCGCGAAGGTTCTCTTCAACGCAGGGAAGAACCCGACACGCGCGTCGCTCATGCGTGCTGCCCTCAACATGAACTGGCGCAATCCCTACGCAATTGCCGGCGTCAGAGTGAAGACGAGCAGGTCCGATCACTTCCCCCTCGCGCAGATCAAGCTGGCGCGTTATACGAACGGCACCTTCACCGAGTTCGGCCCGCTGATCAAGGGACGCTGACGGAAGACCGAGAGGGCCGGCGTTGCGCCGGCCCTCTCGCTCTCCATGGACTTCTCCCTCACCCATGAGCAGGAGCTGATTCGCGCGTCGGCGCGTGAGTTCTGCGAGCGTGAGGTGCTGCCGTACGCGCGCGACTGGGACCGGGCGGAGGACATCGACCGCGCGCTCGTCGCCAAGCTCGCCGACGTCGGCTACCTCGGCGCGTGGGAGCTGGACACGGTCTCCTACGCGCTCGTGATGGAGGAGCTCGGGCGCGCCGATTCGTCCGTCCGCGGCATCGTGTCGGTGAACGTCGGTCTCGTCGGCAAGACGATCGCGAAGTGGGGGACGGACGGGCAGAAGGACGAATGGCTGCCTAAGCTCGCCTCCGGCGAGGCACTGGGGTGCTACGCGCTGACGGAGCCGGGCTCGGGCTCCGACCCCTCGAGCCTCGTGACACGCGCCGAGCGCGAAGGGCGCGAGTGGGTGCTCTCCGGATCGAAGATCTTCATCACGCTCGGCTCGTGGGCGGGCCTCGCGCTCGTGTTCGCGCGAACCCGTGCCGAGGGTGCCCGCGGCCTCACGTGCTTCCTCGTCCCGACGGGGACGGACGGATTCAGCGCGACGCGCATCAAGGGCAAGCTCGGGCTGCGCGCGCAGGACACGGCCGAGCTGACGCTCGAGGACGTACGTGTCCCCGACGCGAACCGGCTCGGCGCCGAGGGTGACGGCTTCAAGGTCGCGATGTCGGCGCTCGACAACGGCCGCATCTCGCTCGCGGCGGGCTGCGTCGGCATCGCGCAGGGGTGCCTCGACGCCTGCCTGCGTTACGCGGGCGAGCGACAGCAGTTCGGCAAGACGATCGCATCGCACCAGCTCGTGCAGGAGCTGCTCGCCGAGATCGCCGTCGAGTGCGACGCGGCGCGCCTGCTCACCTGGCGCGCGGCGGCACTGGCGGACGAGGGCGTGCGGCATACGCTCGAGTCGTCCGTGGCGAAGTACTACGCGAGCGAGGCGGCGGTGCGCGCTGCCAACGCGGCGGTGCAGGTGCACGGCGGCTACGGCTACATCGACGAGTATCCCGTTGGCAAGTACCTGCGCGACGCCCGCGTCACGACGCTCTACGAGGGGACGAGCCAGATCCAGAAGCTGATCATCGGACGCGCGCTCACGGGCGAGAACGCGTTCGTCTAGGGAGGTTGCATGCCGAATCTGCAAGGAAAGGTCGCGATCGTCACCGGAGCGGGACGCGGTATCGGCCGGGAGCATGCGCTGGCGCTGGCACGCGCCGGCGCGAGCGTCCTCGTCAACGACCTCGGCGCGTCGCTGGCGGGCGA
>DASUXI010000137.1:0-2641 GCA_036377995.1 Gaiellaceae bacterium
GAAGTGGAGGAGGAGGCCGGCTGCGCGCGGCACCCGGCGCCGCTCGAGCCACTCGATCGCCGGACGCATCGCGGCGGCGAGGATGAAGCCCAGGAAGATCAGCGCGATCACGAGCTTCAGCTTCCACAGCGCGAGCGCCGCGGCGACGATGGCGATCACGATCACCGTCGAGAGCGCCACGCGCTTCGCAATGCCCGCCATGACCAGGGATTACTTGCCACTCGGCGAAAGACGCAAACGCGATGATCACGGGCGGCTGGGAGAAGATCTGCCTCGAGGAGCGGCGGCATCCCGTCGTCCTCCTCGGGCCGTTCGCACGTGCGCTCGGCCTAGCCGCGATCGGGCTCGGCCTGATGGCGATCGGATGGCCGGCGACGATCGGCGGCGTTCTGCTCCAGGCTGCGGGCGCGGCGATCGCACTACGCGCGGTCTGGGAATGGGAGCGGACCCGGTTGGTCCTGACGACGGAGAAGCTGTTCGTCGTCCACGGAACGTTGCGGAAGCGCGCTGCCGCTGTCCGGCTCTCTCGGATCGGGGCGGTCGAGATCGAGCAGGGCCTCCTGGGGCGCATGCTCGGGTACGGGACGATCGTCGCAGGTGATCTCGAGGTCGAGTACGTCCCCGAGCCGCGGCGGGTCTACGGTCTCGTCGAGCGGCTCAGCGCCTGAGCTTTCGGACATCTGAGCGAACACTTGTTCGATCCGATGCCCGGGGCTAGACTGGACGGGTTATGGCCCAGGAAGAGCTCGTCGTACACGGCGCCCGGGAGCACAACCTCAAGGACATCACCGTCCGCCTCCCGCGGAACAAGCTGATCTGCATCACCGGCCTGTCGGGCTCCGGGAAGTCCTCGCTCGCCTTCGACACGATCTACGCGGAAGGCCAGCGCCGCTACGTCGAGAGCCTCTCCGCCTACGCGCGCCAGTTCCTCCAGATGATGGAAAAGCCGGACGTCGACTCGATCGACGGCCTCTCGCCCGCGATCTCGATCGACCAGAAGACGACCTCCCGCAACCCGCGCTCGACCGTCGGAACGGTGACCGAGATCTACGACTACCTCCGGCTTCTCTACGCCCGCGTGGGGCGGCCGCACTGTCCCATCTGCGGGAAGCCGATCTCGGGCCAGAGCCAGGAGTCGATTGTCGACCAGATCCTCCAGCTCCCCGATAGAACGAAGTTCACCGTCAACGCGCCCGTCGTGCGCGACCGCAAGGGGGAGTACAAGGACGTCTTCGAGGAGCTCAGGAACGAGGGCTTCACGCGTGTCAAGGTCGACGGCGAGCAGCGGCTGCTCGAGGACGAGATCACGCTCGACAAGAAGTTCAAGCACACGATCGAAGTGGTCGTCGACCGTCTCACCATGAAGCCCGACCTCCGCACCCGGCTCGCGCAGTCGGTTGAGACGGCGGCGCAACTCGCCGACGGGCTCGTGGGGATCGATCTGGTCGACGAGGGCCGGTCGCTCCTCTTCAGCGAGAAGTTCGCGTGTCCCGATCACGGGGTCTCGCTGCCGGAGCTGCAGCCGAGGATCTTCTCGTTCAACTCCCCGCACGGCGCCTGCCCGCGCTGCACCGGGCTGGGCGCACAGCAGGAGATCGACCCGGACCTGCTCGTCCCCGATCCGACGCTCTCGATCTCCGAAGGCGCACTCGTTCCGTGGTCGGTCGGGAACTCCGGCTTCTACGAGTCCGTGATCCAGGCGATCGCGGACCGCTACGAGATCGCGCTCGACGAGCCGTGGGAGAGCCTGACCGACGAGCAGCAGGACCTCTTCCTCTACGGCACCGACGGAGAGCGCCTGTACATCAGCTATCGCAACCGAATGGGGCGGAAGCGTTCCTACATGCTCGCCTTCGAAGGGATTGTCCCGAGCCTCCAGCGCCGCTACCGCGAGACCGACTCGTCGACGCAGCGCGAGCGGATCGAGGAGTACATGTCGTTTCGCCCGTGCCCGGTCTGCAAGGGGGCGAGGTTGAAGCCCGAGGTCCTGGCGGTCACCGTAGGCGGGAGGAACATCCACGAGTTCACGCAAATGTCCGTCACACGGGCGCTCGAGTTCCTCGAGAGCCTCGACCTCACCGAGACCGAGCAGCTGATCGGAGCGCGGATCGTCAAGGAGATCCGTGAGCGCCTGACGTTCCTCGACAACGTCGGTGTCGGCTACCTCCAGCTCGACCGCGCCTCGGCGACGTTGTCGGGCGGGGAGGCGCAGCGTCTGCGGCTCGCCACGCAGATCGGCTCGCAGCTGGTCGGCGTGCTCTACATCCTCGATGAGCCGTCGATCGGTCTGCACCAGCGGGACAACGACAAGCTCATCGGCACGCTCGAGCGATTGCGCGACCTCGGCAACACCGTGCTCGTCGTCGAGCACGACGAGCAGATGATGCGCTCGTCCGACTGGCTCGTCGACATGGGGCCTGGCGCGGGCGAGCACGGTGGGCACGTCGTCGCCGAGGGGCCGGCGGCGAAGGTCGAGCGCAACAAGGGCTCGGTCACGGGGCAGTTCCTGGCGCACACGCGCGTGATCCCCGTTCCGCCGCGCCGGCTGGAGGACAACGGGTCGTTCTGGGTGCGCGGCGCGACGATGCACAACCTCAAGGACATCGACGTCGAATTCCCCATCGGCAAGTTCGTCTGCGTC
>DASUXI010000138.1:0-5307 GCA_036377995.1 Gaiellaceae bacterium
CAGGTCTTGGGGACAGGTTTCGAGTCGGTCGAGCGCCTAGCGTCCGCCGTCGAGGCAACAAAAAAGACCATTTTGCAGGCCTTTTGCTGAAGCCCTCTGACGGACTCGAACCGTCGACCCCCTCCTTACCATGCGCTCCAAACGGCAAGCGGTCGCAACCCACGGCAACGGTTTTGGCTTGGTTTTAGCCTTTTCGGCGGCGGCCCATTTGCGACCGGTTGCCGGCGGTTGCAACCACGGGGCTCCATAAGGGCTCCATCATTTGTAGTCCGGTAAGGCAACACGGCGAGTCTCGACAGAAGGGGCCCGAGCGGATGCTAGACGCGTGCGGACGCCGGTGCCTTTGCGCGGCGCCTCGCCTCGAGCGCGCGGGCGAGGTCACTCGTCGAGACAATCCCGGCGAGTGTGCCGTTCGAGACGACTAGGCCATGACCGCCGGCCGACTGGCTCAGCTCAGCAAGGGCGTCGACCGCGTCCTCGCCGTCGCGCAGCACCGGCACCTCGTCGACGGGGATGAGACAGTCGCGCACGCGCCGCGAGTCCCACTCGGCCCGCGGGACATTCGCGACACAGCGAAACGGCAGCAGGCCGACGGGCTTGCCGTCGGCGACGACTGGATAGGTCGTGTGCCGCCGCGAGAACATAATGGTGTCCATGAACTCGCCGAGCGTCGCCTCGGGGTCGACGACGATGGGGTTCGGGGTCATCACGTCGCGCACGCGCAGGCCGCTGAGGGCCTGCTGGGTCAGGAGGTAGCGCGCCTCGGCGGTCGCGGCGTTGAGCAGGAACCAGCCGAGGAACGCGAGCCAGGCGCCGCTGAACGAACTCTGAAAGACGAACATCGCGATGCCGACCGCGATCAGCAGATAGCCGAAGCCGCGCCCGACATTCCCGCCGACCCGGGTCGCCCACGCATAGTCGCCTCGCCAGCGCCACAGAGCGGAGTGCAGCACCCGCCCGCCGTCGAGCGGCGGCGCCGGAATCAGGTTGAAGACGAGCAGGGTGAGGTTGATGTAGCCGAGCCACGAGACCACACCGCCGACCGCCGAGGGGATGCCGGGAATCAGCGCGATCAGGACGAACAGCGCCCCCAGCGCGAGCGAGACGAGCGGGCCGGCGATCGCAACACGGAACTCGGCGCCCGCGCTCCCGAACGAGCCCTTGAACCTCGCGACACCGCCGAAGAGCCAGAGCGTGATGCCGTCGATCTCGATCCCTTCGCGCCGCGCTCGAAGTGCGTGCCCGAACTCGTGCAGAAGGAGGGAGAGAAAGAAGAGGAACGCCGCGACGATCGCCATCGCGATGTGAGTCGTCTTCGACAGGCCGGGATTCGTCGAGGGGAAGATCCCAGAGGCAAGCGTCCAGACGATCAGAGCGAAGACAACGAGCCAGCTCCAATTGACGCCAAACTCGATCCCGGCGATGCGGCCGAGACGGACGCTGCTCCACATCAGGTCAAGTCTCTCAGACGCCCGGCGCGTTGATGGTCTTGCCGACGCGCACGCTCTCGCTCCGCGTGGACAGGCAGCAGCGGAGAGCCGACCCACCACGAGCCGTGCCGTCGATCCTGCTTCGACCGCCCGCGTCCAATCGGCTCACGCCATGTTGGCCAGTCGCTTGTTACCGTGGCTCGAGTCCTGCGCGCCCTCGGGTTCGCGGGACTCGTCGCTCTCTGCGGAGCCAGGAAGGTCACCCCCTCTTTTAGCAATGAGGGAGGTCGCATCGACACAACTCTTACCATGCGCTCCAATCGGCAACCAGTCGCAACTGACGGCAACGGTTTCGGCTGGTTTCGCCGGTTCTGCGCTGATCTGCTTTGCCGCTGATTGTCACCGATTGCAACCACGGGGCTCCATGAAGGCTCCATCGGTTGTAATCCGTCTAGGCAACAGACCTATCACGCAGGAGATGCCCATTCTCACCTGACCCCCTCGCTCTTTGGCGGCGCGGCTTCGCGTTTGTCGGTGGACGCCGTGTTTCGCCGCGCCGTGCGGCGCGGGTGGGACCCTGGTGCGACCCGGCCCCAAGTGGCTCAACGCTCGTCCGCCGGGCACGCCATCCACGACCCACGATTGGTGCCGCTGCGCGATGGCGAATACGAGGAGCGAGATGCTGCTGCCGAGCAGTGCGCCGGCAATGACGTCGGTGAGCCAGTGGACTTGCAGGTAGGTGCGACTCCACGCCGTGCCGACGACACCGAGGCTGGCGAGCGCCCACCACCATCTGCGGCGCGTGCCGGGTTTCGTGAAGAGCAGGACGAGCGCGACACAGGTCGCGCCGGCATAGGTGGCATGGCCGGAGGGGAAGGAGGCGCCGACCGGGTGAACGACGCTATGGGGCGGGCGGGCGCGATCGATCAGGGTCTTGAGAAGCGTGGAGAGCAGCGGCGCCATGCTCTCGGCGACTGCAAACGCGACGAGGGCGAGCGAGCGACGTCGGCGAAGGAGGAGCAATCCGACGAGCGCGAGCGCAATGGCTCGTCCGAGCCCGCGCCCGAGCCAGTTGAAGACGAGCGCGAGGTTAGTGAGTGCCGGTGTCTCGATGTCATGCATCGCCTCGGACCAGCTGCGGTCGAGGTCGAGTGGTCCTGCCGGTACGAGGACCGCGATCAGAACGACGAGCGCGAGCAGTCCAGCGGCTGTCCAAAGCGCATGAGTTGGATGCGCGAAAAACGCTTCAGCTGACACGCGCGACGGCCTGCTGCGGCTGTCTCCGGCTTGGACGGTCGAATGCATGTCCCCGAGGGGCCTCATGTCCTCCGTCGCGTTCGCGATCCTCGACCGGTTGCCATCGCTGAACGCACGTCGGGCGTCACGGACTTCGATCGTGAGTGCAACAGCTTCATCAGCTGTACATGCGCGCGAAGATCCACGACCAGAGCTCGACCTCGGCGAGCAGCAATGCGAGCACCCAGAGGATCACCGCGAGCTCGCGGCTACGCGACGGCTCCGACTCGTTGCGCGTCAATCGCCGGCGATCACCGTTTAGCCGGCCCGCGCTGAAATCGGCTTCGGGGTCAGGCCGGCCGTGGGCGCGCGCTCGGTGACTGATCTCGCGTTTCTGCTCGGGCGCCGTCTCGGTCATCGTTTCCAGCTTCATTCGTTGGTGTCGGTCTGCGCCGGCACGGATCTTGGTTGCCTTCCAACCATGGCGGGAGGCGCTGCCAGGCGGCTGCCACGCCCGGCGACCCGCGCTGCCAATGACCGGAGGGCCGCCCCCGACGTGCTTGTCGTCCGCTAAGGCCCAGGGCTCGCCCAGAGCCGTGCCCAGGGCGCCGGCGCGGCCGAGCGGGATTGTCACGCGGCGCCGGAGCTGTGACCTCTGTTCCCTCAGAGTGCCCTTGATGCCCGGCGGGGTGCAGGCTCCGGCCGCTGGTGTTTCCTCAGTGTTCACTTGCCGCTGCGCCGGTAGCCTGGCCGGCGTTCGTACCTATTTCCTCGGCCGCTCGCCGCAACTGCCAGGCGGCCGCCACTTCCTCCGTCGCGCCTGCGCTCGATTTGTCAGGGGAGCAGCCCCGACGGCGAGGCGCCCGGATGCCGGGAGGAGATCCTGACGCGCAGCGCTGCGGGCCGGATCGCGAACCGGAGTGGCGGGCTCAGATCAGCCGCCTCGCCGTCGACGCCAGCGTGCACCGGTGCGGGAGCCGTCACCTCGAACGAGGTCGCGCCCCAGGCTCGTCCCGGCACCGGGCGAGTGGCTGGAGCATCGAGGACGACGATTCCAAGTTCGCCGCTGTCGAGTGTTCGTCGGGTGCCGGCGACCAGCGGGCGGTCGAGCGCGTAGGGATTGTTCGAGACGAGCACGACCGCCGGCGATCGGTGTTCACGGCCGAGGTCGTCGACGAGCCTCAGCTCTGACAACGATGCGCTCGGCCCGAGTACCGCACGCGTCGTCTCGAACAGGGTTCGCGCCTTCTCGTCGCGATACTGCTCTTGGCGAACAGCGTCACCGTAGATCCCGAGCGAGACGTTGTTGAGAAACAGGCGACCGTTCACCTCGGCGACGTCGATCCGCCGCTCGACCCCGTCGACGAGCGCATCGAGCGATCCGACCAGGTCGTGCGGATCCACGCCCAGATCCTTCGCGAAGTGGTTGCGGGTACCGGCGGGAACGCAGACGAACGGAAGTCCGTGTGCCCGGGCAGCTGCAGCGACGATCGCCAACGATCCGTCGCCTCCGGCTGCGCCCAGCAGATCGGCTCCGCTCGCCACGGCTTCGGAGACGAGCGCGGCCAGGTTCTGACCCGCGCGCAGGACGATGGCGTCGATTCCCCGGTCGCGCGCTCGCTCGGCCACGGCGGCGCGTGCCGCCTTTCCGCCGCCGGAGGTCGGGTTGACGAATAGCACCGGCCGTCGCGGCGGATTCACCGCTCGCCACCCGTAGTGCGCCAGCCGGTTCGACGGCCTCATGGCCTGGCGGCCTTCGCGGGGTTCAGGTCCGACGGCAACGCGATCTGACGATGTTCGCAGCAGTGGCGGCAGCAGAGCCGCCGCACGTGGCAGTGGGTTGGCAGCGCCGTGCGCGAGTGTCCACGTGACGGGTACTCAAGCGAAGGGAGGAGCAATGGCGGAGACCGAAAACGTCGTCGTCGTGCGGTTCACGGATCCGAGCAAGGCCTACCAGGCGTTGAGCGTGCTCAAGGAGTGCGATGCCGAGGGTCGGATCGGGCTCGAGTCCGCGGCCATCGTCGAGCGCACGGAGACCGGAGAGCTGCGCATCCCCGAGGGCACCGACAACGTCGAGCTCCTGGGCACCGCGAGCGGCTCGCTGCTCGGGATGCTGATCGGCGTGCTCGGCGGCCCGGTCGGTGTTCTCGTCGGTTGGGGCTCCGGTGCGTTGGTGGGCGGCGCATTCGACATCGATCACGCCGTCACGTCCGACGAAGCGCTGACCGTACTCGGCAGGGCGCTTCCGCCGGGGTCGACTGCCGTCATGGCGAGTGTGAGCGAGCCGGCTGTCGAGGTGATCGACGGCGAGATGAAGAAGCTCGACGGTGAGGTGACCCGTCGCCCGACCTTCGAGGTCATGGCGGAGCTCGAGGCGGCGGAGGATGCCGCTGAGGCCGCGGCGCGCGAAGCGCGGCGAACGCTGCACGAGGAGCACAAGGCCGAGGTGAAGGCGGGATTCGACGATCGCGTCGGGAAGCTTAAGGAGAAGCTGCACGTGTCGTGACTACCGCGCCGGGCGCTTGACAGCGTCGGCGGCGGCTGCGACGATCGTCGCGTCGAAACCCGGTGGCCGCGAGGTCAGCGGGTTTCGGCGTCTCTGGGGTCTTTCGAAGCGGCTCGCCGCGGCAGCAAGTCCGCC
>DASUXI010000139.1:0-2533 GCA_036377995.1 Gaiellaceae bacterium
GCCGCGCTCCAACGCGCACGCGCAACGCTCGACTCGTACACCCTCGAACGCGAGCAGGCGCCGCTGCCCGACTCGCCGACCGAACGGAACCTTCTCGCCACCTTTAGCGACGCCGTCGAAGCCGGCGACACGGCGCGCCTCCTAACGCTGCTGAGCTCCGACGCTCGTGTGACCATGCCGCCGCAACCGCTCGAGCTCATCGGATACGAAGCGATCGGCAGGTTCCTCGACGACCGCGCCGAGGTTCGCGGCGCCCCGCTACAGCTACGCCCAACGCGCGCCAACGGCCAGCCGGCCTTCGGCTACTACGTGCGCTCGCAGCCCAGGGGCATGATGGTGCTCACCCTGAGCGGCAGCAAGGTCGACGAGATCACCTTCTTCGCCGACCCCGCGCTGCCCGGCCGCTTCGGTCTTCCCGCGCACAGCTAGACGGCAAGGAGGAGGGGGTCGACGGTTCGAGTCCGTCAGAGGGCTCTCCCAGTAGCAGCACCCGCACATGGGCGGTCTTTGTTGCGGGGGGTCTTTGTTGCCAAATTCGACACCGTAGAACGCGAACTCCAGGTTGCCCAGCTCGTCGTTGACCGGAGGATCAAATCCCGAGAGAGCGCATAGCTGTTCCTGGACAACAAGACCGTGCGGGGGCGTCGATCAGGGCTAAGCGCGAGGCGTTGGCCACTCGGCCGAGCTGACCACACCGGGATGAGCTTTCTCGAACAGCCGGGCCAGCTGCCGCTGTTCGCGCTCGTTGAGCTGGCCGAGGTAGAGCTCGCGCACGGTCGCGTGGTGGATGCGCTGAGCACGGCGGAGGACGGCGAGGCCGTCGCGGGTCAGCACCGCCAGCGCCGCACGTCCATCCTCTGGGTCGGGCTCGCGGCGGACGAGCTCGCGCTCCTCGAGCCGCATCACCGCCCGGGTGATGCCGCTGGGTGTCAGCATCCTCCGGGCGCCGAGATCGCTCATGCGAAGCCGCATCCCGGGCCGGCCGACGAGCGTGACCAGGACGCCGTAGTCGTCGAGGGAGATCTCCCCGGCCCCCTGGAGCCGTCGGTCGATCTCCCGCATCACCGACTCGCGCAGGCGGATCAGCCCGCGCCAGGCATCGAACTCGGCGTCGGTGAACGGGCTCAGCTCCGACAAGTTACTTGACTCGATCAAGGAAATTCGGGTAAGTTTACTTGCGCAGCGCAACTATATCGAGGAGGACGACCGATGCCCACCACGCTCCGCCCCAAGTTCCTCGCGGCCGACGAAGGCGTCCGGCTCCAGTCCGGCCCCGGCCGCGATCTCGTCTTCAAGGTCACCGGTGACGACACCGCCGGCGCCTTCGACTACTTCGTCGTCGAGGTCGCCCCCCGCGGCGGCCCGCCCCTGCATGTTCATCACCGCCAGGAGGAGACCCTCCACGTGCTCTCCGGCAGGTTCAAGGTCCGCGCCGGCGACGAGGAGCGCATCCTCGAGCGCGGCGGCTTCGCCTTCATGCCCTCCGGCCTCCCCCACGCATTCCTCAACCTCACCGATCAGCCCACCGAGGTGGTCATCGTGTACACGCCGGGCGGCGGACACTCGTTCTACGAAGAGCTCGGACCGCTGACGCGCAACGGCCCCGCCCACCCAGCCGAGGTCGCAGCCTGCTTCGAACGACACGACATGAGCCTGCTCGGGCCACCACTCAGCGCCGACTAACCCACGCCACAAGAAGCCCGGCGAACGGCCCGTCTCGGCCCCCCTTTTCGGAACGTCCCTTGAGCTTCTAGGGCCGGGCCTGGGCCAGTGCAGCGCATAGGACCGGATCGCCGGGATTTCCAGTCTAGGTCTGCGTAGCGGCGGGATCTCTAGGCAAGACATCCGGAGCGATCCGAATCAGACGCTTGCCGAGATTCTCGCCGCGGTAGAGCCCTGCGATCGAACCCGGTGCCTGCTCGATTCCATCGAGGATGTCCTCCCGATAGCGGATCTGTCCGTTGCGCACCCAGCTCTCGAGTTCCCGCAGCGCCTCAGGACTGCGCTGAACATGGTCAAAGATGAGAAACCCCTGCATTCGCGCGCGCTTGACGAGAAGATGACGCTCGACCCGCGGTCCCTGGGGTGGCGGATCCCAGCTCGCGATCGACGCCGTGCCGCAGATCACCACCCGTGCTCCGACATTGAGACGTCGCATGACGGAATCGCTGATAACGCCTGCCGTGTTGTCGAAGTAGACATCGACGCCCTCAGGGCAAGCAGCGTCGAGTGCTGACTCAAAATCGTCAGTCCCGTAATCGACGGCGGAGTCGTAGCGGAACTCCTCGCGACACACACGCACCTTGTCAGGTCCGCCAGCAATGCCGATGGTGCGGCATCCCTTGATCTTCGCGATCTGACCGACGCATGACCCGACCGCTCCCGCTGCCGTCGACACGACCACGGTCTCGCCCGCCTTGGGCTGACCAATCTCCAGGAGCGCGAAATAGGCGGTCAGACCATTGAGGCCGAGGACGCCAAGCGATGTCGAGATGGGCAAGCCGGAGCCGCCGACCTTGCGCTCGATCGCCTC
>DASUXI010000140.1:0-10115 GCA_036377995.1 Gaiellaceae bacterium
CCCGAAGGTGCCCGCGCCGAAGCTCGAGCGCGGCAGCGTCGCCGCGGGCCTGACGCTGTTCACCGAGCACTGCGCGGGATGCCATCAGGTGGCGGCCAGGGGCGGCTACCTGACCGGTGCGGTCGCGCCGCCGCTCACGGCGGCGTCGCCGACGCAGATCGCAGAGGCGGTGCGAGTCGGTCCGTATCTCATGCCGCGCTTCTCACCGCGCGCGATCAGCGATCACGAGCTGGACTCGATCGTCGCCTACGTCGAGTATGCGAAGCGCCCGCAGAATCCGGGCGGCTGGAGCGTCGGCCGCCTGGGGCCGGTGCCGGAAGGGCTCGTGGCCTGGTTCCTCGCCGGCGCCGCGCTCGTCGGCTGCTGCCTCGCCATCGGCGCGAGGGCGCGGCGATGACGAAGCTCCGGCACTGGCTGATCAGCGGGTTGGTGCTGGTCGTCGCGAAGGTCGCGCCCTCGAGGCGCTCGCGAGCCGATCACGGGCGCATCGTCCCGCCCGGAGCGCCGGACAAACGCGCCGAGACGTGGGTGCTGCTGCTGCTCGGGCTCGCCTCCGCCGGCGCAGCGGCGTTCGTCGTCGTCTACGCGGTCGACCCGATGCCGCACCGAACCCAGTTCCTCGGCCTGGCACTGGGGCTCGCCCTCTCGTGCCTCGCCGTCGCCTGCATCGTCTTCGGGAAGCGACTCGTCGTCACGGAGGAGCTCGAGGAGGCCTACCCGGCACCGGAGAAGACGTCGGAAGACCGCGAGGAGATCGTGCAGATCGTGTCCGAGAGCGGCAGCCGGATCACACGCCGGCGCCTGCTCACGCTCGGAGGGGTCGCTGCAGGGGGCTCGCTGGGACTGGCCCTTGTCGCTCCCGCCGTTTCCCTCGGCCCACTCTTCGACACAGCGGCACTCGCGCTCACCCCCTGGACGCGCGGCCGGCGTCTCGTCGACGACGCGGGACGTCCGCTGTCAGCCGGCGAGATCGAGGAGGGCGCCTTCTACAGCGCGTTCCCGGCAGGCGCGAGCAAGGAGACGTTCGGCGCGCCCCTCATCGTCGTGCGCCTGAGCCCGGCCGAGCTGAGGCTGCCGTCCGGGCGGGAGAGCTGGGCACCGGACGGGATCGTGGCGTACTCGAAGATCTGCACGCACGCCGGCTGTGCGATCGCGCTCTATCGCAAGCCGACCTTTCCGGTGCTCGAGCCGAAGCCGGCGTTCGTCTGTCCGTGCCACTACTCGACGTTCGACCCTGGGACGGGGGGCACAGTGCTGTTCGGGCCCGCCGGGCGGCCCCTGCCGCAGCTCCCGCTCGAGATCGACGGCTCCGGCGCTCTGCGAGCGGCCGGCAACTTCAGCGGCCCCGTCGGCCCGTCGTGGTGGGGCGTGCGCATGCGGAAGGCGCGAGGCTCGTGATCCGGTCGGCCGTGAGCTTCGTCGACGAGCGCACGGGAGGCGCCCCGCTCGTGCGGAAGGCGCTCCGGTACCTCTTCCCAGACCACTGGTCGTTCCTGCTCGGCGAGGTCGCGCTCTACTGCTTCGTCGTGCTCGTGGCGACGGGTGTCTACCTGACGTTCTTCTTCGAGCCGAGCACAGCACCCACCGTCTATCACGGATCGTACGAGCCCCTGCGAGGCGTGCAGATGACCGATGCCTACCGCTCGGTCGTGGACATCTCCTTCAAGGTGAAGGCCGGGCTGCTCATCCGGCAGACGCATCATTGGGCCGCGGACGTGTTCGTGGTCGCCATCGTCCTGCACCTCCTGCGCGTCTTCTTCACGGGTGCTTACCGGAAGCCGCGCGACCTCACGTATCTCATCGGCGTGACGATGCTCGCCCTCGCGCTCCTCGAGGGCTATCTCGGCTACTCCCTCGTCGACGACCTCCTCTCCGGAATGGGCCTTGCGATCGGGTATGCGGTGGCGCTCTCGGTCCCGTTCGTCGGTGCGAACCTGGCCGGGCTCGTCTGGGGCGGTGCGTTTCCCGGAGCGCACGACTTCTGGTCGCGGCTGTACGTCGCGCACGTGCTGGTATTGCCGCTCGCGATCGGGGCGCTGCTCGGCGCACACCTGCTTCTCGTCGCCGCCCGGCACCACACGCAGTTCCGCGGCCCGAGGCGGACCGAGCGGACCCTCGTCGGCGTGCCGGCGTTCCCCGGCCAGGCACCGCGGTCGATCGGCCTCGCCTTCGCGGTCGGGGCGGTCCTCGTCCTGCTCGGCGGGCTCGTGCAGATCAACCCGATCTGGCTCTGGGGCCCCTACCACGTCGCCTCCGCGACCAACGGGGCCCAGCCCGACTGGTACCTCGGCTGGCTGATCGGCGGGCTTCGGCTGATGCCGAGCTGGGACTTCGTGATCGGCCGGTACACGGTCGTCCCGAACCCATTCTGGGGCGGAGTCCTCATGCCGGGCGTGGTGTTCGGGTTCCTCTACCTCTGGCCCTGGCTCGAGCGCCGCGTGAGCGGAGACTTCGGCTGGTTCAATCTCGCCGACCGGCCGCGCGACCGTCCCTGGCGGACGGCGATCGGAGCCGCTGTCGTCGGTTTCGTGTTTGTCGTCTTCCTCGCCGGCTCGGCCGACCGGATCGCCGTCTCGTTCGGGATCAGCTACTCGTCCCAGATGTGGGCTTACAGGGGAGCATTGCTCGTCGTCCCCCTCCTCGCGCTCGTGATCACGAGGAGAGTGTGCGTGGAGCTCGTCGCCGGCGAGCGGGTCGAGCGAATCAGGCGAGGCGCCGAGGCAGAGGCCAGACAGCCCGCGCGTTAGGCCGCTCGGCCTCCGCGATCCCGAGGCCGTCGACGAGGGTGAAAAACGCCCGCGCGAAGGGCGATTCGCTTGTGCGCTGCTGCAGCTCGTCCCAGTCGATCTGCTCCCGAACGGCCCGCGCGATCTCGAGGCAGCTCCGGTAGTTGATGGTGTGCTCGGTCATCGCCATCAGCTTCGTGACGAGCAGGTCCGAAGGACGCAGGACGCGCATCGGCACGGCGAAGATCTCGAGCTCCGGGCTCCGGGCAATCACCTCGTCATCGACCTCGAGGCCCGCCGGATCGAAGATCACGTCGATCAGCACGTCGCCGTCGTACGCCTTGTAGAGCCACGGCTCGGGCGGATGCTCACGCCGCATCCCGTGGTCGACCAGCTGTGACAGCGCCCGCTCTGCGTCCGCCCGTTTGACGAGGAAGTCGAGGTCGTGATCGGTCTCGGGACCTCCGTGAGCCCACGCCGCAACGCTGCCTCCGAGGACGAAGGGGATTTCGGCCTCCCGGAAAACGGCCGCGACCTTCTTGAGGCTCGGCAGCATCTCGCCGAACGGGCCGCTCTCGATGGCTCTCGAGTCCACGATCCGCAGCCTTCCCGTCCGAGCCTCAGCTCATTCCTGCTTGACGAACGCGCGTCCCGGGCAGGTACCGAGTCATGGCGGCTTCGATCCGGATCGCGGCGGCCGGCGACGTCCACGCCGACACGGATTCACGGGAACGCCTCGCCTCGGCGTTCGCCGCGCTCGACGACGTCGACCTCGTGCTCCTGGCGGGCGACCTGACCACGTGTGGGGATCCGGAGGAGGCCGAGGTTCTCGCGGAAGCCTGCCGCGGGCTGACCGCTCCGGTCTACGCCGTCCTCGGCAACCACGACTGGCACAGCGACCGGACCCACGAGCTCGTCGCGGTCCTCACCGACGCGGGCGTACGCGTCCTGGAGCGGAGCACGGCAAGGCTCGACGTCAACGGCGCACATGTCGGGCTCGTCGGACTGAAGGGCTTCGTGGGCGGCTTCCCCGATTCCGCGCTACCCGACTTCGGGGAGCCCATCCTGCGGCAGGTCTACGGGATCACGACCGAGGACGTGGATGCCCTCGACCGGGGCCTCGAGGAGATCGAGGAGTGCGACGTGCGTATCGTCCTCCTCCACTACGCCCCGACCGTCGCCACGCTCGGAGGCGAGCCGCCGGGCATCTGGGCCTTCCTCGGCTCGGACCGCCTCGCGCGACCGATCGCAGAGCACGCGCCGGACCTCGTCGTGCACGGGCACGCGCACGCAGGGCGGCTGGAGGGCTCGATCGGAGGCGTTCCGGTCTACAACGTCGCGATCCACGTCACCGGCCGCGACTTCTGGATTTTCGAGCTCAACGGCTGCGGGCGCACTCCGCACGTCGGCTAGCGCCGTATCCGTTGTTTGCGCACGCGCGTTTCGGATAGGTCAGATCGAACGTCGACCGAAAGGACCTGTGCGCAATCCAGCTGTGAGCCGATGACCGAGATCTTCACCGCAGTCTCCGGCCGCTGACATGTCTTCACCCACGCCGCAGGTCGTCGTCGTTACCGGTGCGTCAGCAGGGGTCGGACGCGCCACGGCCCAGGCATTCGCCCGTGAAGGGGCCTCGGTCGGGCTCGTCGCGCGCGGCGTCGAGCGCCTCGAGGCGACGAAGGCCGAGCTCGAGAGCCTTGGCGCGCGCACGGTAGCCGTCTCTGCCGATGTCGCCGACGCCGACCAGGTCGAGGCGGCCGCGGCGCAGATCGAGAGCGAGCTCGGTCCGATCGACGTGTGGGTCAACAACGCCATGGCGACGGTCTTTGCACCCGTCACGGACACGACGCCCGAGGAGTTCCGCCGGGCCACGGAGGTCACTTTCCTCGGCTCGGTGTGGGGGACGATGGCGGCGCTTCGGCGCATGCGGCCGCGGGACCGGGGTGTCATCGTCCAGGTCGGGTCGGCGCTCGCCTATCGCGGCATCCCCCTCCAGGCCGCGTACTGCGGCTCGAAGCATGCGCTGCAAGGCTTTCTCGAATCGCTTCGCACCGAGCTGATGCACGACGGATCGAGTGTGCGCGTGACGATGGTGCAACTTCCGGCGCTCAACACACCGCAGTTCACCTGGGGCCGGGCGAAGCTGCCGCGGAGCCCACAGCCTGTTCCGCCGATCTTCCAGCCCGAGGTCGCGGCGAAGGCCGTCGTCTGGGCGGCCCGGCATCCGGGACGCCAGGTGATGGTCGGGTGGCCGACGGTCAAGGCGATCGTCGGGAACGCCGTCGCGCCGGGCCTCGCGGACCGAATCCTCGCCCACGACGGGTACGACGCGCAGCAGACCGACCAGCCGATCGATCCCGACCGGCCCGACAACCTGTTCGAGCCCGTACCGGGCGCCCAGGGTGCGCACGGGCCGTTCGACGACCGATCGCGTCCGCACAGCCTTCAGCTCTGGCTTCGAACACACGCGCCGTTGCTCGGTGGCCTCGCCGCCGGCTCGACGCTCGCACTCGCAGCAATCACATCGACTTTGAGGAGATACCAATGAGCCAGCTCGTCGCCGACTACATCCTGGAACGACTCCGTGCCTGGGGCATCCACCGCCTGTACGGCTACCCGGGCGATGGCATCAACGCGCTGCTCGGAGCCCTCGACCGCGCCGAGGGAGACCCTCAGCTGATCCAGGCACGGCATGAAGAGATGGCCGCCTTCATGGCCTGTGGCCACGCGAAGTTCACCGGCGAGGTCGGCGTCTGCATCGCCACCTCGGGGCCCGGCGCGATTCATCTCCTCAACGGCCTCTACGACGCGAAGCTCGACCATCAGCCCGTGGTAGCGATCGTCGGCCAGCAGGCGCGGACGGCGCTCGGCGGCGACTACCAGCAGGAGGTCGACCTCGTCACGCTGTTCAAGGACGTCGCGCACGAGTACGTCCAGATGGCAACCCATCCGGCGCAGATCCGCCACCTCGTCGACCGTGCGGTGCGGATCGCGCTCTCGGAGAAGACGGTCACGTGCCTCATCGTGCCCAACGACCTGGCCGCGATGGAGGCGGTCGAGACGCCTCCGCACGAGCACGGCACGATCCATTCGAGCATCGGGTACACACCGCCGCGAGTCGTCCCGCATGCCCGTGAGCTCGAGCGCGCCGCCGAGATCCTGAACGAGGCGGAGCGTGTCGCGGTCCTCGCGGGGCAGGGCGCCCTCGGCGCGGGCGACGAGGTGATCGAGGTCGCGGACAAGCTCGGCGCCGGTATCGCCAAGGCACTACTCGGACGCGCCGTCGTCCCCGACGACCTTCCGTTCGTCACCGGGTCGATCGGGCTGCTCGGCACGAGGCCGAGCTGGGAGCTCATGACCGGATGCGACGCCCTCTTGATGGTCGGCTCCAGCTTCCCCTACTCGGAGTTCCTGCCCGAGGAAGGGCAGGCCCGCGGCGTGCAGATCGACATCGACGCGCGCCGGATCGGGATCCGGTATCCGATGGATGCTCACCTCGTCGGCGATGCCGGCGAGACGCTGAGGGCCCTCATCCCGCTCGTCGAGCGCAAGGAGGACCGCTCCTGGCGGGAACAGATCGAGGAGTCGGTCGAGCGCTGGTGGGAGGTCATGGCGAAGCGCGCTCTCGAGGAGGCGGACCCGATCAACCCGCAGCGCGTCTTCTGGGAGCTCTCCCCCCGCCTCCCCGACAACTGCATCCTCACCTCCGACTCGGGGTCGGCTGCGAACTGGTTCGCGCGCGACCTCCGGCTGCGCCGCGGCATGATGGCAACGCTCTCGGGAACGCTGGCGACGATGGGCCCAGGGGTCCCCTACGCGATCGCCGCGAAGTTTGCCCATCCCGAGAGGCCCGTGATCGCCCTTGTCGGCGACGGCGCGATGCAGATGAACGGGCTCGCCGAGCTGATCACGATCGCGAAGTACTGGCAGACGTGGAGCGACCCGCACCTGGTCGTGCTCGTCCTGAACAACCGCGACCTCAACCAGGTGACGTGGGAGCAGCGCGTACTGCAGGGCGACCCGAGATATCCGGGCTCCCAGAACATCCCCGACGTCGCGTATGCGCAGTTCGCCGAGCTGATCGGCCTGCGAGGAATCCGCGTCGACGATCCGTCGCGCGTGGGCGACGCATGGGACGAGGTGCTCGGCGCCGACCGGCCGGCCGTGCTCGAGGCGGTCGTCGATCCGGAGGTCCCGCCGCTGCCGCCCCACATCTCCTTCGAGCAGGCGAAACATTTTGCGCAAGCTGTGCTCGCGGGTGACCCGAACCGGGAGCGGATGATCCGGCAGTCCTTCAAGCAGATGCTCGACGCGCTGCTCCCGAATCGCTGATGGCCGCTGTCGCGCAACGCGTCGAGGTCCCCGTCCAAACGGTCGAGGCTTCGGCGTTCTGCGTCCCGACGGACGCTCCGGAGTCGGATGGCACCCTCGAGTGGGGCTCGACGACGCTCGTCCTGGTCGAGATCTCGGCGGGTGATGAAGTGGGTCTGGGCTGGACCTACACGTCCGCGGTGGCTGCACAACTCGTGAACGAGACCCTCGGCCCGCTCGTCGCCGGCCGCAGCGCGCTGGACGTCGGAGGCGCGACCCGCGCGATGCGTGTCGCCTTGCGCAACATCGGCTATCCAGGCCTGGGGGCGATGGCGGCATCGGCCGTCGACATCGCGTTCTGGGACCTGAAGGCGAAGCTGCTCGAGCTGCCGCTGGCGTCCCTGCTCGGCCCTGTGCGCGACGGAGTCCCGGTGTACGGCAGCGGCGGGTTCTGCTCGTACTCCGACGAGCGGCTCGCCGAGCAGCTGTCGGGCTGGGTCGCCGAGGGCATCCCGCGCGTGAAGATGAAGGTCGGCCGCGAGCCCGGCCGTGACGTCGCGCGCGTGCGTGTCGCGCGGGAAGCGATCGGGGAAGACAGCGCGCTCTTCGTCGACGCGAACGGCGCCTTCACGGCGAAGGACGCCCTCGACTTTGCTGACGCTTTTTCCCACTTCGGCGTGTCGTGGTTCGAGGAGCCCGTCAGCTCGGACGATCTCGACGGGCTGCGGATCGTTCGCGAGCGGGCTCCGGCGGGAATGGACATCGCCGCGGGCGAATACGCGTCGACGCCGGCGGACATTCGCGGTCTCATCGGCGCGGTCGACTGTCTTCAGGCCGACGTGACGCGGTGCGGCGGCGTAACCGGCGTGCTCGCCGCCGCGGCGCTTGCCGAGGCGCACCAGCTCGATCTGTCCGGCCACACGGCGCCGGCGATTCACTCGCACGTCCTCAGCGCGATCCCGCGGTTACGGCACCTCGAGTGGTTCCACGACCACGTCCGCGTGGAGCGGCTTCTCTTCGACGGGCTCTGCGAGCCGCATGAAGGCGTGATCTCATTCGACCGTTCTCGACCAGGGCTCGGCATCGAGCTCAAGCGGGCCGACGCGGCCCGCTACGAAGCCTGATGGCGACCGCCGTCCGCGGACGCGTCCGCGCCGCACACGACGTCGACACGCGCTCGCTCCAGCGGTCGCTGCACGAGTCCATCGAGGGCGAGGTGCGGTTCGGCGCCGGCGACCGGGTGCTGTACTCGAGCACGGGCTCGAACTACCGCCAGGTGCCGATCGGCGTCGTCGTCCCGCGCACGGTCGAAGACGTTGTCGCGACGGTCGCCGCCTGTCGTGAGCATGGAGCGCCGGTCCTTTCGCGCGGGGGCGGGACCAGCCTCGCGGGGCAGTGCTGCAACGTCGCCGTCGTGCTCGACTTCTCCAAGTACCTGCATCAGGTGCTCGAGATCGACCCGGACCGCAGACTGGCGCGCGTGCAGCCGGGCGTGGTTCTCGACGACCTGCGCGAGCAGGCGGAGAGCCGCTTCGGGCTGACCTTCGGGCCGGACCCGTCGACTCATGACCACTGCACGCTCGGCGGCATGATCGGCACGAACGCATGCGGTGTGCACTCGGTGATGTCCGACTTCTACGGCCCCGGCCCGCGCACCTCGGACAACGTCCACGCGTTGGACGTCCTCACCTACCGAGGCGAGAGGCTGCAGGTCGGTGCCGACGGCGAAGGCCTGCCCGCAGATCTCGCCCGGAGCCTCCGCTCGCTCGCGGAGCGCTACGGCGACCTCGTCCGCGAGCGCTACCCCAACATCCCGCGACGTGTCTCCGGCTACAACCTCGACGATCTCCTGCCCGAGAACGACTTTCACATCGCGCGCGCCCTGACCGGCACGGAGGGCACCTGCGTCACGGTTCTCGAGGCGACCGTGCATCTGATCGACAGCCCTCGGGCACGCTCGCTCGTGATCGCCGGGTACGAAGACGCGGCCACCGCCGCGGACGACGTGCCGACCGTGCTCGAGCACCGTCCGCTCGGGATCGAGGGTGTCGACGACGTGCTGATCGAGGACATGACGATGGTCGGAAAGCACCGCCATGACCTCTCTCTCCTCCCCGAGGGCCGCGGCTGGCTCCTCGTCGAGCTGGGCGGCGAGACGAAAGCCGAGGCCGACGAGAAGGCACACGCGCTGATGAGCACGCTGAAGCGGAAGAGCAAGGGTCTTCGCGAGGTGAAGCTGTACGACGATCCGAAAAGTGAGGAGCACATCTGGAAGGTGCGCGAAGCGGGTCTCGGCGCGACCGCATTCCTTCCGGGCAAACCGGACACCTACGAAGGCTGGGAGGACTCTGCGGTCCCGCCCGAACAGCTCGGGGACTATCTGCGCGGCTTGCGCAAGCTTGCCGATCGCTACGGCTACGAGAGCGCGATCTACGGGCACTACGGACAGGGTTGCGTGCACGCCCGCTGGAACTTCGACCTAGTCACGGAGAACGGCATCGACACGTTCAGGCGCTTCCTCGGCGAGGCCGCCGACCTCGTGCTGTCATTCGGCGGCTCCCTCTCCGGGGAGCACGGGGACGGGCAATCGCGTGCCGAGCTCCTCCCCAAGATGTTCGGAGACGAGCTCGTCGAGGCGTTCCGTGAGTTCAAGTCGATCTGGGACCCGGACTGGCTGATGAATCCCGGCAAGGTCGTCGATCCCGACCCGATCACGTCCAACTTGCGCCTCGGCACGAGCTACCGGCCGCCGGCCGTCGAGACGCACTTCTCCTATCCCGACGATGGCGGCAGCTTCGCGCACGCGACCGTCCGCTGTGTCGGGATCGGCAATTGCAGGCGCGAGAAGGGCGGCGTGATGTGCCCGAGCTACATGGTGACCCGCGAGGAGAAGCACTCGACGAGGGGCCGCGCGCATCTCCTCTGGGAGATGCTGAACTCGGACGAGCTCCCGCTCTGGGACTCGCCGGACGTCCTCGACGCGCTCGACCTCTGTCTCGCCTGCAAGGGCTGCACGAACGAGTGCCCCGTCAACGTCGACATGCCGACGCTCAAGGCCGAGTACCTCTCTCATCACTA
>DASUXI010000141.1:0-4110 GCA_036377995.1 Gaiellaceae bacterium
TTCTCGAGCTGCCGATCGGGCCGATCGTCGAGGCGTTCGACGCCGCCCTCGCGGAGCCGTTCAGCGGGCTCGCGCCGGACCTCACCGAGGAGAACGTGCAGGCCCGCGCGCGCGGCGTGCTGCTGATGGCGCTGTCGAACAAGTTCGGCTGGATGCTGGTCGCGACCGGGAACAAGTCGGAGCTCTCGGTCGGGTACGCGACGCTCTACGGGGATATGGCCGGCGGCTTCGCCCTGCTCAAGGACGTCTACAAGACGGACGTCTTCCGGCTCGCCCGCCACCTGAACGAGCGGGCGGGGCGCGAGCTGATCCCGCAGTCGATCGTCGACCGCGCGCCGAGCGCCGAATTGCGCGACAACCAGCTCGACGAGGACTCGCTACCGCCCTACGCGAAGCTCGACGCGGTGCTCGAGCAGTACGTCGAGCACGACCGGACGCTCGAGGAGCTCTCGACCGACGGGTTCGACCGCGACATCGTCGAGCGGGCCGTGTCGATGATCGACCGCGCCGAGTACAAGCGCCGACAGGCTCCTCCGGGCGTGAAGATCCGCCCGAAGGCGTTTGGCCGCGACCGGCGGACGCCGATCACGAACCGCTGGCGCGGCTGAGGCTCGCGAGCTCGGCGAACCACCTCAGACGCTCTTCCCAGGGGACTGCGGCGTTGGCGGGCGACGTCGAAGGCAGGACGAACAGGCGCGTGTCGCCGAGACGCCGCTCCTGCACCCCGAGGTGGGCGCGCTCGCCGAACGTCCCGCGGTACGCCTCCTTGCCCACGAATCCGATCCACCCCGGATGTCGCGCCAGCGCGAGCGCTTCGAGTCGGTCCGCCGCGCCGGCGAAATCGCTCTTCCTTAGGTCGCTCGACCCCGGCGTCGTTCGTGCAGCCGCGTTGGTGGCGCCGATCCCGTAGCCGAGCAGCTCGAACTGCTCGCCGGGCTCGAGCTGCCGGGGCGTGAACCCGGCCGCGTGCAAGAGCCGCCAGAAGTCGTTGCGCGGATTCGCGAAGTGCGCGGCTGCCGCGGCCGACACGTGTCCCGGATTGATGCCGCAAAAGACGACGCGCAACCCGTCGCCGAGGACATCCGGTACGGCAGACCTAGGCGGCTTCGGGCTCGGCGAGGGTTTCCGGGTCACGCCCGTCGAGGAGCTCCTCGAAGCGCACGCGAAGGGCCTCCCCCTCGACGGCGAGCTCGCGGCGTGAGAGCCGCGGCTCCAGCCTCACGATCTTGACCGTCTCCTCCCAACCGCCGTAGCACCTGGCGTAACACTCGGCTTCCGTCAGCGGCCGCAGCCGTCGCATGACGAGAGAGTACGCCGGTGCCCGGACGGTTCCTCCCCGCCCCGGGGCGCAGGGGCGTCGGCCCCTGCGTCCCGACGAGCGGACGTGCCTAGCGGCCGGCCGTCGGCCGGTTGTAGTACTTGCCCAGCTCGCCTCGATACTTCTCGTCGCGGTACTTCTTCTCGTCGAACTCGGGCGCGTTCTTGATCTCGTCCTTCGTGCGGTCGACGAAGACCGTCTCGGTATCGAGGTCGACGTCCCTGATCACGCCCGCCGGGAGCATGACCTTGTGCCCGAAGATCCATGGGCCGGTGTCGACCACGACGAAGCTCCCGCCGGCGTCGTAGGTCGCCTCGTCGACCTTGCCGATGCCTCCGTCACGTGCCTCGACCTTGAATCCGGTCAGGTCGAGGTTCTCGGCCGAGACCGAGTACGTCCACATCTGACTGACTGTCATCTCATCAACCCCCTTCGAGGCAGATGCCTCGAGTCGCTTGCTCACACTTCGTCTCTCTCGGCTACCCGGCGAGGCCGGAGCGAAACAAGGGGCGACGCGATCGGCCTGGCTACGTGCGCTCGAGCGGCGCCATCGTCAGCCCATGGCTGCGCAGCTGCTCCCAGTACAGCTCCGCGCGCTCGCGATACCCGGACCAGACGATCGCCCGGCCGCTCGAGTGGATCGTGTCGGCAATGCGCAGGCCCTGGTCGTACGACACGTTCGGGATCGTCGATGCCAGGGCCGCCGCCACGCCCTGAAACGTGTTGTGGTTGTCGTTCAGAACGATGACGTTCCAGGGAGCGCCGAGACCGGTCCCCCTGCCTCGGTCGACACGCTCTTTCGTCGCGGGAGCCATGGCCGAATCGTAGTAACGTCTTCGAGGTGTCTACCGTGACGCTCGACGTCGAGGCGGTGCGCGCCCGCTTCTCGGCTCTCCGACAGCCGCTTGCGTTCTTCGACGGGCCAGGCGGAACGCAGGTGCCGGACGAGGTGATCGAGGCGGTCTCGCGGTACTACCGGGAGTCGAACGCGAACGTGAGCGGCCCCTACGACACGAGCCGCCGGACCGAGGCGCTCGTCGAGCAGGCCAGAGACACCGCAGGGCGGTTCCTCGGCTGCACGGCCGACGAGGTCGTCTTCGGCGCGAACATGACGACTCTCTCCTTCGCGCTCACGCGGACCTTCGGGCGCGAGTGGCGGGAAGGCGATCAGATCCTGGTCACGAAGCTCGACCACGACGCCAACGTCTCCCCCTGGCTCGAGCTCGCCCACGACCTCGGGCTCGAGGTCCGCTTCGTCGACATCCGAGAGGACACGACCGTCGACCTCGAGGATCTCGAGCGGCTCCTGACCGACCGCACCCGGGTGGTGGCGTTTCCGATCGCGTCGAACGCCGTCGGCACGCTCACCGACGCGCGCCGCGTGGTCGAGCTCGCCCACACGGCAGGAGCGCTCGCGTGGGCCGACGCCGTCCACTACGGCCCCCACGGCCCGATCGACGTCACCGGCTGGGACGTCGACGTGCTGATCTGCTCGCCGTACAAGTTCTTCGGGCCGCACCTCGGGGTTGCCTACGGGCGCGGCGACCTTCTCGAGCGGCTGAGGCCCTACAAGGTTCGCCCCGCGTCGAACGAGCCGCTCGGACACCGCTTCGAGACCGGGACGCTCCCCCACGAGCTGCTCGCGGGCTTCGTCGCAGCGGTCGACTACGTCGACTCGATCGGCTGGGACGCGATCCAGACGCACGAGCGGGCACTCGGCGAGCGATTCCTCGCCGGCCTACCGGACGAGGTGACGCTCTACGGGCTGCCGACGATGGAGGGACGCGTCGCCACGTTCGCGTTCAACGTCGACGGCATCCCGACGAGGGAAGCGGCGACGCGGCTCGGGGACGCCGGCTACGCGGTCTGGCAGGGCAACTACTACGCGGTCGAGGTGATGAAGCGCCTCGCCCTCGACGACGGAGCCGTGCGCGCCGGGATTGTCCACTACAACACTGCCGAGGAGGTCGACGGGCTACTCGACGCGATCGCCTCGCTGGCCGGATAAGAGGGGTTGGGACTCAGGCGCCTGCCCAGCGTGACGCGGCGCTGGCCCGCGCGAAGCTCCGGGTCGCTCCCTCGTCGACAGTGAGCACGACCGGGCCGTGGACGATCAGGTTCGCTACGGCGCGCTCCTTCAGCAGATCCGTGTAGAAGCCGTCGACGAGCCACTCGCGGCCGGGGGCGACTGCCGTCCGCATCCGCAGGCGGACCACGGCCGGCGCGAGCTCGTCGATCTGGTGGATCTGGGGGCGCTGCACGAACGTTGTCGGGCCTTGCGGCAGGAGCGAGTGCAGACCCTCGACCAGATGCTCGGCAGCGTCACGGTCGCTGGCCACGAGCTCCACGTCGAATTCCTTGAGCCCACCCGGCAGCACGCGCACGGCGGGGATCTGCGAGTTGTGGATATTGATGACCTCGCCCTCGAGCGAGCGAAGCTTCGTGCGCCTGAGCGAGACGTCTTCGACGATGCCCTGGAGCTCCATCGTCGGGATTGCGATCGTGTCGCCGACGGAGTACCACTTCTCGGTGAACATGCTGAACCCGGCGATGATGTCCACGAGAACGCGCTGGGCCGAGAACCCAACGAGGATGAGGATGAAAGACGCGCCGGCGATTGCCGTCAGATGGTCGAACCCGCCCGTCACCTGGGCGGCGGCGAGCACGAGCGCCGCCGCGAAGGCGATGTAGGCGATCCCCGTGCGGATGATCGCCACCGTCGTCTCGCGCCGCTTGAGCTCGATGATCTTGGCGCGGAGGTCGCCGCTCGGGGAATGATGACGCCGCTCGTG
>DASUXI010000142.1:0-5198 GCA_036377995.1 Gaiellaceae bacterium
GATCGCGCCGTGAAGCGGTGGCGTGACCTCTATGCCGGGGATGTCCGCGCCGGCCGCGTCGGGACGGAGGTGATCGTCGCGGGCTGGGTGGCGCGGCGCCGCGACCACGGCGGCCTCGTGTTCATCGACCTCCGGGACCACACCGGGATCGTTCAGCTCGTCGTCAACCCCGAGCGCGCCCGGGAGGCTGCGGTCACTGCGCACGAGCTCCGCTCGGAGTTCGTCGTCCGCGCGTGCGGCGAGGTCGTCCGCAGAGCTCCGGAGGCCGTCAACCCCAACATCCCCACGGGTGAGGTCGAGATCCAGGTGGACGAGCTCGAGCTCGTCGCCCGCTCCGAGCCCCTGCCGTTCCAGCTCGACGACGAGGGCGTCGAGGAGCCGGTTCGCCTCCGCTACCGCTATCTCGACCTGCGGCGCGACCGGATGCAGCGCAATCTCCGGCTGTCGGCGACCGTGATCTCGTCGATCAGGCGGTCGATGGAGGAGCAGGGGTTCATCGACGTGTGGTCGCCCTCGATGACCCTCGGGACGCCGGAGGGTGCGCGCGACTTCCTGGTACCCGTCCGTCTGCAGCCGGGAAAGTTCTTCGCTCTCGCCCAGTCGCCGCAGCTGTTCAAGCAGGCATTCATGATCGGCGGGCTCGATCGCTACTACCAGATCGCAACGTGTTGGCGGGACGAGGACCTGCGCGCCGACCGGCAGTTCGAGTTCCGCCAGCTCGACCTCGAGCTCGCGTTTCCGACGCGCGAGGACGTGCTGGACGTCCTGGAGCAGATCGTGGTGGCGTCGTTCGAGTCGCTCGGCAGGACACCGCCGGCACGGCCGTTCCCGCGGCTGGCCTACGCCGACGCGATGCTCCGCTACGGATCGGACAAGCCCGACGTGCGGTTCGCGCTCGAGATCCAGGAGGCCACGGACGTCACGAGGGGCTCCGAGTTCGGGGTCTTCGCGAACGCCGAGACGGTCCGCTTCGTCGTAGCGCCGAAGGCGTTCTCCCGCGGGGAGCTGCAGAAGCTCGAGGAGCTCGCGAAAGAGTGGGGCGCAAAGGGGCTCGCGTATCTCGTCGTCGACGACTCGGGAGAAGTGCGCTCGCCGATCGCCAAGTTCCTGTCGGAGCAGGAGCTCGACGCCTTTCGGACGGATCCGGGCTCGACCGTTCTCTTCGCGGCCGACTCGACCGCGATGGTCGAGCGCGTTCTCGGCGCGGTGCGCACCCATCTGGGGAGCGAGCTCGACCTGATCGACCCCGACCGCGACGAGCTGCTCTGGGTCGTCGACTTCCCGCTGTTCCTGAAGGACGAGGACACGGGCCAGTGGACATTCGTCCACCACCCCTTTACGAGCCCGATCGAGGGGCATGAGGACCTGATCGAAGAGGATCCCGGCTCCGCGCTCAGCCAGCACTACGACCTGATCTGGAACGGGTGGGAGCTCGGCTCGGGCTCGATCAGGATCCACCGCCAGGAGATTCAGGCGCGCGTGTTTCGCGCCATGGGCATGACCGACGAGGAAGCGCGCGCGAAGTTCGGCTGGTTCCTCGAGGCGCTACAGATGGGGGCACCGCCGCACGGCGGCTTCGCACTCGGGATCGAGCGCTTCATCGCGCTTCTCGCGGGAGAGTCGAACATCCGAGAGGTGATCGCGTTCCCGAAGACCGCGAGCGGATCTGATCCACTCACCGGCGCCCCGGCCCCGACCACGAAGGAACGTCTCCGCGAGCTCGGGATCAAGCTCGACGAGGCATCCGTCGCGCAACCCAAGCCGTGAGACGGCGCGCTCAGCGCATCGTGTGGCTCGTCGGCGTGACACTCGTCGCGGCGATCGGCGCGCTGGCGCTCAGCAGACGCGACGCGGACGGGCACCAGGCGGTCCCGAGGCCGGTCACGGTTCCGGGCACCGCCAACGGGTACTACACCGCCCGGGTCGCTCCGCTCGCGCCGTCGGCGAGCCATCCGCGAACCGCGTGCGGGCAGCCGTACCTGAGGACGACCGAGGGCGTCGCCCATCCCGTCCTTCCCTGTGGGATCAAGCTTTATATCCGCTTCCACGGCCGCGAGGTCTTGACGCAGGTGGTCGATCGCGGGTCGAACGTTCCGGGTCGGGACTTCGATCTCACGAAAGCGCTCGCGGACCGGCTCGATCTCCACGGCACGCAGGTCGTTCAGTGGAGGTTTGCCTCGGAGCGCTAACCTGCGTGTGCCCGACTCTGCTCGTGGCTTGCGCATTCCATGTAGAACCAACACCACTGCTGAGGGAGCTTTTGTCCGGTCGAGGCGTGAGCCGAAGGCCGGCGTGGCACCCACCTGGTTGACCAGGTTCACAGCGGGCGCAGGTCACGACAGAGTGGGGTACTCCGAAACGATGGGGCGGCGGCGTTGGCGCTAGCCTGAACGCATGCTCGAGCTGGTCGGAGATTCCGCGCGCGGAACCGAGTTCGCGTTCGTCCGGCTCGCGGTCGACGGCGACCGGATCGCCGCGGCCGACGCACCGGGCCTCGATCGTTCGCTCGTCGGGTTGACTCTGCTCGAGGCCGCGGCCGTCGGCGGCGAGACGCTCGCGGTCGATGCCCTCGCGAACGCGATCGGGCCGGTCTTTCGCGCACGGCCGAGCCCGGGCCGTGTCGCGGTCGCCATGAGCGGCGGTGTCGACAGCGCGGTCGTCCTCGCGAGGTCCCTGCCCAACACGATCGGCGTGACGCTCCGTCTCTGGCTCGACCCCGACGGCCCCGACTCCGAGCGCGCGTGCTGCTCGCCCGACGCGGTCATCGTCGCGCGCGAGACGTGCCACCGTCTCGGCGTGCCCCACGTGACGCTCGACCTGCGGCAGGAGTTTCGCCGCGCCGTCGTAGACCGCTTCGTCGAAGGCTACGCGCGGGGAGAGACGCCCAACCCGTGCATCCGCTGCAACGGCTCGTTTCGGTTCGGGCGGCTCCTCGCTTTCGCGCATCGCGCGGGCGCCGACCGGCTCGCCACCGGTCACTACGCGCGCGTCGTCGAGCACCGCGGACGGCGGCTGCTCGCGCGCGCCGGCGACCCGGCAAAGGATCAGTCGTACATGCTGGCGGCCCTCGACCCGGCCCGACTCGACCGCGTCGCCTTCCCGCTGGGCGCGCAGACGAAGGCCGAGACGCGTGCGGAGGCCGAGCGGGTTGGCCTGGCCGTGGCCCACCGGACCGAGAGCCAGGAGGCCTGCTTTCTCGCCGGCGACGACTACCGCGCGTTCCTCGAGCGTCGCGGCTTGGATCCGGCCGAGGGCCTGGTCGTGGACGAGGCCGGACGCGAGCTGGGCCGTCACGAGGGCTACTGGCGGTTCACGCCGGGGCAGCGCAGGGGCCTCGGTGTCTCGGCGGCGGAGCCGCTCTACGCGCTGCGCTCGGATGCCCGGACGAACACGGTCGTCGTCGGCCCGCGCGAGGCCCTCGGTCGCAGGGAGGTCACCGCGAAGGGGCGCCTCCACGTTTCCGTCGAACGGGTCGAGGCCAAGCTGCGCCACCGCTCGGAGGGCGTTCCCGCGTCCGTGCAGACGACCGCCGCGGGGTTCCGGCTCGAGCTCGACCGCCCGGTGTACGGCGTCGCCCCGGGACAGACGGCCGTCCTCTACGAGGGGGACGCCGTCGTCGGCGCCGGGCTCATCCAGCCGTGAGGGCGCAACCGATCGAGCCGGTCGTGCGTTCTAACCTGCGCCGAAACCGAGTCTGACCTTTGCCTGACGAGATCACCCTCACCCTCCCCGCCGACGAGGCCTTTCATCCCGTCGCACATCTCGTGCTGGGCGGGCTGGCCGCGCGCCTCGATCTGACCATCGAGCATCTCGAGGATCTCGAGCTCGCGGTGGACACGCTGCTCGAGCGGACCGGCGCGAACGAGGTCACGTTGCTCGTGCGCGTGCTCGACGGCGAGCTGAGGACGCTTGTCGGGCCGTTCGCCTCGATCAAGGAGGAGCTCGACCACGGGAGGAGCGGCGAGGCCCTCGACCTCCGGCGGATCCTCGCAACAGTCTGTGACGGGGTCGGGATCGTCGACCGTGACGGCGGCCAGTGGGTCGAGCTGACGAAACGCGTCGAGCACGGTGACGGGAGCGGCCCGTGAACGAGCACGACAAGGTCTTGCTGCGCCGCTACCACGTCGAAGGAGACCTCCAGGCGCGCGAGCAGCTGATCGAGCGGTACATGTCGCTCGTGCGCTCTCTCGCCAGGCGCTACTCCTATCGCGGCGAGCCGTTGGACGATCTCGTCCAGATCGGGGCGATCGGCCTCATCAAGGCGATCGACCGCTTCGACCTCGACCGCGGAGTGGAGCTGACCACCTACGCGACCCCGAACATCATCGGCGAGATCAAGCGCCATTTCCGCGACAAGGGCTGGTCGGTCCGGGTCCCCCGAGGGCTCCAGGAGCTGAACGTCAAGCTTTCGAGGCTCGTCGAGGAGCTCACCGTCCAGCTGGGCCATTCGCCGACGATCGCCGAGCTCGCGAAGGCCTCGGGGGCGCAGGAGGAAGAGGTCGTGGAGGCACTCGAGTCCGGCCGTGCCTACACGTCGCTCTCGCTGTCCACGGGCGGGATCGGGGAGAACGGGGAGGAGGTCGACCCGCTGGAGTCGATCGGGAGCGATGAGGACGCCTACGAGATCTCCGAGAACCGAGCCGTGCTCGCGCCCGGCTTCCGCGTGCTTGACCACCGGGAGCGCACGATCCTCCACCTCCGGTTCTTCAAGGGGCTCACCCAGTCCCAGATCGCGGCGCAGGTGGGAATCTCGCAGATGCACGTGTCGCGGCTCATCCGCCGGTCGCTCGAGAAGATCCGCGAGGAGATCGGGACCGAGGAAGAGATCGAGTCGAGGGTCGCCGAGGGTTGACGGCCGCGGGGGCGGCCTGACCCGGCCCCTAGAATTCGAGGATGCGTACGTCGGCCGAGCTGCGGGCGGGCTACCGCGCCTTCTTCGAGTCCAAGGGGCACACCTTCCGCCCCTCGGCCTCGCTGATCCCACGTTCCGACGACCGGTCGACGCTGCTGACAACCGCCGGGATGCAACCGCTGATGCCGTTCTTCCTGGGACGTGAAGCGGCGCCCGCGCCCCTGCTCACCACGGTGCAGAAATGCTTCCGGACGCCCGACATCGACGAGGTCGGGCTCGACGGGCACCACCTGACGTTCTACGAGATGCTCGGGAACTTCTCCTTCGGGCAGTACTTCAAGGACGG
>DASUXI010000143.1:0-11955 GCA_036377995.1 Gaiellaceae bacterium
TTCACGCCCGCGCGCGCGGAAGAGCCGAACGACCTCGTCCTCGCCGAGCTCGTCACGCGAGTCGACCGGCAGCGCGTCTCGGGGGATGAACGGGACCGAGCCCGTCTCGCCCGGCGACCAGCCGTCCTCGCGCGCCAGCCCGAGGGAGTCCGAGGCGCGCAGCGTCGACGGCATCACCCGCGGGTCGACCCACTCGCCCGAGAGCCATTCGGGATAGACCGGGAGGCGCGGCGCGAGCTCGAGGCCCCGGCTCTCGGTTGCAGCGCGCAGCCGTTCGATGTCCGGCCACGGCGCCTCCGGGTTTACGTGGTCGATCGTGACCGGCGACACGCCGCCCCAGTCGTCGATGCCGGCGTCGAGGAGTCGCGCGAAGTCGTCGCCGGAGAGATTCGGCGGCGCCTGGATGTGAGCGTGCGGACCGAGCACGATGCGCGCGACCGCGATCGTCCAGAGCAGTTCCTCGAGCGCAGGCTCCGGAGCGTCCGCCATGCGCGTCCCCGGCTTGGCGCGGAAGTTCTGGACGATCACCTCCTGAACGTGACCGTGCCGCTCCGACAGGTTCCGGATGGCGAGCAGCGCCTCGAGGCGTTCCGTCCGCGTCTCGCCGATTCCGATCAGGATCCCGGTCGTGAACGGCACGCGCTCCTCGCCGGCCGCCGCGATCGTCGCCAGCCGAGCCTCCGGCGCCTTGTCCGGTGAGCCGTGGTGAGGACCTCCGCGAGCGGACAGACGGTCGGACGCGGACTCGAGCATCAGCCCCATCGAGACGCTGACGCCACGGAGCTTCGTCACGTCGTCGCGGGTCATCACGCCCGGATTGAGGTGCGGCAGCAGGCCGGTTTCCTCGAGCACGGCCCCCGCCGCACGCGCGAGGTACTCGAGCGTGGTCTCGCAGCCGAGAGCCGCGAGCTCCTCTCGCGCCGCGCGATAGCGAAGCTCGGGCTTGTCGCCGAGCGTGAAGAGCGCCTCCTTGCAGCCGGCAGCGGCCCCGGCTCGCGCGATCTCCAGAACCTCTTCGACCGTCAGATACGCGCGCTCGCCGCGCCGCGGGGGACGGGCGAAGGTGCAGTAGTGGCACACGTCCCGGCAGAGCTTCGTCAGCGGGATGAACACCTTCGGCGAATACGTGACGAGCCGGCCGTGCCCCTCGTCGCGCAGGCGCCGCGCCTCGCCGCACAGGTCGTCCAGCGGCCGGGCGAGCAGCTCCATCGGCGGGAGCTTACTCAGTGACCCGTCAGACCAGCTCGACCGTCGCGATGCCGAGGGCGCCGGCGGCAAGGATCACCGCGACCCCAGCGGCCGCCACCGACCAGCGCCTGACGCGTGAGCCGGACGGCGCCAGCAGGGTCGCTCCGGCGAGCCCGAGGGTCACGCCCGCAAACGTCTCGACGGCCTGGAACGCGACGCCGGTTGCGAGGGACGTCCCGACGCCGACGCCCGTGCCGTGCAGCGCGAGGGTCGCAACTCCCGCCCCCGCGCCGAAGTTGCCGGGCGTCAGCGGGATCAGACCGGAGAGGGCAAATGCGGTGAGGAGCACGAGCGCGACGTAGAACGGCCTTCCGACTCCCATCGCGACGACGACGGCGGCTGCCGCCGCCACACGCCAGGCGGATGCCAGGAAGATCCAGGCGAAGACGCGCGCGATCCGCCGGGGAGAGGTGCGGAACGTCCGGAAGACCTCGAGGCCGCTGCGCATGCGACCGGTAACTCGGTGGCTGAACGTCACGCCCAGGCCGACCGCCGCGAGGACGACCAGGACGAGGATGGGCGCGGGCCAGAGCGGGATCCGCCCCCAGGCCGCCGCCGACACGACGAGCACCGCGAGCGCGAGCGTCCGCGCCACACCGACCACCCCGCCGATGCCACCTGCGCGCCAGACCCGATTCTCGCCGGTCAGCGTCTGCGACATCAGCCCGAGCCGCACGGCGCCGCCGAGATGTGCGGGAGCGAATGCATTCACGAGCGAGCCGATCGCATACCTGGCCGATACCTGTCCGTAGCCGGCGTCTCCGCCGCAGGCCCCGAGCCCCACGCGCCAGGCGGCCGCCGAGCTCAGGAGCGAGGCGCCAAAGGCTCCGGCGGCAAGGACGAGCCATCCCGGTCGCGCTTGCGACAGGCTCGCGACCGCGCCGTCGAACGCGCCCCGGCCGAGCCTGGTCGCCGCGAGGGCGACCCCGCCCACTACGAGGGCTGCCAGGCCGACGGCATATCGGCGCCGGACACAGCCAAGGGCCAGGTCGAGCTCGCCGAGGACACCGGCCCTCGTGCTGTCTGTCGACACGAGGTCAAGCTAGCCGGGACACATGAGAATCACGTTAAGAAATCGTGTCGTGGCGGATGCACTTGAAATCATGTGGCCGGTGGGAGCCGCGCGACGCCGCAGGAGCCGCATCGCGCGTGCCGCGTCGATCCTCGCTGCGACTGCGCTCGCGGTCGCGGCGCCGGCGCTCGCATCTCGACATGCCCACGGCGATCCCCCGGGCCTCAACCTGTACGCGCACGATCTCCCCGGGATGCTCAGCCCGACCGCCCGGCGAGCACGGCATCTGGTCTACGTCCCGAACAGCGCGAGCAACTCGGTCGACGTCATCGACCCGCGCACCTATCGCATCATCGGCCACTTCGGCGTCGGGGCGTTGCCGCAGCACATCACGCCGGCACACGACCTGAGCAGGCTCTACGTCAACAACGACCTCGGGAACTCGCTCACGCCGATCAACCCGCGGACAGGACGTCCCGGGTCGCCGATCCCGGTCGACGACCCCTACAACCTCTACTTCACGATCGACGGCCGGTTCGCGATCGTCGTGGCCGAGCGCCTGCACCGGCTCGACTTTCGCTCGGCCCGCACGTTTCGCCTCATCCGTTCGTTGACCGTCCCGTGCTCCGGGGTCAACCATCTCGACTTCTCGGCCGACGGGAGCTACGCAATCGTCAGCTGTGAGTTCTCCGGCCAGCTGCTCAAGGTCGACGTCCGGCATCCGCGAGTCATCGGCGTGATCTCCGTTCCCGCCGCGCACGCCGTTCCGCAGGACGTCCGTGCCGCGCCGAACGCGAAGATCTTCTACGTCGCAGACCTCGCGGCGGGCGGCCTGTGGAAGGTCGATCCGCGGCGCTTCAAAGTGGTCGGCTTCATCAGGACCGGCGCCGGGGCACACGGCATCGTCGTCAGCCGAAACGGCCGCGCGCTCTACGTCTCCAACCGCAACGAGGGCAGCGTGTCGGTGGTCTCGTTCCGCACGCAGAAGGTGATCCGGAAGTGGAGGATCCCGGGCGGCGGCAGCCCCGACATGGGCGATGTCTCCATCGACGGGCGCGTGCTCTGGCTGACCGGACGCTACAACGCCGAGGTGTACGCGATCAGCACGCGGACCGGCCGGCTCCTGGCCCGCATCCGCGTTGGCTCGAGCCCGCACGGCCTCTGTGTGTGGCCCCAGCCCGGGCGCTACTCGCTCGGGCACACGGGCAACATGCGCTAGCGCTCACACCCCGGTCCGAACCGGTCGGCGCCGCCGTGCGAATCAGGTCGGAAACTCGCACCCGACCAGGGAGAAGACATGAAGAAGCTCTGCCTCGGCCTCGCCGTCACCGCGGCGCTCGCCACCTCGGCCGTCGCGCTCGCCGCGGTGACGCCGAGCGTCAAGTTCGTGACGCCGAAGCCCGGCGCATCGACTCATTCGAAGACCACGTTCACCGTCAAGCTCACGAACTTCAAGCTGGATGCCAAGGACGTAGGCAAGACGAAGAAGGCAAACACCGGCCATCTGCACTTCTCGATGGACAACGGCAAGTACGACTATCCGAAGTACTCCGGGGCGAACGGGAAGCTCGCCGTGATGCTCGGGATCGCCGGCAAGTACTCGCCTTCGGTGCTCCCGACTATCACGTATCGCGCTCTGCCGAAGGGAACCCACCACCTGGTCGTGTTCCTCGCGAACAACGACCACTCCGCGATCGGCCCGAAGGCGTCGATCACCTTCACGGTCAGGTAGCCGCATGCGGCTTCGAGCGCTCACCGTCGCAGCTGCGTTCGCGGTAACGCTCGGATCGGCTTCGGCCGGGGGTGCTTCCGGCAGTGACGGAGGCACCCCCGCGCGCCGGCCGGTGATCGTGCGCATGGGCGACTTCTTCTTCAGGCCGAAGGTCGTCACGGTGCACGTCGGAGAGGAAGTACGGTTCGTCAACACGGGGAAGATCCAGCACACGGTCGCCGACACGGACGCACACGGTCACATTCGCTCCCGCTTGATCAGGCCGCGGCCGCTCGAGCCCGGACAGCTGCAGGTCGTCCGCTTCACGAAGCCCGGCCGGATCTCCTATCTCTGCACCTTCCATCCGACCCTGATGCGCGGCCGGATCGACGTCGTCCGCTAGCGCCGAACGAAGTCTCGCATCGCCGCCTCGTCCGCGAAGTGGACGATCGCGCCCTCGGCGCCGGCGTCGAGCAGGGCGTCGACGTTCTCCGGGGCCGTCCGCGGGATGACCCGGAGCTCCGGGTGCTGCAGCTTCACTTTGCGCACGTGATCGACGTTGGAGCCGCGTGAGGGATGCCACGCGTCGCCAAGCTCGAGCGCCCGCCGGATCGCGCGGTCCGAGCTGCCGCCGATCCAGATCTCGGGCGGCGGCGACGGATGAGGCTCCGCCGTCGCGTCGTGAAACGACCAGAGCTCTCCGTCGAAGTCGGCGTCGCCCCTCCAGAGCGCGCGCATGATCTCGATGGCTTCGTCCGTGCGACGGCCCCGGCCGGAGAACGGCACGCCCATGAACTCGAACTCGTCCCGGTGCCAGCCGAGCCCGAGGCCGACGACGAGGCGGCCGCCCGAGAGCTCCTGCAGCGTCGCGACCTCCTTCGCAAGATGGATCGGGTTGTGGAGCGGCGCGAGGATGATCGAGGTGCCGAGACCGATCGACTCGGTGAGCCCGGCGAGCCACCCGAGCGTGACGAGGGGGTCGTAGACGCGTCCGTAGGGATCGACGCCCTCCGGGCCGACGATGATGTGCTCGGTCGCCCAGATCGAGTCGTAGCCGAGCTCCACGGCGAGCTCCGCGACGCGGCGAATCTCCGCGGGGCTCGAAGCGCTCCCGTAGTTCGGCAGGATGACGCCGAGATGCACGAGTCGAGACTAGCGGCGGCGCGCGTGGCACGGCTGGCGACGACCGACGCGGACGGACGTCCACACCTCGTGCCGATCGTCTTCGCCGTCGACGGAGACACGCTGTACTCGGCCGTCGACAGCAAGCCGAAGCGCTCGCAGAAGCTCCGCCGGATCGAGAACGCCCGGGTGAGGCCGGACGTCACGATCCTTATCGATCACTACGAGGAGGACTGGCGTCAGCTGTGGTGGATGCGCCTGCGCGGCCGGGCCCGCGTGCTCGACCACGGCGACGAGCGTGAGCACGCCGTCGGACTGCTGGCGGCAAAGTACCCGCAGTACCGCGTCGAGCCGCCGCCCGGTCCCGTGCTCGCGGTCGACGTGACCGAGGTGCGGTCCTGGGCGGCGGAAGCTTGACCACTGGGGAAGAATGGGACCGTGCCGTCCGTCCAGTGAACGGCGAATCCCTCTGCAACGGGAGTGAGGTTGTGTCCGAAGACGCGCAGGACAAGCGGCTCGTAGAAGACGTCTCCGACGACGTCGAGGCACACTCCGCGACGCCCGAAGAGGTCTATCCGGAGCCGAAGACCGAAGAGCCGGACGATTCCGAACCTGATTTCGAGCTCCACGGCAGCTGGGGCGGCATCGGCTGAGCCCCCCTGGGCCTCGGCCCGACCAACGAGAGTCACTCGGAATCCACTACCTTGACTGCGCGGCGGTTTGACCGCGGCGATCCGAGGTAGAGGAGTAGGAACCGAGGAAAGGATTCTCAGAATGCTCAAGACCAGCAAGGCACAAGCTCTCAAAGAGAACGCCACTGCCCAGATGGACCTGGCCGTCAAGCTCGCCCAGGACCGTAAGTTCCGCAAGCAGCTGCTCTCGGCAATCGGCCACGGTGCGATGGCGCGGCGGCGAGCGGCACGGCGAGTCGGCCTCGCCGCAGCCGTCGGCAGGCTCAGCGCCGATCCAAAGCTCCGCCGCGAGCTCCAACAGATGACGACGAGCCTGCAGAAGGCTCTCGGCCGGGTCGAGAAGAAGCGCAGCAACAAGCTTCGGAACGCGCTGATCCTCGTCGGGGTCGGCGGTGTCGCGGCAGCGCTGGTAGTGCCGAGGTCACGCCGCCGGCTGACGGGCCTTGTGTCGAAGGGCGGAACCACCCCGCGCACGATCGACGAGTCGATCGAGGTGGGAGTCCCGGTCTCGACCGCCTACAACCAGTGGACTCAGTTCGAGGACTTCCCCCTGTTCATGGAGGGTGTCGACGATGTGCGACAGATCGCCGACACGCGCCTTCACTGGGCGGCGACGGTCGCCGGGAGACGTCACGAGTGGGACGCGAAGATCCTCGAGCAGCATCCTGACCGCCAGATCAGCTGGATCAGCGAGGACGGCAAGAAGACGCGGGGGACCGTGAGCTTCGAGCCGCGCGGGGATTCGCGAGCCCTGATCCGCCTCTCGATGAGCTACCAGGCGGAAGGTATGGCTGAGGCCGTCGGCTCCGCCGCGGGGCTCGATGCGCGACGTGTCCGCGGCGATCTCGAGCGCTTCAAGGAGCTCGTCGAGAGCCGGGGCGCCGAGACGGGCGCGTGGAGGGGCGAGGTCTCCGCCGGACGCACCGCCGACTGAGCGGGCGGCTCGCCGCTCGGATCAGGTGGGCCCGTCGACGAGCTCGGCGGTGACGCCGCGAGACCGGCGAGCCGCCTCCCAGGCGCGAAGCCGGAGGTACAGCTCCATTCGCATCGCATCGAGGCCGTACGAGCCGATGAGCGACACTTCGACCTCGTCAGGGCTCACGGCCTCGGCGACGACGTCGGTGCCCGTGTGGAGGAAGTCGAGCAGCTCGGGCACGAGTGACGGATCGCTGACGCGAATGCGCATGTCTTCTCCAAAGCTCCTTGCCGCCGAGTTCGGAGGCAGAAAAAGCATGGCTGTGCGCGGGGCGGATCTCTACTGAGCGTTCGTTTAGCTCGACCGAGCCGATCGACGCGAGCTACGAGGGCGGAATGTTCTGGTTGATGCGGAAGAAGTTGTCCGCGTCGTACTTCTGCTTCAGGGCCTGTAATCGCTCGTACTTCTCGGGGCCGTAGGACTGGCGCACGCGCTCCGCTCCTTCGTCGCCGAGGAAGTTCACGTACACGCCCTGGTGCCAGGGCTCGAGCGCGGCCCAGAAGTTCCGCACCCACTCACGCTCTTCCTCGAAGCCCTCGCTCGTCTCGGTGGATGCGCCGATGTTGTACGTGAAGCCGGCCCCGCGGCCCCCGAACGCAGTGTCGTCCTCTCCGACGCGCGAGACCGCGCCGCCCATTTGCCAGATCGGGAAAGACGTCAGCGGCGACGCGATGTTCATCGAGTGCTCGACGGTGACGTCGATGATGTCGTCGGTCAGCGCCGCGACGTCGCAGCTCTTGAAGTAGTACCAACGGCGAGGCACGAACGCGGGATCGAACATCGCCTGATGGACGAGGTAAGGCTTGGGCACGCACAGGTCGAGCAGCGGCGCGCCGAACTCCTTGAGCGGCCGGACGACCTGCTCGCCTTCCTCGACCGGCCCTGCGTAACAACAGATCACCATCACCACGAGCTTGCCGTGCAGCTCCTGCGGCACGATCGGTAGCGGCGGAGCCTTGCGGTGGACGACGATCGTCATCAGCTCGTCGGGAGCGTCCACGAGCCAGTCGCGGTAGAAGCGCAGAACCTCCGGGGAATCCTCGATCGCCCAGAAGACAGGCCCGGCGACCACCTGGGGGCCTAGCGGCACGCAGTTGAACTCGAACTCTGTGGCAATCCCGAAGTTGCCGCCGCCGCCGCGCACGCCCCAGAAGAGGTCGGCATTCTCGTCCGCGCTCGCCTTGACGAACTCCCCGTCGGCCGTGACCACGTCGACCGAGACGAGCTTGTCGACGCTCAGGCCGTGCTTGCGCATGATCCAGCCGATCCCGCCGCCGAGCGTCAGGCCGGCGACGCCGGTGTGAGTGACGATCCCGGACGGAACCGCGAGGCCGAACTGCTGGGTCTCGCGATCGAGCTCGCCGAGCAGCACTCCGGCCTGGACGCGCGCGGTCCGTGCGTCCGGGTCGACGCGCACGCCCTTCATCGGGCTGAGGTCAATCATCAGCGCGTCGTCGGCGACCGACAGGCCGGGAAAGCTGTGCCCACCGCTCCGCACGGCAACCGGGAGGCCGCTCTGCCGGCCGAACCGGACGGCGGCGACGACGTCGGCGACGCCCGCACACCGCGCGATCAGCGCGGGACGGCGGTCGAACGAGCCGTTCCAGATCTTGCGATGCTCGTCGTAGCCGGGGCCGTCCGGCGTCACCACCTCACCTCGAAATGCCCCGTCGAGCTCGGCCAGAGCCGTCTCGTCGACGTGGATTGCGCCCGCGGTCGTGGTCACGGCCGAGAGTGTCGCACTTCGGGGCACTTGCAAGGAAGGCGTCGCCGGGCCATGCTCACGCTCGATGGCCGCCGCTCCACGTCCCATTGCCTTCCTCAGCGACTTCGGCCTCAGCGGCGAGTGGGTGGGCATCTGCCACGCGGTGATGAGCCGGATCGCGCCGCAGAGCAGGATCGTCGACATCTCGCACTTCGTCCCGACGCTCGACATCGTCTCGGGCGCCTTGCTCCTTCTCGACTCGCTGCCGTACATCGCCGAGGACGCCGTCGTCCTCGCCGTCGTCGACCCGAACGTCGGCAAGGACCGCGACATCGCAGTCGTCGCCCAGAACGGCCGGCTCTTCGTGGGTCCCGACAACGGGCTCCTGATGCCGGCCCTCGAGTCGATCGGGGGCGCGGGCCGTGTGATCGAGATCACATCGCCCGAAGTGATCGTGCAGCCGGTCTCCCCCTCGTTCCAGGCTCGCGACATCCTCTGTCCGGCGACCGCCCACCTCGCCTCGGGGATGCCCGTCGAGAAGCTCGGGGAGGAGCTCGACCCGGACACGCTCGTCGGCTTGGCCGTGCCCGAGCCGGAGACGGAACCGGGGAAGATCCGCTGCCAGGTGCTGGAGTTCAACCGCTTCGGGAACGTGAAGCTGAACGTGAGGCGCGCGCACCTCGAAGCGGCGGGCCTCTGGGAGAGCGGCGAGCTCGCGGTCGAAGGCGTGTCCGGCGCGGCACGCGCGCGCAGCGGCAAGACCTACGCCGACTTCGAGCCGGGCGAGTACGGCGTCCTCATGGACCCGCGCGGTTGGCTCACGGTCGTGCGCGGCAATCCGGCGAGCGCGCTCGAAGGGCTCGGCCTCGGTATGGGCGACCAGGTCTGGGTCACCGGCGGCGGTTAGCCGGCGGCCTCGGCCGGTCAGAGCTCGTACGCCATGAGAATGGCGTCGACGTACTCGTCGCCGCGACGGTAGTGCCCGCGCCGGTAGCCCTCCTTGACGAAGCCGTACCGCTCGTACAACGCGATCGCGGCAGCGTTCCACGGGAAGACGTGGAGCTCGAGCTTGCGCACCCCCGCTTCGCGCCCCCACTGCACGGCGGCGTCGAGGAGCGCGGTACCGATCCCCCTGCGGCGGTGGGACGCAGCCACCATGAGCCCGACGTCTGCGACGTGACTGCTGGCCGGATGCTGGTCCCGCGCGACCGAAAGGCGGCCGACGATCTCCCCCTCGTCCTCCGCGACGTAGACCGCGGCGTTGGGATAGCGGCGGATCGCGCGCAGATAGCGGCGCTCCTCGGCCGCGCCGCGCCACCCGTTGGTCGTGACGAGCCAGCCCTCGGGCTCGGAGCCGACCGCGCTGCCGAGCTCGGTGAGCCCTTCTGCGTCGGTGGGACGGGCCGGCCGGACGATCATCCGACGACCACGCCGGCGCCGCCGCGGCGAAGATCGCCCGCGGCCGCGAGCTCACCATCCTCGGAGGTGACCGCCGCCGCTCCGCCGAAATAGAGATTGCGGCTGCGCCAGCGCGTGACGTTCCAGCCCTGTTCCTCGAGCCGGTCGAGCTCCGCCGGAGCATGGCCTCCCTCGCAATGGAGGATGTCTCCCTCGAGGTGGACGCGCGGGCTCTCGATCGCATCCTTCACGGGCATGCCGTGCGCCACGACGTTGACGACGATCTGCATGACGGCGCCCCGCAGGCGGAGTGAGCCGGCGCTGCCGACGACGAGATGCGGGCACCCCTCTCGCAGGACAACGGTCGGGCTCATCATCGACGACAGACGCGTGCCCGCCCGCGGGGCGCGGGCAAGCTCGAACTCGCCGATCATGTTGTTGAGATGGATCCCGGTGCCGGGGACCACTACGCCCGACCCCGAGCCCGTCGAGGCCGTGAGGCCCACCGCATTGCCGTTCCCGTCGATCACGGAGATGTGCGTGGTGCCGCGCGAGACGACGGCGGCGGGCCGCCGGAGCCTCTTCGCCTGCTCGCGCATCACGCGCGCGAGCGCGGCGATTGCCTCAGCCGTGCCGGGCTCTCCGACACCCTCGTCCTCGAGCAGCGGCAGGCTGTGCGCGATCAACTCGCCCCCGCGGGACGGCGGCGGATTCGAGAGAAACACCTCCCCGCAAAACTCGGCGCGCACGGGACGGCGGCGGATGACGCGGTAGTCGGCAAGGTCGCGACGCGTGATCAGGCCTCCCGAGGCAAGGACGTGGTCGACGATCGACGCCCCGAGGTCACCCGTGTAGAGCTCCCCGGCGCCTCTCTCCGCGAGGAGCTCGAGTGTGCGGGCGAGATCGGACTGCACGAGCGTGTCCCCTGCGACGAGCTGCCCGCCCTCCACCTCGTACACCGCCCGCGACTCCGGAGTGTGGCGCAGGATCAGGTCGAGGATGCGGTGAAGGTACGCCTGGCCGTTGTTCAGCTCGACGCCGCGCCGCGCGAGCTCGATCGCCGGCCCGAACAGATCCGGCCAGGGGATCGAGCCGTACGACCGATGCGCCTGCTCGAGCCCGAGCGCAGCACCCGGCACCGCGCACGACGCGGCGCCGATGTCGAAGGTCTGAGTCGAGCCGCCACTGAAGTCGACCTCGACTCGCTCCATCGCCGTGTGCTCGACGGCCTCCCGGCCGAGCCCTGGGACCGCGACGAAGAAATCGAGCACGCGGGTCGAGCGGTCCCGGGCGCGGTGGACGAGGACGAACCCGCCCGAGCCCGGACCGGTGAGGGGGCTCTCCGCCACCCAGGAGACGAATGCCGCGGCCACGGCGGCGTCGACCGCGTTGCCCCCGGCCTCGAGCACCTGCGCGCCTGCCCGGGCCGTCAACGGATGTCCGGCGGCGACCGCCCCCTTCATTGGGCAAGGTTAACGGGCGCCTTGACCGGGGCCGCCGGCCCATGCCACGGTTCAGGGGTGCGCAGGGGAGCGTTGGCGGCGATCGTGGCCGTGCTGCTCGGGCTGATGGGAAGCCCGACGCAGGTCTCGCTGGGCGCTCCGCGTAACGAGACCAGCCGGCAGCTCCGCGATCCGCTGCTCGGCACGTGGGACACGGGACTCATCTCCTTCGACCGGGTGAGGGCCGCCATGGCGGCGGCGGGCTACACGGAGCCCGAGATCCGATTCTTCCTGCGCGACAACGGGCTGAGAGCGGCCACGACCTGGCGTCTCGATCTCACGTTCACCCGGGAGCACGGGGTTCCTTCGGTGATCCGGACAGGATGGGATCCGGCATTGAACGCGACGCCGGTCGACGGAGAGCACGCGCGCTACCGGTTGCTGCCCCGCCGGCGCATCGCGATCACGAGCGCGGATCCGAAGTTCCACAAGTGGCGCGAGCTCTACGCGTATCGGATCACCGGGAAGCGGCTCAGATTCAGGGTGATCGGCGAGACGGATCCGACGTTGACGAAAGCCGAGCTCCGTCTCGACCGGCGCGGGATGTACGCGATGGCGGCAGCGCCGCTCAAGAAGATCGGGTAGCGCG